>CAZLFF010000098.1:0-13868 GCA_964558755.1 uncultured Pirellulaceae bacterium
GCGCAACTCCGGCGCGACGGTGGTGATCGAGGGCTGCGGATCGAACGGGTGCGAGTACATGACTGGCGGTCGCGCGGTGATCCTCGGTCCGACCGGTCGTAACTTTGCGGCTGGCATGTCGGGCGGAATCGCTTATGTGTACGATCCGGACGATAGGTTGCTGGGCAACATCAACATGGAAATGGTCGCCTTGGAAGACATGAGCAACCCGGACGATCAAGCCGAACTCAAAGCTCTGATCTCAAAGCACCAAGACCTAACGGGATCGGAACGAGCATCGGAAATTTTGGCCGCTTGGGACGACAGCTTGGCTGTTTTCAAGAAAGTCATCCCGGTCATGTACCGCGACATTCTGCAGCAAAAAGCAGCAGAAGCAACTGCGTAGCGGGAAACCAACGCCTGCCGGGTGCCTACGGACATCCGGCAAGCGTGCTTTAAACTATCGAGACGCGAGCATCGCCCCGCCAACCGGCACTGAAACACTCGGCGATTACGAGCGTCACCACCAACGAAAAATTTTGACGAGAAAATACGATGGGTAAGCCAACCGGATTTATGGAAATCGATCGCATGGACGAAGGCAAGCGTCCTGCCGAATCGCGGGTGGAAGACTGGAACGAGTTCGTGATCGAGCACGACGAGGAGAAACTTCGCTCGCAGGGTGCTCGATGCATGGATTGCGGCGTCCCGTTTTGCCACACCGGTGAGGTCGTTGATCGATTGGCCACCGGCTGCCCGGTGAACAACTTGATCCCCGAGTGGAATCATTTGGTTTATCAGGGCAAGTGGAAACAGGCACTGCAACGCCTGCACCACACGAACAACTTTCCCGAGTTCACCGGCCGCGTCTGCCCTGCCCCGTGCGAGGGCTCGTGCGTGCTAGGAATCAACGAACCAGCCGTAACGATCAAGAGTATTGAACGAACCATCATTGACCGTGGTTTTGAAGAAGGCTGGGTCACGCCACGTATTCCCACAAAAAGATCTGGGAAACGGGTTGCCATTGTGGGGTCGGGACCGGCCGGGTTGGCTTGTGCCGATCAGCTGAACCAAATGGGTCACCATGTGACGGTTTTCGAACGGGACGATCGGATCGGCGGACTGCTGATGTACGGAATCCCCAACATGAAACTGGACAAGGGTGTGGTGCAACGTCGTTTGGATTTACTGGCCAAAGAGGGCGTTGAGTTCCGCACTGGCGTCAATGTGGGCGAGGATGTCTCAGCCGATGAATTGGTCGACCGCCACGACGCGACGGTGATCTGCGTTGGTGCGACCAGCCCTCGTGACCTAAAGATCCCCGGCCGCTCATTGAACGGAATCCATTTTGCGATGGACTACTTACGCGGTTCAACCTCGTACTTGCTCTCGCAAGCTGGGGATCCGATCGACGCACGCGGCAAAGACGTGGTGGTTATCGGCGGTGGCGACACGGGCACCGACTGCATCGGTACTGCGATTCGCCAAGGCTGCCGAAGCGTGACGAACCTAGAGATCGTCAATCGCCCTCCCGACGCGCGAGCCGACAGCAACCCGTGGCCGCAGTGGCCATTGATCTTCCGCACGGATTACGGCCACTCCGAGGCCAAGGCCAAATTCGGCGCGGACCCGCGTAAGTTTGCGACCGAAACGATTGAGTTCATTGGCGATCAAGATTGGAACCTGACTGGTTTGAAAATCGGGAAAGTCGATTGGTCAAAGCCACGTCCGGGAGCCGCACCTTTTAGCCCCGTCGAAGGCAGCGATGAAGTCGTTCCCGCGCAGCTGGTTTTTCTCGCACTCGGTTTCTTGGGACCTGAGAAAGTCATCGCAGACGCGTTCGATTTACAGACCGATAATCGCTCGAACATCTTAGCCAACGAAGACGACCACGAGACCAGCAAATTGGGCATCTTCACCGCCGGCGACTGCCGCCGCGGGCAGAGCTTAGTCGTGTGGGCGATCCGAGAAGGTCGCAACGCAGCCACCGCGTGCCACAAGTACTTGAGTTCAGCCGTGCCCGCGTAACACAACGCTGGCTCGGATCATCAGACGTGCCTCCACAACAGACTCGGCATGAGACCTCAGCGACCGGCTGTGCGTTTCGACCTCATGACCAACGCAACGGGTTTTGATTTCGGGCGATGAGTTCGTTGCTGACTCGGGCACTACGAATGCTAACGGTTGTGCGGGTCTTTATATCTCGATGAGGGTTTGCTGCGCGGTGTTTGAGACAGCGGTTTCGCTCGGGCGGCGTAAACTTCGGCACGCCCCATCCCGCTTTCGCGGGGAAACTCCTTGCCTTGCCTTGCCGAATGCAGGCGAATCAGATCGAGTTCTTCGTCCGGGGTGCCGTTTCATGCCCGGATACGAAATGCCCTTCGTCAACACAATCAATGGCTTGCTCAAGCGGCTAACGACCAGCGAATCGGTGACCTATTCGCAGGACTCAACAGCCAGTTTGGTGTCGGCCAGTTCGATGTTTGAGCTCGAGGCTCGCGTTTTATACGACGCGTCGCCGCTTGGCGTTTTGCTACAACCGCAAGAAGTCATTGAGCCGAACGATGCGGGGCAGGACACAGCGGACCCCTCGGCGTTTAATGCAGAATCCTCTGGAGACGAGTTACCCATTTTCGGAGGAGACAGCCCGCTGGCTTTTAGTTCTGTGCCAGTGAGCAACGCGGCTGCCACGTTTGACCATGGTTTCTCATCCGTCGACGCGACTTTCGGTGGCCTCGACCATCCAAGCTTCACCGGGCGCGGTGTCAACTTTTCGGACAACCGGTTTGTCGTTGACACCTCGCAATCGTACGACCTGAACGCAACCGCGTACGCGACTGACGCGGCCGGCGATGCGCCGCTGAGTGATGTCTTCCACTATCTTGGGTTCGCGAGTTTTGATGTCGATGGCAACACGATTCGTCCGACCCATGTTTATCGCCATGCGGGTGCGACCGACACGACCCTAGCAGCTGATCTCAATCCCGGCGACACGCAAATTGAATTAACCGACGCGACCGGCTGGTACGATGAATCGGCTCCAACCGCTGCGCACGCCCGATCAGTCGCTTGGTACGGCTACCAAGACTCGACTGGCCACACTTACGCTGACTACACCTATACTCGAAATGTGCTGCAAGACTTGTGGGATGGTGGGAGTATTTCTGGCAACGTAATCACGTTGCGTGATGCATGGGACGGTCCAGCTCTTCTGGCCGGTGATGCGGTTCGCAATGCGACGTCCGGTGGCAGCTATAACTACGGACTGCTTGCCGCGTCCGCGGTTCCAGACACCCCAACGGAGTACACGTCGACGGTTGGGGGTGGCGAGTCAACGGGCGACTACTCAAACACACTCTTTCGACCAGGAACGCACTCAGTCCAACCGCTGGTGCTGTCAAACTACACACCGACGGGCGATCCCCACGACACAGACAGCTTGCTGTACGTGAGCAATTTCGAGTTAAACACCACGACCGGCAACTATGTCCAAGGTGTCACCTCATTCATCGAAAACCGGGAACCGATCAGCGTTCTCGACGGCGACGCGGTCATCACCGACGCAGACGACGCATACATCGAGTCGGTAGTCATCGAACTAACCAATGGCAAAGCGGGGGACCTGCTGCATGTCGACCAAGCCGACCTGAACACATTCGGGGTTTCCGTGACCGGAGTCCAAGCGGAACCGCTAACGGCGGATGGAACAGTTACGTTAACTTTGACTGCTGACTCGCTAGATTCCGTGACGAAATCGGATTTCATTGCTGCGCTTCGGACCGTTCGCTTTGAGAACGTGAGCGACCATTTCAATGCGACCGATCGCAATTTGACATTCGTTGCCAATGACGGAGAGCTTGATTCTGCCACGCAACAACTCAAAATCAGGATGATACGAGTGAATGATGCTCCTCAAGGCGCCGATAACACGGCGTCAGGTTTGGAAGATGTCGACTACCGGTTTAACGTGGCCGACTTTGGATTCTCAGATCCAGTTGACGGGGACGACCTGCGAGCGATTCGAATCGCAAACCTACCCGAGGTGGGCAGTTTGTACCTAGACCGCAACAACAACGGAAGCGTCGGAGTCAACGAATTGGTTGCCGCAGACCAATCAATCGACGCGCGAGACATTGAAGCTGGACGAGTAAAATTCAAGGCTCCTGACGGCGCGTTCGGCGATGCTTATGCCAATTTTGAATTTCAAGTACAGGACGATGGCGGGACCGCCAACCATGGCGACGATCTTTCTAACGAGACAAATCGAATCACGATCGACCTAGCCGAATCGTTTCGCATCGAAGGAAGAATTCTGGAAGACGTTAACGGGGACTCGAACTTGTCGGACGCCCTAGCCGTCCGTGGTGCCACCGTTTATCTGTACCAAGACAGCGACCAGGTTACTGGTGCGTCTACTGGCGACACGCTGGTGGCAACGACAACGACCGACATGGACGGCAACTACCGATTCGTCGGGCTGCTAGATGGCACATACTTCGTCGTCGTTGAATCAAACACGATCACGGCGAACGGCGGGTACAACGTTGGTAATTCCATTGCCGATGTAACCGCCGAGCAAACGTATGGTTCTGCTGGTGCGCTGGTCGCTAACGGCATGGGTGGCACGACGGCCCTGACCGCCAGCGGATCAGCCTTCGGCGGGAGGTTGGGTGGCGTTAGCGACGATGCGAGTTCACTGACGACGGCAGAGCACGTGACCGTCGTCAGCAGCGTCGTTGGAATCGATGTTAGAGGCGTTGATTCGGCATTCAGCTTCAACGTCGTGACGACGGCGGAAGACAGCGGGCAAGGCAGCTTCAGACAGTTTGTCGAGAACGCAAATGCCATCACAGGCAGCAACGTCATGCGGTTCGTTCCAACGGTTACCACAAACGCAAGCGGTGCCAATGGTGATTGGTGGAGCGTATCCTTATCGGCGGCCATCCCAAGCTTGACCGATGCGAATACCACGATCGATGGAACAGCGTATCGCTTCACCGATGGCGTGACAGTCGTTGACTCGAACACCGGCAACGTAAACTCAAGTCGATCCGTGGGCGTCGATGGGCTGATCCTCGACGCCGTTGCACGGCAAGAACTTCAAATCGATTTCGGCGGCTCGATCAGCGGGATCGAGATCGATGCGAACAATGCCGTCGTCAGCAACCTCGCATTGATCGGCCAGAATGGTAGCGGCGCAACGATCAAAGTAACCGAGAACGTCGATACCGGTGGCGACGCGACGATCTCGCGAACGGTCATTGGTGCTCGAGCGGACGGAACCGACCCGGGCACGAACAGCGGATATCGAGGCCTGGCGCTCGATGGTGCTGCTCATGTTTCAAACAACTTTATTGCCTACTTGGACGGGGCCGGTGTTCGTTTCAATGGCCTGATCCATGGAAACGTTAGCGCGATCACATTTGAAAACAATGAGGTGGCTGAAATCGGCGGCGCACACGTTGCAGGCGACGCCGCCACGATCGACTCAACCAACGTCTCGTTTATCGGCAACTACATTCACGACGTTTTCGTCCAATCAGACGTGCGTCCCTTCAACGGCAAGGGCGTCGAGCTATGGTACAACGCCCATCAAAACATAGTTGAGAACAATACGATCGAGGCCGCCACGACGGCGGGGATTGGACTGGGCGATAACGCTCACGACAACACGATTTCCAAGAACGTTATCACTGGCACCAAGGGCCAACCAGGAAAAGGCGGCGCTGGAATCCTGATCACGGGCGCTGGTTCCAACGGCGAACCTACGGGCAACACGATCACTCGAAACGAGATTCATGGCAACGCTGGCCCGGGCATCGACATCGATCCGAGAAACGACTTCGTCAACGGAAACGGTAACGGCGTCGATACGAACGACGGAGCGATCACACCCGGTGCGGTTCAGGAAGCGATGGATCATCCGGTAATCTCGATCGCGAACTTGGTGGCCAACGAGCTGACGGTATCAGGTTACGTTGGCTCCAGCTCGAACAACATTGCGTTCGCCGACGCGAGGGTCGAGTTCTTTGTCGCGACAGGCGATGCCAGCGGATTTGGTGAGGGCCAACGGTACCTTGGCTCTTTGACTGCGGATGCAAATGGAACCTTTAGCGGCACGCTCGCGGTCATTGGTCTCACTGCGGCAGATGAAGTCACAGCAACGGCAACCAGCATCAGCGGGAGCACGTCCGAGTTTGGTTTAAATATCGGTGTCAACGGTCAGCCAACATTCGAAGCATCTCAGCGAGCCAACGTGCTGCTGGGTGGGTCGGTTACGTTGCATACGGTTAACGCGAATACTCTCGATCCCGATCAGCCAGCCGACCAACTTCGTTACATCATCAACGGCACCCCGACATACGGGTCGTTACAGTGGAACGGGTTCAGTGTCAGCGTGGGTGATTCGTTCTTGCAGGAGGACATTGACAATGGGTTAGTCAGGTATTTTCGCGATGAAACATCTGCACAAACTGATTTTTTCACGTTTGATATTGCCGATAGCCAAGGTTTAAGACTTAGCGGGCAATCCGTCGAACTAGGCGTGCTGACTCCTGCGACTGCTGGTGCCAGCGACAGCGAAGTCGCAAACGATACGCAAGACGATGCCGGAGAGGAAGCATCGGAGCCAATCGCTGTTGCACCGAGCGAGAGCGGTGATTCAAGCGACGACGATTCCGACTCGGAAGACGATATCGCACTCATCCCGAGCAACGCCAGTAACGAGACCTTTCAACAGTTCATCGATCGCGTTGCCACGCTAGAAACTGAGACCAATCAGCTTTCAAAGGGATCAAGGATCGCGCGCGAGGTAACGGACCCGGAGCTTGTTAACGAGATCCTGATCGGTTTGGCCAGTCAGCAAAAAAGGAACGCTCAGCGCGATCACGAGGACGCGGACTGGGAACAGAATGACAAAGAATCTTTCGCTCAAGACACATTCTTGTTGTGGCAGAAGCTGGAAGAATCCTCGAAAACAGCCAGCATCGATCTAGATGTTCGCTTAACCGTTGGGACGATCACGGTGCTAGGAACCTTCGGTGGAATCCTCTGGGCGTTACGGGGCGGCGCTCTCAT
The DNA here is from genome assembly GCA_964558755.1 of uncultured Pirellulaceae bacterium. GTDB lineage: Bacteria > Planctomycetota > Planctomycetia > Pirellulales > Pirellulaceae > Mariniblastus. Next base: position 7,057 of record CAZLFF010000098.1, read on the forward strand.
GGCGGTCGCCTTTGCCAATCTACCCGGCTGGAACTTCGTTGACCCGCTGCCGATCCTCGAAAGCCACCATCGCCGCAAGCTCGAAAGCAAAGAAGGCGACTTGGCTAATTTCTTTTAGGCAACACGGCAAGCGCGCTCGACCGCCGGTCAAGTCAAACACTCAACTGACGCCCTGAATGGCCACAATCCGCTGGGCTTGCCGCAGATGGATCCGTTGATGAAATGCAGCGAAGCACAACCACTGGTGCGCGTTCAGCATTCCGAACCAAGGATGCCGAAAATACGCAACGCTCTGCAAGGAGCTGGCCGAGGAAACAAGCGAATCAAGATCGGCCAAAACATCCCGGTGGCGGTCGATCGCGTCCCAACCGAGATCTAGATCGGGGCGGTAGTCCTCTAAGTCCAGTTCACCGCGAGGGGTCACATCGTCCTTGAGTGCACCGATCAGTTTTAGGACATCACGATTCACGAGCGTCAGATGTTCGATCACCATCATCACCGACCAGTCGCGGCTAACGTTCTGGATCCCAATCAGGCGAGGAACCGTTTCTGGCTCAAACGCTCGCGCGGGACCGGCGTGTTCGGCGATTGCGATGACACGCTCGCTACTTGCCCGTAACATTTTGATCGCGCGGCCTTTACTGATCGCAATCATGGCAGCTCGCGCGGCAACATTGAGCGCGACGCGTTCCCAAATTGGGATGCCCCGCTGAGGCGATCGACTCGGGGTTTCTCGCTTGTTCATTGCTGGAAGGCCTTGAGCAATTCAGCGGCGAGTTCTTTCGGTCGATGCACGTGTGGATTGTGGCTCCAATCCATCGTTCGGGTTGGCCAATTTAGCTTCTTCGCTCGGTTCAGAAAGATAAACTGATCGTCTTTTTCCACCGCGGCAGCGTCTGCAAACAGCCAATACTGCGACGGGATCTGCAGCCGTTTCGGGTTGGTCAACGACAAGGGCTGTTTCAATGTCGCCAACTGATGAGGCACATCGCGCGTTTTGTTTTCCCACTCGACCGGAATCAGCCAACCGTCGCCGCCGGTATTCGCGAGTACGGTGTACTTTTTTTGTTTGTCGGGCATCAGTGAGAGATAGGACTCTCCATTTTCCAGCACGATGGCATCCAAATAGATCAGCTGCGAGAGGCGTTCGGGGATCGAATCGGCGACCCCCGATATGACCATGCCACCGTAACTGTGACCGATCAAGATAACCGAGTCCAAGGATTCAAAGGAAATCAGATTAACGACGTCCTCGATGTGAGTACTTAAATTTACGTCGCGTGATACGAGGTGCGACCGTTCTCCATGGCCGGTCAGGGTAACTCGGTACACGGGCCCCCCGTGCTCTTTTTCCAACGACCGCGCGACCGGCTTCCATTGGTGGCCACCACCCCAAGCGCCGTGGACAATCACAACGGGACGTTTTTTTTCGGCGGAGTTGTCTTCAGCTAATGTCATTGGCGTGGTTAGGAATATCATCAGGATCGCGGCGAGCGAACACTGGGGAAAGTTTGACATCTAATTGGCTCGATTCGCTTGGACTGATTGAGTTGGTCGTTTCAGTGGCTGCTGACAGCCAGCAATGGATTTACAGATTGGTGTAACAGAATTTTCTTTGCATTGCCACCGAAATGCGGTAGGCTGAGATTAGGCATTAGAGCCACGTCCAACACTTTCTTGGCGGAGACGCAGATGTATTACGTGCTGATCGTTGACGATTCTGATGTCGATCGCTTGCTCATGGAGGGCCTGCTGAAAAAGGTGCCGGGCTTTGAAGTCATCGGTGCTCGCGATGGTGTGCATGCGCTCGAGCAGATGAAAGCTTGGTCGATCGACATGGTGATCACTGACATTCAGATGCCTCGAATGGATGGTTTGGAACTGATCCACGCGATTCGCAAAGACCACCCGGATATCCCTGTCATTTTGACCACCGGTATGGGCAGCGAGGAGATTGCAGCCGTGGCCCTGAAAACGGGTGCGGCCAGCTACATTCCAAAGTCGCGGCTAAACAAAATGCTGATCAGCACGGTTGAAGAGACCTTCGATCTGCTGTCGAGCGAACGAAACTACAATCGGTTGCTACAGCGTTCATCGATGGCTCATTTCGAGTTCGTGCTGGATAACGATGCGGCTCAAATTCCGGCGTTCGTTGATTTTATGGAAAAGATGCTTAAAGGTATGACACCACTGAGTCGTACGGAGCGATTGCGGGTGTCGATCGCGGTCAGCCAAGGACTCAACAACGCGCTTTACCGCGGAAACCTAGAAATCGGTGCCCACTATAAGATCCCAACCCCGAACTCGCCCGGCGGCGAGTTCGAGCAGATTGTGGCCGAGCGTCTGGAGACGGCGCCATGGAAAGATCGTGTGATTCGCGTCGCGATGGAGATTCGAAAAACGGGTTTCGGGATCCGCATCCGCGACGACGGGCCGGGTTTCGACACGTCCGCCGTTGGATCGTGGAGCAACCCCACGTTGCGTGGCGTAATTTTGATGAAGTCGTTCATGGACGAGGTGAACTACACCGGTTGCGGCAACGATGTCGAGATGCGGCTGAACTTTTTATCCAACGCGACGGGCACGAAACGGGCTCCAACTCGGACAGCCGACGGTGGTGCGGCGGCAGCAGAATCCTCTTCCGCCACGTCGACCGCGACGATGGCTGCTCCGAACGCGACCGCTCCGGTTAAACCGGCAACCGACAAGATTCACGGGACGCTTACCTGCAACCGGACGAAGAAACTAATTCCGATGACGACCGTCAAGTTCGTCGTCGGCAAGCGACCGACATGTCACCTTGTGTGCGACTCGGAATCCGTCGCCTCGCTGCACTGCTTGTTGCTGAACGATAACGGCACTTGGTATGCAAAGAACCTGTGTGCCTCCAACCCAGCTATGGTCAACGGTTCACGATTCGACTACCTAGCGCTCTCGACTGGCGACGTGCTCACCATCGGCGACCAAGAGTTCGTGCTGCGAACCTAGCGCCGTTTCCCGTTATTCCAAAGCGGTGACTGGCGTATTCTCACGACGGAGAAACACTATGCCGCGCGCCGGTTTTGCGATGCGAGCGACGCATTTCGCTCATCGGCGAATACGACTTGCTGAATGATGCTCAACACCTCTCGGTCGGTCCAGTATTGAACGTGGCCGCGGCAGCCAACGGCGTGGTTGGAAACTTTGACCGGCCCCGTCAACTCATGCCCATCGCTTTTCCCACATACTCCATCACAATGGTGCAGAGGCGAGAAATCGATTTCCGTGCCGACCGGGTCATCGATGCGAAAAATGTTGGCCCACTGATCCAGCCGCTGTCGCAAGGAAGCCCAATACGGTGAATCCAAGGCCGGATAAATGTGGCCGAAGTAATGTTGATAGAGATTGGTAAACGGCGAACCCATGGTGATCAGCCGGACCGATCGAAAGCGGTTTTTGAGCCAGTCCAGTTCCGGATCGTTCAGGACCTCGATCGCGATCTGAGTCCCCTGGCTGTGAGCCACGACGATCAGTTCCGGGCGACAGCCCGGCTGATCGGTTAGCGTTTCGCGGAAGTGAACCAGAATCCTCTGCATTCGCATGTGAATCGCTTGGCGACGACTGAAGAACAAGTTCCCCGATTCAAAGGTCGTTTCATTGATGTCGAACTCGTCGTCATCATCCAACGCGTCCTGCATGTTGGTAGCTCGGAAATAAAAGTGGTTCACGATATCCAGGGCGATGTCGAAAACCGGCTGCAAACGCGGGAACACAAACGCCGCAACGACCGCCAGTGGGACCAACACCGTCATCGCGTATTTGTTGCACTCGGCGACCATCTGGCCAAACCAAAAATCGTGGTGAGACATTCCGATGGCCTCGGTCGTGCCCAGCACCAAGACCAGCAGGGCCCCGACCAATGTGCAGGCGACCATGACCGATTGCAAACCACCATGAACAATCAGCCGAGGCGCTCTGGCACCCGCGGTGAAGTGATCGACGGTACAACGAGATCGCCAGAACAGGTATCGGATCGCAGCGTAGGCACCGGCGAGTGTAACCACGACGCACATGGCGAACTGCACGCCCAGCAGTGGAACTGCTTCCTCGAAAATTGCGGCAAAGTCATCCAGTTGCAGGAACTTCTTCGCCGTGGCGCGGGCAAACAACCACAGCATCGGGATGACTAGGCTCCAGATACCGATCGCCAAGGCGGGTAACAAAAACGCCAAGTTCAGCGCGCGGCGGTTCGCCCCCGCACGGATACCGCTGGCGATCCAGCAGAAAACCATCGATAGCAAAACCAAGATCTCGCAAAACCAAAGGAGCCCCAGCAGCACCACCAACACTCGGCAGTACATGACTAGGCCGCGCCGAACCTCGACCGTCGAGCCCAAATCAGAGCTTGCGGCGGCAAGCACAAACTGCCGCATCAGCATCAAGCTAAACAAAAAGATAGATGTAACGCCCAGCCAAAACCAAAATCGCTCGACCACGCGATTGCGTGTGAAACGCACACCCATGAAGCTAATAACGATGCCGGCCAAAGTGCAAACGGCAACGATACATTGTGTCCAGGCGGCAGCTTGATAGCTGTTGGTCCACAGGACTTGGGTCAGGGAAACCGCAGCGGCAAGAATGGCCAAAAACACCGTGACAGCTGCAACCGGCCCGTGCAAAATGCGGCTGCTAATGAGGCCCAATTTTTTTAGCCAGGACGCGTAAACACCCGGCTGGTCCGCAGCTACGTAGGCAACGTACCGCAGCCCGAACAGAATTTGGAACACTCCCGCGATCAAACCCAGCACGCCATGGAGGACTCGGGAAAGATCGCCCCAAAAGACCTCCGCAAAACGGATTTTGCGATCGTTTAAGTGCAGGTCTCGTACATGAACTGGAAAGGTTTGAACATGGGCCGAATCCTTGGCCTTCTCGTTTAGCCACAGAACTCGCTCGCGTTCAGTCAGCGGATCGGCTTCGGTCGCGATCGAGCGAGCGAAATTACTCAGTGAGTCACCGGGTTGAGGATCGCCGACGCCGTGCACCAAAACAAACAGCTGATCAATTTGTTCCGACGATGTCTTCATGCAAATCGATTGTTAAAGTCCTGGATGAGAACGGCTCGCTTCGCGGTGACTGACGTTTTTACTGCTACCGGCCAGCTTACTCGCGACAACAACATGTTCCAAACACGTCGATTTGGCGAACTAAGCCAAGCAGCCAACTAAGCAAAGCAGAAGAATACGCGGACAGTAGCGGAATCAGCGACTTAGTTCAGTATTGATTTGACTTCGCCGCGGGCGAACTGGGTGGGAGGCCTGGCTGACTGGGCAAAGGAGATCGACCCATCTGCGGCGATTCCTCCAAAGCTACGGCATGACTGACTCCATTGCATGGGTGTTCTGCCGACCTGGCCCCCGCTAAAAACGTGGCGAACGCTGCTTAACCCACCCTATTTAAGGGGTGTAGCAGCAGGAAAAACGGTCCTCACGGGTGCACCAAGAGGCCTGAAACCCTTGAAAATAAGGGGTTTTCCTAAAACTAGTGCGATAAGCGAATTTTGGGGGAATTTGGCGATTAAACGGTTGCAGTGACATCGAACCGCCAATTAGAATGTTCCTCGTTGCGTCGGAGACACCCGTCCCGTTTTTGCAACATCAGACTGTATTCCCGCGGTCTCAGGGCCCGTGGCCTTCGGGACTTTTCTAAAGTTTTTCTGTTTCGCAACGAAGGAAGAAAAGATGACTCATGTTTTGAAGAAGTCATTGTTGTTTGCGGCAATGGTAGCAGTTTTCGCTGTAACCCAAGCCGATTCAGCAGTGGCTCAGCGTGTTGGTACGGACATCGGTGAGAACCGTGCTTTTGTCGGTGATCGTGCCGATGCTGAAGCAGCTGGCCAGCCATCTGACGCTAGCGTCACCGCATTTTACGATCCTGCTTCTGGTGAGGTGATCGTCAACATCGGTGCTGGAGTTAGCCTGTTGGGCCTCAACGGTGCGGGCATCATCGGCGAGAACTTGAACACTGCCGATTTGGGCACTGGTTTCAATCAGCTTCAGCCAGCCGATCAAAATGACGATGGCGGTATTGGCTTCTTGAACACCGGCGGTTTGGTCAACTTTTTTGACGCAGACACAGGCACCTTCATTCCAGGTGGTGGCGGCGGTCCCTTCAACCTTGGTGCGATTCTGCCAGCAGGTCTGAACACTCCGGGTGATTTCGACACCGCATTCGCAGCTGACGACGATGTTTTCGTTTCATTCGGTCGTGTTACTGGTGGCGTCTTCAACGACGGTTTCCAGATCATTACACCAGGCATTCCAGAGCCAGGCTCACTTGCCCTACTGGCTGTTGCTGGTGTCGGCGTTGCCGCTCGCCGTCGTCGCTAGTTCAGACGAACGTTTCTTCCTAGCCAGCACCGGTTAGGGAATTGAAATTCGAAACGGCCCGCTTTTTTAAAGCGGGCCGTTTTTTTATGCCATGATCGATGTTAGTCGATGCTTCACTAGACCTCCTGCACCAATTGAAAAAGGAAGTCGCTCCATGTTGGAACGACTTCCTTGTTATAAGTCTGAGCGTGATGCCCAGAAGCTTGATTTACGAAGGCACTAGAGTCGTGCCAACCGATCACTTACCGACGACGGCGAGCAACCAAGCTTAGGCCGCTTAGAGCCAAAAGCGAAAGTGAACCTGGCTCAGGAATTGCCGCAGCGATGATTTGGAAACCATCGTTGAAAACGCCGCCAGAGACGCGACCGTACGACAAGAATACATCGTCGTCAGCAGCGAAAGCCGCTTCAAAATCTGCAACCGTGTTCAAACCAGTCGGTAGC
>CAZLFF010000099.1:0-13761 GCA_964558755.1 uncultured Pirellulaceae bacterium
CTATCGTAACGATGGGGATTCAACGTGGCGTTTATTCACCGACACGCAGAAGGGTGGTGATTTCCGCGCCCGAGAGGAGAACGTTTACCGCTTGGCTGAGTTAAGCACGGCGATCATCGATCAGTGTGTCGCCCAAGGTGTTCCGTTTGCCCGTGAGTACGGTGGCAAACTGGCCAACCGCTCCTTCGGCGGCGTATTGGTCGAACGCACGTTCTACTGCCGTGGCGAGACAGGGCAGCAACTGTTGCTGGGTGCCTACTCGGCACTCGAAGAACAAATCGCCAAAGAACAAGTCAAAATGCACACTCGTACCGAGTTGCTGGACTATGTGATTGTTGATGGCCACGTGCGAGGCGTCATCACGCGCGACCTGGTCACCGGCGAGATCAAACGTCACTCGGCCGATGCCGTGGTGCTGGCATCCGGTGGCTATGGAAACGTTTATTACCTGTCGACCAATGCAAAGAACTGCAACGTCAGCGCGAACTTGCGGGCGTACAAACGCGGTGCCGGATTCGCGAATCCGTGCTTCACTCAGATCCACCCGACCTCCATCCCCGCGTCGGGGGATTACCAATCGAAGCTAACACTGATGAGCGAATCGTTGCGAAACGATGGTCGAATCTGGGTGCCACGCGATCCAGACGAGAAACGCGCACCGACGGATATCCCAGAAGCCGAACGCTACTACTACCTAGAAGAGCGATATCCGCGTTTCGGGAACCTGGTGCCTCGCGACGTCGCGGCTCGTAACGCGAAAGACGTTTGCGACCAAGGTTTGGGCGTGGGGCCAACGGGTTATGGGGTTTACTTGGACTTCGCGGCGGCGATCGAAGAGCAGGGCGTCGACGCGGTCAAGTCGAAGTACTCAAACTTATTCGAAATGTATCACCGCATTACTGACGACGATCCAGTTGAGACGCCGATGCGAATTTATCCGGCCGTTCACTACACGATGGGTGGACTGTGGGTCGATTACAACCTGATGACCAACCTACCCGGCTTGTTCTCGGCGGGCGAATCAAACTTCGCCGATCACGGGGCCAACCGACTTGGTGCGAGCTCGTTGATGCAGTGCCTGGCTGATGGTTACTTCATCGTGCCGGTTACCATCGGTGACTACCTCAGCCGCAACGAGCCTGGTGAGATTCAAACGGATCACGACGCGTTCGGGGAAGCGGAAGAAGGCTGCCACGAGATGCTCAGCAAAATGCTGGCCGTCGGCGGGACGCGATCGACTCAGTCTTTTCACCAAGAACTGGGCAAGATCATGTGGGAGCACTGTGGCATTTCCCGCAATGAGGATTCGCTTAAGGAAGGCCTGCGAAAGATTCCCGAACTGCGTGAGGAGTTCTGGAAGTCGGTCCGCGTTCCGGGCAAAGCTAACGAAATGAATCAATCATTGGAACACGCCGGACGATTGGTCGACTTTTTTGACTTTGGCGAGCTGATGTGTCAGGACGCGTTGGACCGCGACGAGTCATGTGGCTGTCACTTGCGAGAAGAACATCAAACACCAGAGAACGAAGCAAAGCGGAACGATGACGATTTCGCGTTCGTCTCGGTTTACGAATACAAGGGTGAAGGCAACAAGCCGGAACTGAACAAGGAAGCGTTGGAGTTCAAAGCGTTTCCGCTGGCAACAAGGAATTACAAATCATGAAAGTTCGTTTGCACATCTGGCGTCAGGCATCGGCCGAAGCCAAAGGAAAGATGGAATCGTACGATCTGGATGGCTTAACGCCGGATATGTCGTTCCTTGAAATGCTTGACACGCTGAACGAGAAACTGATCGCCGAAGGCGGAGAACCCGTCACGTTCGATCACGATTGCCGTGAGGGCGTTTGTGGCAGCTGCTCGATGGTGATCAATGGCGAGGCCCACGGTCCAAAACGAACCACGACGACGTGCCAACTGTACATGCGTCACTTCGAGGACGGCGCGGAAATCTATGTTGAACCTTTTCGCAGCGGCTCGTTTCCAATCATTCGTGACTTGATGGTCGATCGCAGTGCCTTCGATCGCATCATCCAAGCGGGCGGCTTTATCAGCAACCACTCGGGGCCGAAGCCCGATCCAAACTCGATTCCAATCGACCCGGACACGCAAAACACGGCCCTCGACGCGGCCAGCTGCATCGGTTGCGGAGCCTGCGTCGCCGCGTGCCCGAATGGCTCGGCCATGCTGTTTACGTCGGCCAAGGTTTCGCACCTTGGCATGTTACCGCAAGGCCAGCCCGAGCGGTACGAACGCGTCGGCGCGATGGTGGACCAGATGGAAGAAGAAGGTTTCGGCAGCTGTCGTAACTACGCCGAGTGTGAGGCTCAGTGCCCAAAGGGTATCAGCATTGCCTTCATCGGTCGCATGAACGCCGACTACCTAAAGTCAACGCTGATCGAGCCTGTCGATCAACGCGGCAAGATGCACGCTCAGTGATTCAAAGTGGGATAAACATGAGCACGAGGCCGCTACTCGCGCCGCGGCTTGCTCTCTGCCACGAACAACTCACCGCGACCGCCTTTAAGCGTATCGCCGTGGAACTGTGTGAACTCGGCTTGGCTCAACACCGAAGCATCAATTTCTGGTGCTTCCTTGGCCAACCAGCGGGCCAGTAGTCGCAGCACGGGAACCGTTCCCGTACCGCCACGGCCGAAGGTGGGCAGAGTAATCGCCTCCGTATCGTCCGAGCCAGCAACCACAATCGTCCCGCGGCTCATGTTCGCGCCCGCGTTGGGGCCGCACTGGCCCAGCACGACCAAAGTCCCGGCCAGCATGTCCCATCCCGCCAACGATCCACAATTGCCGCCAACGACAATCGTGCCCCGTCGCATGCTTTGACCCACGCCCATGCCTGCGTTGCCAGTAATGAAAATGCTGCCGCGGTTCATGCCGTGCTTCGAACCGGGATAGTTGGCGCCCACCAAATTACCCGCATTGCCGGCAATGCGGATCGTCCCGCCGGTCATTTCGCACCCGACGTTGTCGCCCGCATTGCCCGTGACAACAATCTCACCGCCCGTCATTCCACTACCCAAGTGCCGGCCAGCGTTCCCCTGAACCTCGACGCGACCGCCGTTCATTTTCGCTCCGAGCCAATGAACGGCTTGCAGATTTCCCGTCCAACGGATCGTGGGCTCGGGCGGTCGACATGAATGATCTGCGCCATCTGAGCTCCTGTCGGTAGGCGCAACCATGTCACCCGATACCTCGAAACGGTCGGACAATTTTAACTGCTGGTTTCCGTGATAAATCGGCAACTGTTTTATCTCAGCCAATGACAACCCAACCAGTCGATCGGGCACGATGCCCGAAACCTCGATCGGCAGTTTCGTATCGACTTGTTGATGTAGCACCAGAGCCATAAGATTCGCGGACGGTTGAAGAAGATCGACACAAACAATCGACGAAAACACTCCGGACAACTAAAATCCGTTCGGTACACGTCGACTCTGTAGGTTACTCGATCGGCACGCTCACTGGAATCAGATTGGCATCCCGTTGAACCTATCATCCCCCCAAAACACAGTCGATCGCTCACCACGCACGGACCTGGCAGCCGTCGTCTTGTGCGGGGGCCACAGCAGTCGGATGGGGTTCCCGAAACGAGATCTGTGGTTCGATGGGCAAACGTTTTTGCGGCGAGTGGTCGAGCTTGTGAGTCAGGTTTGCTGGCCTGTCATTTGCGTGGGGGCGTTTGACGAACGCGACCGCAGCGCCTTGGCCCAGCATTCGGGCTTACCCGACAATACCATCTTTTGCCACGACGCAACGCCGGACCTCGGGCCACTGGAAAGCATACGTGTGGGGCTCGCAACCGCCCAGCCGCTCGCGGCCCATGCATTTGTCACCAGTTGCGACGTGCCCAACCTACAACCCGCGTTAGTTCATGCCTTGGCCCAGCAAATTGATTCTCACGAAGCCGTGATGCCAATTCGGGGCGAACGGATTTACGGAATGACAGCCATCTATAAAGCGATACTGCACGAACGAATCGCCGACATGATGGCCCAGCCCGATTGCCAGCGACGCGTGTCTGACATTCGCTCAATCGCCAACACAAAAACAATTTCGTTGGATGAGCTTAAGATCGCCGATCCAAAATTAGAATCGTTCACCAACGTTAACACGGTCGAGCAGTACTTGCGACGGCTGAAAGAGAGCGGCTTAGTCTGCCCTGCGGAACTCTTGGCAAAGCTCGGGCCTTCGTAACGGGCCTACGTCAATCGTGACTGAGGCGTCATTCAAACCCAAACGCTATGCTCAATCACTCAACAAGCGATACATGATTACGTTGGTCGCGATTCGTGTCGCGTCTTCACGAGTATAGCCGTCGCACTGCGAGATCGGACTCTCCATCGCGCAGCTAAGGTCGTACGGTGAGAAAACGACACGAATTTCATCGTCGATCGTAATTGATTCCAGCTGCGGAGCCGTGGTTTCCGACCGAAACCCGTCGCGACGGTTCGGGTCGCGGGTGCGGAGCGTCACCGATTCAATTTGCGATCCGAAACGCTGGTCCCGCCACATGGGATGGTCCGCAGGAATCGAAGCCAATCTCTGGCCGACAATCAATTGCATCTCACGCCGGAACGCACGAGCGAACTCGGGCGACGAACAAATTGCGTCGGCAAAGATAAACCCACCCGCATCTAAATACACTCGTAACGCTTTTCGCTCGGCCTCGGTGAATTGAAAATCCGATCGCCCATGCATGAACACAAAGGGATGCTCGGCCAGCTCCTCCACCGTCGGCGCGATCATTCTTTTTTCCGTTTCGACTCGCAAACCCGGGCTCGCGCGAACATTTTCCAACACGTTCCGCCACGCGTTGGGAGCGTCATCGTCACCGCCGCCGTGGGTTAGCTTCGGCAGGACTAACGTGCGTCCGGCCAGCAAGTCCTTCGACCGAGTCGCCAGCGTCGGCGTGTCCCCCTTGTCCTTCAACTCGCGACCCGTAGCGTAGGTCACCACATTGACACCAATCTGCACACAGCTCTCAATTCGCTGCTGCAAACGCGGGCTGACGTCGATCGATTTTCGATCCAAAGACCAGTAGCAGCTCAGGTTCGCCGGACAATAAACAACGCTCGTCCGACAACAAGATTGCAGGCCGTACAAAGGCCGCTCTGTGTCGGGCACTAGCGGATACTGAGCCCCCCAAATCGGATGGTTGGGCGGCAACAATTCCAACTGGCTCTCGGGTAAAACTTCTTGCATCAACGCGACGAAGGAATCGTGAAACGCCCCGTCTCCACAGCCCTCGCCCTGACAGGCTTCGGCAAACACGAATCCACCGTTGTTCAGATACTCTTTGAGGTTCTCTTTTTCTCTGGCGGACAGCTCTAACGCTTGCCGGCCGGAAAAGAACAGCACCGGGGCTTCGAGCAAGTCGTCGGTCGAAGCGTCTTTGGTGCGAACGGTTTGCCAGTTCAAACGCTGCTCCCAAACTTTTTCGAGCCGGCGAGTCAGATAGTGTACGCCTTTGGGGTGCTTGTCCCACCGATCATCGTCCGCCCACTTGGCCTTACCGACCGCGATCGATCGTTTTCCTTTCGAGAGAAACAATAACGCCAGCGAGGTCGCGATTTCTTCGTGTGTTTCGGCATGTCCCGACCCGCGCCAACCACCGGCCAAAGGATTGCGATCGTGCTGCCGCAGCAGTTCTTCTGCGCCTGATCGATACCAATCATGAGCCCCAAAAAACCGAACGCCCGCCAGTCGCCCAGCCCGCTCCATGCCGTACAGGTAATACAGCTGGTGGTAGTTCGCGCGTCCCGGATTGCTACGAACGCTGAACTTGTCCGCCATCCAACGCAAGGCCGATTCCACTCGTTCTGAACGGCCCGAGTCGGCACAACAGTCGGCAACATCGCCACGCGGCAGTTCCCTCCCGTCGTTCAGGTTCTCATTGATAATAATCAGTGACGAAATTCCCGCGCAGGTCATGCTGCCGGTCGAAGAAGTCCCGCCAACACGGTACAAGAATCCGCCATCGCGACCGCTCACGGCCAGCCAGTATTTCTTGGCCTGCTCCCAAGTTTCGTTCGGAACAGCGACACCCAGTTTTGCCGCCTCATGCAACGCCAGCAGCGCGAACTGACTGTTGGACGCGTCCGCACTCGACTTCGGCCGACTGTAATCCCAGCCCCCAGCATGAGGGCCACGAGTCACCTGACGATTGACCAACCACTTAGTGTCGCTGGTGACCTGCGCTAAATAACGTTTGCCCAACGGGTCGGCGGTTGCAAGTGCCATGATTCGCAACGACACAAAATAAGTGCTTAGCTTGTTGTCCGGCACAGATTCAAGACGCTCAAGCGAAACTCGCAGCATCGGATCGTCCGGCGATACATCGCAGTTCAACAACGCCAACACACACAGGGCGTCCGAGCCCTCCTGATACTCGGGTACCGAGCCAAACCGACCGGAACGGGCATTGTGCGACTGTCGCAAGAACTGCACACCGCGATCGATGGCCGTCCGCACGTTTTCGGCCGTCAGCGGCGGTTTGCGGTTCCGCTGTTTCGCCAAAGCGATGTCTCCACCGAGCAGCAAAACCGCGAACGCAACCAGCGTGGCTCGTAGAGCCAACCAGCGACGCCAACCCCTAGTTCCAGTGTTCCTATCGTCGTGAACCTTGATCATGCGTGTATGGTATGGCTGCGGCGCGGCGAGAACAACATCGGGCATCCCGCGTTGCCGCTGGCGGCGATGAATTTTACAATGTTCATTACGGCTGGCTTTGACACATTTATCCAGAAAGAATCATCGGTGACCGGAAAACAGCGCAGCCTGGGCGACGTCTTGCAAGAGTTCAGCCAACACCGACGGGTGATGGAACAGGAACTGGGCAAGGTCATCGTGGGACAGCACGAGGTAATCGAACAAGTGTTCGCCGCCATTTTCACCCGGGGGCATTGCTTGCTAGAGGGCGTGCCTGGCCTCGCGAAAACGCTGATGGTCAGCACGATCGCCAAGATTCTAGATGTGAACTTCAAGCGAATTCAGTTCACGCCGGACCTTATGCCGTCGGACATCACCGGAACCGATGTGCTGGACGAAGACGAAACCGGTAAACGGCAGTTCCGTTTCGTCGAGGGTCCGATCTTTACCAACATTTTGTTGGCCGACGAGATTAACCGTACCCCGCCCAAGACCCAAGCGGCGTTGCTCCAAGCCATGCAAGAGCGTGAGGTCACGGTCGGGCGGCAGACCTTTCAACTGGAACCGCCATTTTTCACGATCGCGACTCAAAACCCGATCGAGCAAGAGGGGACGTACCCGCTGCCCGAGGCTCAGCTGGATCGCTTTATGTTCAACATCAAGGTTGGCTATCCAACCGCGGCCGAGGAAGAAAAAATCTTGGCCGCCGCGTCTAAGGGAGAAACGCAGGAAGTCCGCAAGGTGCTGTCCGCCAAAGCGATCGTGAACTTACAAAAATTGGTCGCGTCGGTGGCGGTCAGCGATTACATCATCAAATACGTTTCAACGCTGGTTCGGGCAACACGACCGGCCGATGAAATGGCTCCGGCGTTCATCAAGGAACTAGTCGATTGGGGCGCCGGGCCACGCGCGGGGATGTTCTTGATTGCGGGCGGAAAAGCGATGGCGGCGATGGACGGTCGCTTCACCGTTGCCGTCGAAGACATCCGCAAGGTTGCCAAGGCCGTGCTGCGTCACCGCATCAGCACCAATTTTCAAGCCCAAGCCGAGGGCATGGATAGCGAAAAGGTGATCGAACAACTGCTCGATGAGATCCCTGAGCCAAAGATCAAAAAGTTCGAGTAACCAAATTCGAAAGTCGGTCAACGACTCCGTCAGCAAGCCAAACCAACGTGACCCGCGTCCATCAGTCTCACGCACCACCCGGCCCGGTCTCGGAGTACCGCGGCCACGATTGCCGATGACCTACCTGAACCGCCTGAGCGCCGGGAAGGCGTCGAGCCCAAAATGAGCCAACAGCTTGGCTTCTTTGAATAGCCGATCCTTGTGCGGGATCCGATGGTTTTGCCCCAGCACCCGTAGCAATAACCGCCGGTCGCGCCACACCCGTAACGCGCTGGCTCGCTGGATACTGCCTTGATGAACTCGGTAGGACACCAGTGGCTGATCTAAAAAGTAACCCCGAAACTGGAACAGCACGCGCATCCAGTACTCGAAATCCTCGTGAGCCCGCAACTCGGGCAATTCGTTCTGCAGGCCCACGGCTTCGTAGACCTCACGTTTAAACAAAACCGCCGCGTTGCAAATAAAGCCCATCGATCGATAAAACGTCCGCCAATCGATCTCGCCGTAGTAGCTTTCGTAGCGATTCGCCCTGTCAATCAACTGCCCGTCCTGATCGACATAAACGTACTCCGTCGTACACATGCCGTAGTCGTCGTTCGCCAAGATCGGAATCTGAGCCGCCAATTTTTCTGGGTGCCACAGGTCGTCGTCATCGCAGAATGCCAACAAACTGCCCTTCGCCTGTCGCAATCCCTCATTGCGCGGGGCGGCCGGGAATCCCGCGTGGGGCACCGATAGGTACCGAGCCCGCGAGTCATTGGCCGTTTCGACACAGCGCCGTGTTTCCTCGTCGTCGCCATCACTGACGACCAAAACTTCCAGATTCGAATGCGTCTGATCCAGCAACGAACGAATGGTCAGCGCAAGATAATCCGTTCGCCGATAGGTCGGAACAATGATCGAGACGAGCGGATTAGACATTCGACAGGATCACCGAAAATGAGAGGTTTGGGCCGGACCAAAATTCGCGACCACATTCAAATTAAAACGGCCACTTCTTGCCGAGCGACTTCTTTTGGATTTCGGTTAGCTCGGCAATGCCTTTGCGTCCCAGCTTCAGCAACGACTGCAACTCGCGATCGCTGAACGTCGATTCCTCGCCCGTGCCCTGGACCTCAACAAACTGGCCCTTGCCGGTCATGATCACATTCATATCGACCGCGGCGGCGAAGTCCATCGGGTAGTCGAGGTCGGTGACGGGCTTGCCATCAACGATCCCCACACTAATCGCTGCCACGCTATCGCGAAGTGGATAAACCTTGGGATCAGGCAAGTCTTTCTTGATTGAGTTAATCGCATCGACCAAAGCGATCATTCCGCCGGAAATGCTGGCCGTCCGAGTGCCTCCGTCCGCCTGCAAAACGTCGCAGTCAACCGTAATCTGAACCGGTCCAAGCGCTTGCAGATCGGCAACCGCTCGAAAGCTACGGCCGATCAGGCGTTGGATCTCCGTCGTGCGCCCATCCACTTTTTTCCGGTCACGGCGTTTTCGGGGACTCGTGCTGCCCGGCAACATGTTGTACTCAGCCGTGATCCAACCCTTGCCGTCGGCTTCCATCCATGGTGGTACTTTGGTGTCAACGCTGGCCGTGCAGAGCACCACGGTTTCGCCGCACTGATACAAGACGCTACCCGGAGTCTTATTGGTGAACTTGCGTTTGATTTTAACCGGACGCAGTTCGTTCGCTTTGCGTGTCATGGTGAATCCCTTCTTGATCCGATGTACGTTCGAGGGCCAATCCCTCACGGACGGGCCGGACTTTGATTACAGCAAACCTGTTACTTGTTCTGTTCCATCAGCCACACGACCAAACCTTTTTGAGCGTGCAGTCGATTGTTTGCCTGTTGGACAATCGCACTGGCCGGTCCATCAATGACCTCGGCGGAAACTTCCTCGCCGCGCCGTGCCGGCAGGCAATGCAGGAACTTTGCATCCGGCTTGGCGACGGACATCAAGTCCGCGTTGACCTGAAAATCGGCCAAGTCCTTCAATCGCTGAGCGCTTTCGGCTTCTTGGCCCATGCTGGTCCAAACGTCGGTATAGAGGAACGACGCTCCCTCAGCCGCCTCGCGCGGGTCATCAGTCTGGCGGATCAACTCACCGCCCGCGTCTTTGTTCAACTGATCGATGAACGAGTTCTCAAACTGATACCCCTGCGGCGCGCCGATCGTCATGGAAATCCCCAGCTTGGCACAGATCACGGCCAGGCTGTACGAAACGTTGTTTCCGTCACCAAGGTACGCAATGCTCACGTCCTCTACGCCACCCGCGATCTCTTGCACCGTCAATATATCGGCCAGAGCTTGGCAAGGATGGCTAACGTCGGTCAAGCCATTGATGATCGGACATTGACTGTACTGCAATGATTCTTCGACCAACGCATGGCTTTTAGCGCGAATGACCAGCACGTCCAAGTAGCTGGTTAGGATCGGCATGAAGTCACACAGGGGCTCACGCGTCCCCCAGCCGACGTCCGCGCCAAGCATCAGGCTGTTGCCGCCCAACTGGCCGGTCAAGCATTCAAAGCTAACACGTGTTCTCAACGAGGGCTTCTCAAACAACAGGCCAACGGTGTGATGGTCGAGCAAGGCCGGCCGTTGGCCTTGAGCGAGGCCCGCTTTCAATTCGACCGACAACTCCAGCACTCGGCGAATCTCTGCCGTCGTAAGATCAAGTAGTGATAGAACGTGTCGCATAGAACTCTTCAATATAACGAAATGAAAATGTTTACCCGAAGCCGGCTACTACCGCTTATTGCAAATCACCGTCCCGATACCGCCACTAGTGTAAACTTCCAACAGCAGAGAATGACGAATGTTGCCGTCAACGATGTGAACCTTGCGAACGCCTCGGTCGAGGGTCTCCAAACACGCCTCGACCTTCGGGATCATTCCGTCTTTGATCGTGCCGTCGGCAATCAACGCCAGGGCCTCAGTACGATCAAGCGACGTGTACATGGTCGTCGGATCGCTCGGGTCAGACATCACGCCCGGGACGTCGCTGAGAATCACCAGCTTGTCCGCGTTTAGCTCTTGCGCGACTTTTGTTGCGGCAGTGTCGGCATTGACGTTTAGCTTCTGCCCGTCGGCGGTGATCGCCATCGATGGGATGAATGGAACTTGGCCGGCGTAACTCAGATTATCAATCACCAACCGATCGACCGAGGTCACTGTGCCGACATGGCCCAGATCAATTGGCTTGCCCTCGGCATCGATCAGCTTCAACAGCTCGCCGTTCAAGACAGGCGTCGACTCGAAGTTCAGCGTCATCGCCCGACCGCCGATCTTTTCAAATTCGGCAGCCAAGAAATGATTCGTCTCGGTTGCGAGTACGTCTTCGACAATTTTCAAGGTCGCGTCGTCCGTGTAGCGACGACCTTGAACAAATCGCGGCTCGATCCCCGCGTCAGCCATTGCTTTGCTGACCCGTTTGCCACCACCATGAACAATCACCGGACGCATCCCGACCGATTCCATGAACAGGATGTCCAGCAAAATGTGGTGCAGGGCCTCGACGTCATCCAGCAGGCTGCCGCCCAACTTGATCACAGTTGTCTTGTCGCGAAACTCGCGAATCCAGCCAAGGGCTTCGATCAGCGTGTCTGCTTTTTCGATCGCTTTTTGCACGAATCGGGTCCGAAAAACGTGGGAGAAAGCCCGCCATCGTAGATTCGCCGCAGCGGGAATGTCAACCGTGCCCGATTTTCCAGCACATCGCTACACAGCGGCTGCCGAGATGGTTTGCCACTGCTGAGCCAGAATCTCGACCGACCGTCGGATCTGTTCCTCGGTGTGCAACGCGGTCATAAAAATTCGCACACGCGTTTCTTCCTCGGGCACCGCCGGATAGAGAATCGGCTGAGCGTTAATGCCGTTCTCGTAAAGTGCCTCGGACAGCTTCAAAGCGAGCATCGATGCACCAGTGATGATCGGAATGATGGGCGTTCCCTCGTGAGCCATCCCAGTATTCAAACCGACCTCGTTGGCCAATTTGAGAAATAGCCGCGAGTTGTCCTGCAACTGCGTGACCAACTGCGGATTCTTCGTCACCGTCTGCAACGCGCCCAAGGCTGCGCCGACGTTGGCGGGCGGCATGCCGGCGGCGAAAACAAAACCGGGCGTCGTGTAACGCAGGAACTCGACCAAGTTCCGGTCGCCCGCGATGAATCCACCGCAGCTGCCGAAGGACTTACTGAGTGTCCCCATCCAACATTCGACCTCACCCCGGTCAACGTTTTGCATTTCCGCGATGCCACGACCCGTCGCGCCGAGCGTGCCGATCGAGTGGGCCTCATCGACGTACAACCATGCCTTATGTTTGTTCTTGACCTCGATGAACTTTGGCAGGTCGGGATAGTCGCCGTCCATGCTGTACAAACCTTCGATCGCGATCAGCACTCGCCGATACTCGCCACGAATTTCTGTCAGGATTTTGTCCAACGCTTCGTGATCGTTGTGATCGAACGGCCGCCGACAGGCACCGGAAAGCTCGGCACCTTGAATGATGCTGTTGTGAGCAAAACTGTCGTGGATGACCAAATCGCCGGGCCCAATCAAGTGCCCGATCACGGTCTCGTTGGTCGCATGACCGCCGGGGAAGGTAATAACATCCTCGACACCCAAGAACTTCGCCAGTTCGGCTTCTAACTCTTTGTGGATCGTTTTTTCGCCCGAGACGATTCGGCTGGCTGACACGCTTGTGCCAAACCGATCAATCGCGTTCTTGGCACTCTCATTCACCTCCGGCGTGCCGGACAAGCCCAAGTAGTTGTAGCTGGCGTAGGAGATCAGCTCACGTCCATCGATCTGAGTCGTGTTGCTAACGCGTCCCTCGTGAACTCCGAAAAACGGGTTGCGAACGCCGCCCGAGGCGATTTGCTCCTGCAAGCCCATCAACCGCAGGTACTCGGGCATCTTTTCCAAGCGGTAATACGATTCAGGGATCGTTCCCCCGTTTCGCCGGACCGCCGCACCGTTCGACGCTGCCGCGCTGAAGTCGCCGCTAATCGGTTTGGTACCAATGTGAGTTTGAATCGCCTCGGCGACTTGCCGCACGGTCTCAACTTCTTGCAGCACATCCTCGGGCAAGTGCCCACCAAAGGTTCGCTCAAGACTCTGCGCGATGTCCAGTCGTTCGAGCGAGTCCAAACCTAGATGGACGATGTTCGTCTCAACATCCACGTCGCGAGCCCGGTCTTTGCCGACCTGCTTGACGAAGTGGATGACGGCCTTGACCACGTCGGGGGAAAGATCGCCCGCTTCGACCGCATCCCCGGCATCAGCGGACGATGTCGCAGCGGCTCCCGCGGGCGCCGAGACCTCCGAAGTATCCGGCTCGTCCTCCCAAGCACTCCACCGCGCGATGACTTTCAGTTCATCGTTTTCGAATTTCTTTTTACAGGCGTGACGCTGGACTTTGCCGCTGGAGGTTTTCGGCATGCTGTGGGCGCGGACCAACACGATTGCGTCCGGGGGAAGTTCGTGCTCTTCGGCCACGTCGGCTCGGATCGCATTGAATACCGCCGGGTAATCGTTGCTAAATTTTGGGCCACGCTCGACCTCGCAGACGATCACCAAGTGCTCGCGGTCCCAGTGCGTGACCGAGAACGCGGCCGCTCCGCCGGAACGCGTCGCCGCGTGCGAGTGCTCGACGGTCGCTTCGATGTCTTGCGGATAACGATTGACGCCGCGGACGATAATCATGTCCTTCAAACGACCAGTGACGAATAGCTCACCACGGTCCATGAAGCCGAGATCCCCTGAGCGCACGTAAACGCTTCCGTTGTCAGGCTTAAGCCGCGCTTGGAACGTCTCGCGGGTTTCGGTCGGGCGCTCCCAATAGCCGCGTCCGCAGCTGGGGCTGTTGATCCAAATTTCCCCGATCTGATCGTCCGACAGCTGGCGTCGCGTTTCCGGGTGGACGATCAGGACTTCTTCCTCATCGATCACATTGCCACTGCCGACCAGCGAACG
>CAZLFF010000100.1:0-13624 GCA_964558755.1 uncultured Pirellulaceae bacterium
ACAGGATTCCCAATATGCCGACGCTCAGGCCGAAGACTCCGGTGATGACCAAGGAAGTTGTTAGTCCGAATGTAAAGACCAACCACAAACCGGTGATCAAGCAGCCGGCGGCTCCGCCCAGCGTCTCGGCCGCGTATCGTTCCCCCGCAAGACTTCCGCCTGCGACACTTGCGCCGTCGCGACTTTCGTCCAAGGGAACGTTCTCTCCGCTGACTACCAACACGGGCAAGACACCGCCAAGCGCTAGGTTCACAGGAAACAGGACAAGCAAGCAACTGCCGATCAGCGCGACGGTGTTTGGCAGCGTGTCGAAAGCCGGTCCTATTTCACGCTGGGCAAGGACGTAGTAGAGAGCGCTCTCGAGAACACACGCGCCGGCAAACAAAAGCTGCCAGCTGGCCAACCGAATCGGCGCGATTGAACGACCGATCAGCCGCCGACCGCCGTCGCGAAACAGAAACGCTCCCAATGCCAAGGCTGCGAGGGCGGCCGCTAGGGTTGCCGATACAGTCGTGACTGACGTTCCGTACCATCGAATTAAAATCCGCAGCCAGATGATCTGAGCCACCGTACCCAGCAAACCGGCAACGACCGCCAGTAACGCGGCAGGCAACCGAGCCGGTTGGTGATCGGTGTCGGGTTCGGGCGAGTAATTGAGACGGGTCATTAGGCTCAACGTATTACAGGAAACAGCCAACAGTTTGGCTCAACCCGTTATGAAAGAACAGTTCAATGAGCAGTCTGTAGCGAGTCTCATCACGCCGCGGTCAGATTCTCTTGAGGTCCGACGACGACGGTCATGTTCTTGTCGAGCGTCCACTTACGCAGCGCTGCATTGACCTCGTCGAGCGTTACCGCCTCGTAACTGCCTGCGATTTCTACCGGAGTGCGGTACGGTTGCCCCGCCAGCCACTGGGCGCCGACACTGAACATCCGCGACTCAGTGCGTTCGCTGGCTAGCACGATGTGCGACGCAACCTTTCGCTTGGCCAGTTCCAGTTCACGCTCCGTCACGCCCTCGGTCGCCACACGATGTTGCAGCTCTGCGAGTCGTCCCAGATTATCCTGCGCTCGCGCTGGGTCGCAGCAGAGGAAGGTCATGATTGAGCCACTGCCGTCGTACTCGTAGCCGCCCATGCCGGCTGATTCGGCGTGCCCCGTGTCCAGAAATTCCCAGTACATTCGGCTGCCGCTATCGTCACCCACAATCGTGCTCATCAGTCGCGTGGCGAACCGATCCGCGTCGTTGGACGCTGGGCCGGGGGCCAATTGTAAAATATATTGCTGAGTCGAAACGGGTTGGTGCATCGAAACAAAGCCGCTTTGGTATTCGGCCGTTTGAATCGATCGCGGTGCGTCGAACCGTTCCCAGTGTCCGCAGAACTTTTCCGCGTCGGAAACCAGTTGGTCGAAATCAATTTGTCCCGCCGCCGCCAGCGCGATGTTCGCTGGGCTGTAGCGTTGTTGAAAGTAAGCCTTCATCGCGTCCGGCGTCAGGCCCGAGACGGTTTCCTCGGTCCCGAGAACACTCTGGCCCAACGGATGGCTACCGAAGAACTCTGCCATGATCCGCTCGTAACCCCCGTACGGCGGCTGGTCGGCGTACATGTTGATCTCTTCAATGATCACCTGTTTCTCAGTTTCAAAATCCTCGCTACGCAAGGACGGGCGCATGGTGTCGCTGAGTAATTCCACGATCTGAGTTTGAAACTCGGGCAGCACCGCCGCATGATAGATCGTGCTCTCTTCGCCTGTCCGCGCATTGCAGTTCGAGCCTAACGCGTCCAGTTCTAGGTTCACCTGCTCGGCGGAGCGATTGGGGGTTCCCTTAAACACCATGTGCTCGAGAAAGTGGCTCACGCCGCCGATGTCTGATGTTTCATCGCGAGAGCCAGCCTTCACGAAGAACCCGAACGCAGCCGTGTATGCCTCAGGATGCGTCTCGGCCAGAATCGTCATGCCGTTAGCCAGTTGATGTTGCCGATACGGCATCGCGGTGGTACTCCAAAGGCTCAGGCCCCAGCGTTACGACAACAAAGTCGCTTGGCGGATGATTGGCCAGATATTGATTGATTGATTCAACGCTCAACGCGTTCACTTTTTCGCTAATTTCGTCCAGGGTCCGCACTCGGCCCAGATGCATCCAGTCACCGGCGATTGCCGACGCACGAGCCCGACAGCTTTCTTGCTGCATAATCAGGCCGCTGCGGATTTGGATTTTCAGCCGTTCAAGCTCGTCCGGTCGAATACCATCGCCCAACGCCGTCAGCTGTTCGATTAAGACGTTGAGCGTTTCTTGAGCCCGATCGGCCGTCGTGCCGCTGTAGCTAATCACGCTACCGCGATCGAGCAGCGAATGGCACGAGGCAGAAACCGTGTAGCAAAGCCCCCGCTTTTCACGCACTTCGGTGAACAGCCGTGAGCTTAACCCGTCGCTCAGCACCCCAACCGCACCGCGATTAAGAAAATACTCGTCCGATGCGAACGCAACCGCCGGATAACCGACCGCGATATGAGTTTGCTCGCTGGGAAATTTAATATGCGACGTCCCGCCCGTCGCGGGCGTTGGAGCGACTTGTGTTTCGGGTTTCGCGGCCCAACCTGCCAGTAAATCACCGACGTGTTCCCGTAAGGCGTCCCATTCAAATTTCCCTGCAACAGCAAGGATCATTCCATTGGGCCGATAGTTCGCTTCATAGAATTTGTGAACGTCGTCGAGACGAATTTTTTGCAGCGATTCGATCGAGCCCTCGGACGCACGACCGTCGGGATCACCGTACAGCCGCGAGCGTAGTTCCAACACCGTCCGCTGGGCTAGATCGTCCTCCAGCGAAACGGCTTCCATGATGCACACCTGCCGTCCGTCCTCGAACTGGTCCGCGGATAATGCCGGCCGCTGAAGCATCGTGGCAAACAGCGCAAGTGTGTCGAACAACCGCGACGCCAGCATGGCCCCACCGAAGTTCGTGTTGTAGACCGCGGCGGACGACGAGTAATCGACGCCGTTGTATTCGAGCGCCTCGACGAACTGACGATTGCTCAGCTCGCCGCTGCCCCGCAGAACCATCTCGCACGCTAGGTTAGCCAGCCCCCGCTGATCAGCCGGATCGTAGCGGCATCCGGCTGGCACGGCGATGGAAAACGCGGCTGACTCCAGCCATCCCATCGGCTGAGCCACCAAGGTCAGACCATTTTCGAACGTATGGCTGTGAATCGTTTGAGCGTGGGGCATTCAGGCGGGTGAAAAACAAAGGAAAAAGCGGGAAAAACGTGGATTCGCTCGAATCGAAGCCACTCAGTTTACGGCAAAACGGGGCTCCGAAGTAGGTCGGCAACCTGAAAGTGACCGCCCCACTCCACCCAATCCACGGAACTGCCGGCACACGTGGTCCCACGCTCCGAGGGCCAACAATTTCCAATTTTGGTCGCTGAGAGACAATTCGGGCTGGTGAAGCTGTAACGATTGTACCGATGGTGACGAATATCCGGGTTCTTACAGCTACCAACCGCGCGGCGTGCGCGCTGGCCGGAAGAGATGATTCGATGGAAATTGGAGTGAATTCCCGATGGGAACCATTCACGGGCAATCTATTGGCGGACGCATTCGGCTGGCGATGATCGTCTGCGCGAGCGTTGTCGTGGCAGGGATTGGTAATGCACTCCCTGCGCAGACCACCGCGTCGCGGTATCGT
This sequence comes from uncultured Pirellulaceae bacterium, assembly GCA_964558755.1. Lineage (GTDB taxonomy): Bacteria > Planctomycetota > Planctomycetia > Pirellulales > Pirellulaceae > Mariniblastus. The sequence continues at coordinate 3,693 of CAZLFF010000100.1, forward strand.
CCCAAGCATGAACGGCAGGCGATGCCAACCGATCACTTTGCGGCCTTCCAAGCCAGCCAACGCATCGATGACAAACAACGGGCGATTAAGCAGTCGAATTCGCAGCGGTCAAATTTAGTAGACTCACAGGTGCAACAGGCGACCTTCGTTCAGCCGCAGTTGATGATGCCCACCGAGCGTGATTTAAGCGATCAGCCAGTTCCGAATTCACGTTACCGCCCCTACCGAGCGTTTGACGACCTGCCGCAGTATAAATCTTTTCAAGTGCCACCCAAGTTTCGCTACGCAAAGACGTCTCGGCCAGCTCGTAAGATGCCGCGCTACGTTCGCGCACAAGAAGATCCGTTCGGCGAGGGGCAAGTCATGCCCGATGAAGACGACGTGCCATCAGTGTTTGAAACACGGCCCACCGAGCCTCGATCGACCCCCGTGCCTAACCGTGGGCCGCAGAACCGTTTTCCTTCAGGCAGCAACGGATCGAAAGACCGGCGAATTCTGCCCGATCCTCGCCCGGCCATTCGTCAATCGCCAGACGTGTTGCCGGAAATCGTTCAACCAGATTCTCGGGATTCTAACGACACGAACGACGGCTTCATTCTGCCGCCAAGAAACGGACGTGATCGACAGACACCTCGAATTCCCGGTGGCGAGGTTATGCCGCCCGACTCAACACCCGACCAGCGTCTGCCAAAGATGAGTGAGTTCGATTTATCGACCCCGGCGACCGACGGTTTGGAATTAGACGAGCTGTCCAAGTCTCCGTTGGAGGGTCTGCAAAAGCTGCCACCCAAGTCGGAGTCTGATGGGTCTGAGTCTGGCGACCTTCCGTCAGATTCGGGTCTTGGTCAGCAACCGATTCCCGTCCCTGGCGGCGGCCCCGACTCTTGGTACCGCGGCAACCCCAACCAAACGAGGCCTCAAGGACCGTATGGCTATAACCAAGGCGTCACCGCGCCGCCCTACGGCAACTGGAACACTCAGCAGAATCCAGCCGCTTATGGACAGCCAAACTACTTCAACTCACCGTCGGCCCCAGGAGCCAGCGTTTACCACCCGGCGTTGGTTAACGCCGCCAATGGCGGTTGCGGACCGATGGCTTGCGGAACCAACACGTGCGGCACGGGGATCGTCAACGGCTGTTATGACAACGTGTTTTACCTGTCTGTTTTCGGTGGTTACAGTGATCTAGATGCTTTGGTGATGGATGATGAGGCCGGCAGGAGCGTCTTCAATGTGCATGACGGCTACGTCGTGGGCGGTTCGATTGGTCAGTTTCAGGGTCGCAATTTGCGAACGGAAATTGAGTTTGCGTTTCGCGAGAATGATTTCACTAACTTTTCTGTCGAAAACAATCCATCCTTCGACGCGGTTCCAGTTGGCGAAGGATCAATTCGAGCTTACAGCGGAATGGCAAACGCGATTTGGGAGTTCGTTCAGTTTCCGCATCAGCAGTTTAAGCCTTATGTCGGAGCCGGATTCGGTTTCCTCAGTGCCGAGTATCGAGCGACCGTTCGAGGCGAGAACATTATCGATCCAGAAACCGATTCTGATTCTAGTTTCGCCTTTCAGTGGATGGCTGGCATGACCTATCGAGCCAACAGTTCGGTCGATTGGTTTGCCGAGTACCGAATGCTGAAGGCGGATTCGTTGCAATTAGAAACGACGGGCGTCAACACCTCGCTGCCCAATGGCTCGGGTGGCTTCAACTACGAATCCGGCACGGTTCTCTCCGGTCTGCGATTCAAGTTTTAGTGTGCCGTGATCTTGAGCCGCACGAGTGTGAGATTCGACTCGCCTTGCCGATCGACAGCGCTCATCGACAACTTCCAAGACGGAACAGTAACGGCGATTCCCCATGAACCTTCTCCTCATTTCGCTCGGCGGTGCTTTGGGAGCGATGGCGCGGTTTGGGATTGCAACCGTGGTCGCGCAATGGACTCAGCTGGCTTTTCCATTGGGCATCTTAGTGGTGAATGTACTTGGCTGCTTCTTAATGGGTGTGATGCTGGGTAGTCGGATTGGCGAGCGAATGCCGGGCGTGAATCACCACTTGGGCATCGGCTTTCTGGGCTCCCTGACGACGTTTAGCACGTTTAGCGCTGATACGCTGCGTTTGGTTCACGAGAATCGCATCGCCGCGGCGGGTGCGAATGTCGGGCTGAATGTCGTTGTCGGGATAATCGCCGTGGCGATTGGTTATGCCCTAGGGCGAAAAGTGGGTGGCACGCTGTAGCGTTCAGCCACAGACGAGTCAGTTGGTCTTAACATTTGACCCTACCCGAGCTGGGACGGGCGGGAAAATGGCTATTGGTAGCGATCGTTCCCTTTGCGCTGGTTTTTATTGAGGCAAGGGACGGCTGGTGGCCACAAAAAGTGGTCTGCACGGTTGCCCGCAACGTGCTGGGCGTGGCATAATCGGCGGTTTTCGCTTTCCGAAGTTTACTCTTACGAATGGTGGCTCTGTGACCAGCTCGCTCGAATTTGGACAACGCCCATACGTTTTATTGACCGGAGGCACTGGGCTTGTTGGCCAGTACCTTGTTCGTTCGTTATTGAGCGCGGGGCAACGCGTGGCGTTGGTCGTGCGGCCCAGTAAAAAGCTGACCGCGCAGCAGCGTGTTGAGTCGTTCATGCAGCGTTGGGAAGCCGAGGCAGGGCAACCGTTGGCTCGACCGGTCGTGCTGGCTGGCGACATCAGCGCTCCGAATCTGGGGTTGGACGATGAGTCGCAACAATGGGTGGAGCTTAACTGTGGACGCATTATTCACAGCGCGGCGGTTTTGACCTTTCACGGAACCGATCGCAGTGCGGATCCATGGCACACGAATTATGGCGGGACTCAGCATGTGGTCGACATGTGCGAGCGATTTGATATCCAAGAGTTGCACTATATCTCGACGGCCTACGTGTGCGGTAAGCGCACTGACCGCGTGCTTGAAACGGATCTTGACCGCAGTCAGTCGTTTCGAAACGACTATGAGCACTGCAAGTGCGAGGCGGAAAAGCTGGTGCAGGCATCGAGTATTGCTTCCAAAACGATTTACCGTCCAGCAGTCATTGTCGGCGATTCCAAAACGGGTTACACGCTAACCTATCACGGATTGTTCATGTACTTGCGTTTGATCGCGACCCTAGTGCCGCAACAGGAAAAGAACGCGGACGGTATGATCGTGACACCGATTTCGCTGCCGATGAGTGGCGACGAACCATTGAATTTGGTGCCGGTTGATTGGGTGGCTGACGTTGTTACGAATTTGTTCCTGCGTCCGGAAACTCATGGGAAGGTGTATCACCTGACCCCAGACCAGTGCAGCACCGCGCGTGAGGTGCTCGATTGCTGCTGCGAATTCTACGGATCGACCGGTGTCGAGTTCGTTGGTGCGAATGCTCCGCGTTCGGGTGACGGCGAGTTCGCGAGTATGTTCTTTGAGAACGCGACGATGTATGTCGATTACGAAACGAACGACCCGACGTTCGACAAGTCACAGCTAAAAGCGGCGGCGCCGGATTTGACCTGCCCGCCAATTGATCGCGAGATGGTTTGCCGGTTCATTCGATATGGGACCGAGGACCGCTGGGGCAAGCGTCGGGTAAAGGCCCCCGAGGTTCCATTTTCGATGGCAGATCAAGCCGACTCTTTGGCCCGCGCGGCTGAGGAAGCATTCGCTGGCTCTGATCGGGCGGTCTTAGGGATCGACTTGATTGGTCCCGGTGGCGGGCAGTGGACGATCGCGCGTCGTGACGATTCGAAAATTTCGATCCAGCCGGGTTTGCCTGGGGGCGAAGTGCGAGTCGTTTCTAGTTGCACAACGAAGTTGATCGACGAAGAGGGGTGTGCTCGGTGGCAGGATCTGCTGGCGGAAGCCGTAATGGCTCACGCCTAAAGGCTATTGATTTCGGCGTCCGGGTGATCCAGGCAGTTGGCCAAATTTCAATTTCTCAACGTTGATGGTCGGTGAGTGCGGCGACGTGGTCGATGATTTGTTTCGCGACGTCGATGCCGGTGACTTCCGACAGCGCCTGCCAGCCGGGTGACGCGTTGACTTCGATGACCAACGGCTTGCCCGTACGCTCGTCGAATACCAAATCGACGCCCGCGACTTCAGCGCCAACCGCTTTGGCGGCTTTGAGGGCCAGTTTTTTCTCACAGTCAGTCGGTTCGTAAGCCGACGCCGTTGCGCCTTGGGCGACGTTGGTCAACCAATGCCCGGGGCGTGTTCGTCGCATGCCTAGGACTTGGTCACCAATGACGAACAGACGCAGGTCCGTAGCACCGTGCGGCACGAAAGCTTGCAGGTAGATCGCCTCGCTGTTAGCAACACGTTTTTCAAATTCGATGGCCGCTGATTCGCGGTCCCTCAGTCGCTCGATCCCCTGCCCCATGCTGCCAAACAGAGGCTTGATGACAACGTCGCCGCCAAGCGAATCAAATGCCGTCATTGCGTTGGCGACAGTCTGGCACGCGACGGTTGATGGAACTGGAATCCGCTGTTGAGCGAGGCGTACGAGCGTGAGGTATTTGTCAACCGAGGCCTCGATCGTTTTCGGATGATTGACCACGGGTACGCCTTGATCAGCCAACGCGAACAGCACGTCCATTCGCAAAACAATTTGCTCAAGCGAACCTGCCGGCATGATGCGAACTAGGACCGCGTCTAGGTCAGACAGGCACACGTCGCCGGCGTACACGCTTAATTGGCCGTGGCTGCCGATCGAGGACGACAGTTGGCGAAAATCACATGCGATCAGTTCGTGTTGGTTGGCGGCAGCGCGTTGGAGGTCTTGGAAATGCCAAGCGTCCGGCGGAGCGAGCACAGCGATCTTCATGCGTCTTGTTGGGATGTTCGAGCGCTTCGCCGTTCTGTGGTTCGATCGGAGAATACGAAGAGTTGATGGTCAAGTGGATTGGATTGCGAATGATTGCTTTAGAATGTCGGTCCGAACGGAACCGTACGAGAACGTGTTGCCGGTTCGCACATTATTGATCGTGACGACGGCGGGACTAAAGAGAAGTTTGTCCATCTTGTAAAAATCCATGTCGTAACGCTTGAACAGTGTTAGAAATGGTTCGCCGAAGTCATCGCTGCTGTTGCTGGGGATTTGCGGACCGATCGAGGTGATCATTTCATCGTCAGTGTCGACCCACAGGTTAACTTGGCCACCGTACAAGATCGCATCATTCGTCCAGCCCAACGCCGTCAGGTCGTCCTTGGCCACCGGTGGCAGCGGAGCAACGCCGGTCGCATTGGTAATCTTCGCAAGGTCAAATTTTAACTCGTGCAGCTTATGCAACGCGACCTCGATGCTTCTTGCGACGACTTGAATGCAGCCGGGCAGACTGGCGGTCCGAGCGACACACAGCGTAACATTCTCGGCCGCGACACCGCACTCGGCGGCGACGTTGTTAATAATTGCGTCGTCTGGCAGAACGCTCGTTTCCAAAACAGCAACGGCGGGTCCATGGGAGTGGGTGAGGGCGTAGTCGCCGAGGACTTCTTCCTTCCCCCGCAGCGACCGCGCGGGCCCGCTTCCCATGGCGAAATACTTGTCGACCGAGATCGGCCAGCCCGCGTATTGCGACGCCATGCAAGCCTCGACCGGCGCGTCGGTGGTGACATGGATGGCGGGTAGCGGTAGGGCTTTATCGGTCGGTGGCAGCATGTCGACCTCCGCCAAATCAGCCAAACAGATTTTTGCCAGCTGGATCCCCGCCGCAATCGTTCCGGTTTGACCGGTTGCGAAATCGAGGACGTTCCCTGCGGTCGCCGTGTTGCATCGTTTGACTTGCAGCCGCGGATTGTCAGCAGCCGCGTTGGCTAAGCGTAGGCTGTTTAGATTGAGGTTGGCCAAGTTTGGCCAGCGATGATCGCGCATGGGTTGCTTTGTTTGGGGCGCCGGAATCATAGCCGCATCGTAGTGCGGTCGGTCGTGGGAATCTACGTGGCGGTCGTTAGCTAGCGACAGGTGCGATGGCCTCGATTTTGGCCGCCAGGATAAAATCGTTCTCGCTGAGGCCGTCGATTGCGTGAGTCCAAATCTCGATTTGAACGTTGCGATAGCCGGTTAGGTGTAAATCCGGATGATGCTGGTCGGTTTCGGCGATTTGCCCCACTTGGTTGAAAAAGTCGAGGCTGTTGACAAAGTTCTTCAACACCCAGTCTTTTCGAATTCGTTTTCCGTCGTCAGAAAGTTGCCAGCCGGGCAGCTTGGTTAGTTGTTCGATCGAAAACTCGCGAGTGCATGGCTCGACGCCGCCTTCGCAGGGTACGCATTTCTTGGCGGTCAGTTGTGCGGTCGTTTGGATTTCCATCGTTGAGCCTTGGCTTTGTCTGGTTATGGTTTTCGGGGGTAGGATTGTGTGGGTTAAATTTCGCCCGGCAATTTTCCGTCGAATCTTTCGTACAGCGAGAGCTTCGCGTCGCGCCAGTATCGTTTGACCGTGCGAACGCTGACACCCATTAGTTCGGCCGCCTGAGTCTGTTCGAGTCCGTGATAAAATAGCAACTCGGTCACCTCACGTTGTTCTTCGGGCAACGTTTCAATTGCCGCGTGAAAATCGCTCCATTGATTCAATTGGTCAGGTCCGCCCGTTTGCTCGGCCGCGTCGTAGGCCCCGTGGGGCAACGGGTTGTCGCTCGAGCCGACCAGTTGAGTCGCGTGGTTGCCGCCCATGCCTTCCGGGCCACTGTAGTGACGTGTGAGGTCGATCAGTTCACGGCGGATTTGCAACGCTGCGAGTCGGAAGAAATGTCGCGCGTCGTTGGGGGTGACTTTCTCGAGCGAGCGATACAGTCGCATGGTTGCTCGTTGGAATACGTCCTCTGTTTCCTCCCAGCGTTGGACCTTGCCGAAGCCACGTTTGACCTTCCGCGTCAAATTCATCAGGCGATCGCAGGCAACGTTTATCAGTTCACCCCGAGCGTCGTTGTCACCGGTTTGCAGTCGCGCGATCAACGCATCGACTTGGTCCACTTGAGTATGTTCGGACATTGGCTTTTCGCTTGAGTGAGTGTCGCAGCGGTTTGTGGAATTAAGTTTAGCGAAATTATTCCGAGTAGGTGTCAATCGTTGAAAGTCTCTGACGCGATTGAGTCGCTCGCCCAAGCCAGCGCACAAAAAAACCGCACGGCTCGTGATGAGTCATGCGGCAAATGTTACTTCGGCCGTACGCGCAGCGATGGGAGTCGCTGGGAGAAAAACGGAGATCGGACGTGCTAAGCACAAGCCGCTGATGATCCCGGTTAACCCGAAAATTGGTCCCTCAGCCGTGAGTGGCAGAAGCAACATGTTGAGATTGTACCCTATTGTTCGCCTGCGGGACGAGCCGAACTTGAGTGCTGGCGTGGGGCGCGGCTTATTTGCCCACAATTGGGCGTAGCGACGCCACATCTGGGGAGGCTGGTTCCAATCCACGGGATTGTTGGCCTCTAAGAGCCATACGTCGTTCGGGGTCGAGTTTTCGGCCCAGTTTCGGCGGTGATTGGGGTGAAAAATCGGATCCCCCGTTACCCGTCGATAACGGGACATAATCGCACGTTCGCGGCTGGCCGCCATGAATCCGTCGCGGGCTGAACCATCTTTGTTCTTTACGAAACCCGTCTGGTTTACGACAATTAGGATGGCTTGGCGGACTCGAGACGGACGACGAGGCCTAGGTTGGCCGGAAGTCGATGAAATTGGCTTACCGTCGTACCCGTGCTCCGATTTGAGAGCGGCCGGGCCCAGCGGTTTGCCGATGCCATCGGCAACTCACCATTGATTTCCACACACCTCGCTGCAAGTGCGAGGCTCAGTTTCGCGTTGCCGATGCTGACCGGTGGCGGTATCACCAGGTGAGCGAGCCGCGAGGCTAACGCACAACAAAACACTAGCGGCGATGAAAGTGAACTCGCGCCGTTTTTCATTTATCTCAAAGGCGGTTTCTATGTCGGACGTAGCGACAATCCCCGGTGAATCGAGCGACGAAGCAAACGATCCTTATTTGAAGCAAACCACGGATCTCGATCCCGCCGAAACACGTGAGTGGCTGGAGTCACTTGAGTACGTCATCAACAGCAAGGGACCTGATCGAGCCAAGTACTTGCTGTCGATGCTCGAGGCGCGGGCCATTCGCAAGGGCGTCGATATGCCCAGCAAGCAAAACACGCCCTACATCAATACGATTCCCAAATCGCAGCAACCCGCCTATCCAGGCGATCGCGAGATCGAGCGACGGATCAAAAGCATCGTTCGCTGGAACGCGATGGCGATGGTCGTCAAAGCCAACCGTGCCCCCGGCGGCGTGGGTGGGCATATCTCGACCTTTGCCTCGTCGGCCACGCTGTACGAAGTTGCCTACAACCATGTGTTTCGAGGTCGCGGCGAGAGCGGCTACGACGGCGACCAGATCTACTTTCAGGGTCACGCGTCCCCCGGCATGTACAGCCGCGCGTTTCTCGAAGGGCGCTTGGGTGAGCAGAACCTGTTGAACTTTCGACGCGAGCTGCGAGACGTCCAAGGCCTCTCGTCTTACCCTCACCCGTGGCTGATGCCGGGGTTCTGGGAGTACCCGACGGTCTCGATGGGGCTGGGCCCGATCATGGCGATCTACCAGGCTCGGTTCAACGAATACTTGAACGACCGTGGCATTAAGAACACCAAGAATCAGCGTGTTTGGGCTTATTTGGGCGACGGCGAATGCGACGAACCCGAGACGCTCGGCGCGATCACGCTCGCTGGCCGCGAGAATCTGGATAATCTCAAATTTGTCATCAACTGTAATTTGCAGCGCTTGGACGGCCCCGTTCGCGGTAACGGTAAAATCATCCAAGAGCTTGAGGCCCTGTTCTTGGGCGCTGGCTGGAATGTGATCAAGGTCGTGTGGGGTGACGATTGGGATCCACTGCTCGAGCAGGATGAGCTTGGCCTGCTGGTCAAACGCATGGGAGAAATTGTCGACGGACAGTACCAAAAGTACGTCGGCATGCCGGGCAGTTACGCTCGCGAGCACTTCTTTGGTCACTACCCTGAACTGCTCGAGTTGGTCAAAAACTACAGCGACGAAAAGCTCGAGCGGATGCGTCGTGGTGGGCACGATCCAGAAAAAGTCTGGGCCGCTTACAAGGCCGCGATGGATCACAAGGGCCAGCCAACGGTTATCCTCGCCAAAACGATCAAGGGCTATGGTCTTGGCGAAGCCGGCGAAGGCAAGATGATGGCTCACAACCAAAAGAAGATGAACGAGGCCGCGTTGGTCGAGTTCCGAAACCGATTCGGGATCCCGGTTTCGGACGAGGAGATCAACAACGTTCCGTTTTACCAGCCGTCGGAGAACAGTCGCGAGATGGAATACGTTCGCGAGCGACGTCAGGCGTTGGGCGGTCCGGTTCCTTCGCGTCCCGTCGAACATCCACGCAACGAAACGCCTCGATTTACCGATTACGCGAAACGTGTGCTTCGCGATTGCGGCAAAGAGATTTCGACCACTCAGGGTGTCGTTCGTTTGCTCAGCGCGTTGTGTCGCGACAAAAAAATCGGCAAGAATATTGTTCCGATCGTTCCCGACGAGTCACGCACGTTCGGCATGGAAGGTATGTTCACCGAGGTCGGCATTTACGCTCATGCGGGTCAGCTGTACGAGCCGGTCGATAGCGACCAGACGTCGTACTATAAGGAATCCCAAGACGGACAGCTGCTTGAGGAAGGCATCAGTGAGGCTGGTTCGATGTCCTCGTTCAACGCGGCGGGCACAGCGTACAGTGCTCACGGTGTGAACATGATTCCGTTCTTTATCTATTACAGTATGTTTGGCTTCCAGCGGATTGGTGACCTGATCTGGGCGGCGGCCGATATGCGAGCCAAGGGGTTCTTGCTGGGTGGAACGGCCGGACGAACGTCGCTTAATGGTGAAGGCCTCCAGCACCAGGACGGGCACAGTTTGCTCAACGCGATCG
>CAZLFF010000101.1:0-13578 GCA_964558755.1 uncultured Pirellulaceae bacterium
GCTATCAACGAAACGTTCAAGAAACCATTCGACGCCAGCTTGCTGGCCGAACGTCTTCGAACATTGATCGGCAGCCTGAAGGAATTGGTCTAAGCCTCCCGCACAGACTGAAACTTTCAAAACCTATCGATCGAACGACTCGCCGTCTTTCGCACAGCCGCCACCGGGTGACTCCCCGCTGGCGGTTTTTTTGTGTGCGAACTGCCGCGTTTGCGTAATTATTCAGTGGCACGTCGCTGTTGCAATTTTTTTCAGATCGCTTGGAACTTTCTTTCCTCAATCTTCGTCCTAAAAACGGTTCGGGCCGGTGGGCTCGTTATTTTGGGGCGAAGTTCGTTTGAGAATTGGAGATTGCAATGTTCAAGTTTTGGAAAAATGCTGCGTTTTGCGGGCTGGCGGTTTTGTTGAGTTGTTCCGTAACGATTTTGGCTCAAGACGTGACGATCACCGTCAAGAAAGGCTCCGAGACCAGTATCGAGGTTGCCAAAAGCCGGGCCGATGAGCTGGCTGAAAACGAGAAAGCAGAAACACCGTTTGCGGGCGTTCGATCGGCCGTCGATGTCGCGATTCTTTTGGACACGTCTAACAGTATGGACGGGCTGATCGATCAAGCGCGAAGTCAACTGTGGACCATCGTCCAGCAATTTGCCCGGGCTGAGAAGGAAGGTAAGACCCCGGAGCTTCGGGTGACCATCTTTGAGTATGGGAATTCTGGATTGCCTGCATCGGAGGGCTACATTCGCCAAGTGGTTCAGTTGACGGATGACTTGGACAAAGTTTCCGAAGCCCTGTTCGCCCTCAAGACCAACGGCGGCGATGAGTACTGCGGCACGGTGATCGCGGAAGCGTTGAAGCGACTGGACTGGTCGGACAAAGATAACGGCTACCGGGCGATTTTCATCGCGGGCAACGAACCATTCACTCAGGGCTCCGTCGACTACCGCGAATCCTGCAAGTCGGCGATCGAGCAAGGCGTGGTGGTCAACACGATTCACTGTGGAAACTACGACACAGGAATCAGCACGAAGTGGAAGGATGGCGCGGACATGGCCGAGGGCGAGTACATGAACATCGATCAGGATCGAAAAACAGTCCATATTGAATCGCCTCACGACGAAATCATCATTAAGCTGAACACTCAATTGAACAAGACCTACCTGTGGTATGGGAAAAGTGACGTGCGAGAAACGTTACTCAAGAACCAAGTCGCTCAGGATCGCAACGCGGCGTCTGCCGGCAAATCTTCGGCCATGAGTCGGTTCAAAACGAAAGCGGGCGCCGCGTACAGCAATCGAGGTCGTGACTTGGTCGATTCGTTCGGTGTCAATGATGAAGAACTAAACGAAGTGGACGATGCCGAGCTTCCCGAAGAGATGCAGAACATGACGCTCGAAGAGCGGAAGGCCCATGTGAGGAAGCAGGCTGAATCTCGCAAGAAGATTCAGGCTCAAATCAAGGAAGCCACCGCCGCTCGCGACGAGTTCGTAGCGGCGAAGCGAAAGGAACTTGCGGCCGCTGAAGGAGGGGCCACGCTTGGTGACGCGATGTCGGCTGCGGTCGAGCGGCAGCTCGAGGCGGCCGGTTTTGAAATGAAGAACTGACCACGCGGCCACCGTTGGCGTGTCTTTCGGCAATGTACCCCGCCCGTAGCCAGTTCAGGCCTTTCTGAGCTGGCTATCTGCACGTCCGATCCCTACTTTCGCCCACGAAAATAGGTTACTTTTGAGCTTAACTGACAGTTCTTTAAGGACGAAACCGACCCGTTTTCGGGTTCGAATCAGTCGTTGTGATCCCGTTGAACTCCACCCTTGCTGATCCATGCCCGATTTGACTCATTTCGATGACGCCGGAAACGCGCGGATGGTCGACGTTGGCCAGAAGCCAGAGAGCCATCGCGTGGCGATTGCTTCAGGCGTGGTGCACATGGAGCCGGGAACGCTGAACGCGATTTTGGATCGACAAATCTCCAAGGGCGACGTACTGGGAATCGCTCGGATCGCTGGTTTGACTGGCACGAAACGGACGGCCGATCTGATTCCTCTCTGCCATCCATTGCGAATTAGCTCCGTCGATGTTGCGTTTGAAACACTGCCGCCAACCCAGATTCGAATCACAGCAACCGTCCAAGCAGTCGATCGAACGGGCGTCGAGATGGAGGCGTTGACCGCCGTCTCAACTGCCGCCCTGACGATTTACGATATGTGCAAGAGCATGGATCGAACGATGCGAATTAGCGATATCGTGCTAGAAAAAAAGACGGGCGGTAAAAGCGGTGACTTTGTTCGTGACAACGATCAGCAGGGATGCGACGACCAATGAACGTTCACTTGAAAGACAAAGCGGCAGATTCTGGTAGGGTGGCCAAAGGCAGCAAGCCCGGCGGCCTGACGGATGTTTATGATCCGATCAAGGAACAGCTGGCGTCGGTTGAGCAGATTTTGCAAACCGAACTCCGTAGCGAAACGCCTTGGGTGGACGAACTGTTAGAGCACAGTTGGCTACTGGGCGGGAAACGCATGCGGCCTGCGTTTACATTGCTGGCGGCCGGCTGCGTTGGTTCCATCGAACAACCGGCGTTGCAAATGGCGGCGGCGTTAGAAATGGTCCACACGGCGACTTTGGTTCACGATGACATTTTGGATGAAGCACAGACACGACGTCACGAACCCACTGCCAACTCAAAATGGGGCAACAAAGTAAGCGTGCTGCTGGGCGATTATTTGTTCACTCACGCTTTTCACGTCGCAAGTCTCTCAGGATCAGCCGACGCGGTTCGAATGTTGGCGGCATCCAGTAACCGCGTGTGCGAAGGCGAGATGCGACAGAATCGCTGGCGTGGCAATTTCGATTTGAGTGAAGCCGACTACCTGCAAATGGTCAGTGATAAAACGGCCGAACTGGCCGCCTGCGCTTGCGAAGCGGGTTCGATGCTCGGTGGCGCGACGCTCGAAACTCAACAAGCGTTTCGTGATTATGGCCTGAGCATTGGGATTGCATTCCAGATCATCGACGATGTTTTGGACTTGGTCGGCAGCGCGGATCAAGTGGGAAAAACACTCGGTACGGATTTGCTAAACCAAAAGCCAACGCTACCGCTGATCCACTGCTTGAAGCAATTGGACGGCACAAAACGGGCGAGTCTATTAGCCGAGTTGAAATCCGAGCATGCGACGGTCGAATCCGTCGTCCCAGTGTTGCAATCGACTGACTCGATCCAATACGCGTTCAAGATCGCTCAGGATCACGCGAACCGAGCAATTGCTTTTGCGGCCGGTCTTAATGATTCAGCCTACGCTCAAGCGCTCAAAAGCATCGCACACTTTGTGCTTGAGCGATCGCACTGAGCTGGACCCGCGGCACTTTAGCTTCATTGACATGTTCGGTCGCTAGATGTTGCCAATCAGCTGTTCGAGAGATCTTGTTTCGCGTGCCTGGCTGAACAACGGTTTTCGCTTTTCGAGCTGACCGCATAGTTTTTTCAGAAAAGACGGTTCGTGGAGGCAGCGGATCATTAGGGCAGCCAACTCGGCCGCGTTGTTGCTCTCGAAAAGGCCTTCGTAGTCCTTGCCCAGCAGCCCTCGGTTGCCGGCGATGTTGCTGGCCAACACAGGAACGCCTAGGTGAATCGCCTCGAGAATCGTGTTCGCACCGCCTTCAGCCAAGGAAGTGTTGATTGTCGCGATGGATTGCTGCATCCAACCCAACGCAGTCGCTCGGTCGCAATCGGCCAGCCAGCGGTAGCGGGAGTCGGCAGTCGCGTTGGAAAGAGCCTGGTCGCGATCGACGTCGGTCAGCGCGTTGCCGATCGAATAGGCGATCACTTTCTGGGGGATGTTCTGCAACGCGGCGAACATCAGGTGCGGGTTCTTGATCGCACGCAGGTGGCCTACGTTCGTAAACAGTGGTTGTTTCGGGACGTCGATTTCAACCAGAGCCGGAAGGTCGACACTGGGATAAATGACAACTGCTTTGTCACGCCATGGTGCTGGGATGTATGGCACGCATTCCGGATGGGCGACAACCAATCGTGCGGCGAGGCTGCACACTTCCGTGGCCAGTTCGGGATCGGCAGCGATGCCGCCATGCAGGTCTGTGCCGGTCAGATAAACACAAACCGGTCGGTCCGGACACTTCGCCAAAAAGTGCTTCGTCGCAGCGGCGGTTTTCAATGCATGAAGACACAGCTGTGCATCAGCAACGGGCGGATGATCGGTGCTCATCGCAACTGCGTCATGCCCAGCTTGGCGAAGAAGATGCGCCAGACGCTGGGCCGTAACGGAGTTGCCCTTCCGTGATTCCAGCGGATAGCCACTGCAGATGTTGATCTTCAAATTTTACGTGCCAGGTTTTGTGTTGGCGGCTTGTTGGTTCCCTGTCGTTTGCTGCATTTGATTCCGATCAAGGATCGGACGGACGCCATCGACGAAGTCATGAACATCTTGAAATTGTCGATACACGCTGGCAAAGCGGATGTAGGCGACGTCATCCAGTTCGATCAGCCTTTCCATCACCTGCCGCCCAACCTCCTCGCTGGGGATCTCCGACGAATCGTACGCGTAAATCGATGCGACGATATCCTCAATCGCTTTCTCGACCTTGGCGATCGGAATTGGCCGCTTCCAGCAGGCTCTTTCAATGCCGTTGCGAATTTTGTCGGGCGAAAACTTCTCGCGTTCGCCAGTGCTTTTCTTTACCACGTAGATATCGAGTTCGACCACGCGTTCGAAGGTCGTGAACCGTTTCTCGCACGACAGACAGTTTCGTCGCCGGCGAATTGCGAACCCATCATCGACCGAACGAGAATCGATCACCTTGTCGTTGTCGTCTTGGCAGAAAGGACACTTCATCGAGCGAGCGTTGGGTGGCAGGTAAAGGGCTCAAACAATTCAACAATAGTTTACCAGCAAAAGTCGGTGTAATGGAACCATAATCGAGGCGATACGGGAGGCGATTTGCCTTCGTCCATGGCGGCCAGCAGCTCAAGTCAGAGTTTGTTCGCCGAACGACGATAGCCACGAGTAACTGAGTAAGAACCGTCGTGACCCCGAAGCGGTTTGGGTTCTCCGAACTTGCGCCGGGCCGAACCGCAAAACACCGTTAGTCCCGCAAGCAATAAGCATTTGCCATCGAGATTCCGCTCATCATCGCCCCGATGATGCCGACAAAGCCTTGGTCGGTCCCGCAGAGGAACAGGTTGTCGATGTGCGTTGTGCCGTCGAGGACCTTGTCCGGCGCACCGTAGACCGCTCCGTTATCGTGCCAGGTAAAACGTTTGATCGTTGTCGGGGTGAACACGTCGGTGTCGATCACGTAAGGCCGGAAATCCGGGGTGAAGCGGACGCTGGCCGCGACACTGCGGTCGTACCATTCAAGTTTCGCCCGTTGGTACTCGTCTTCGCCCAGCGCTGTCCAGCGGTCGAAGTCGGCGATCGTGGTGATTCGAACAACACCCTCCGGCAGTAATCCTTGTTCATCCGGGTATTCGTAATTGTTAGGCGAGCAAACAACGCCAGTCCGCAAGTCGCATAGCTCGGTCGCGGGTTTCTCCCAGTGGAATTTTTCGCTGTCGTTGTAAAACACGATCGTATCGTCGTTGCCAATTTTCTCGGGCTGACGATCGAGTACCGAAATCGACTCAATGAAAGTCAACTGGCCCGCCGAGCGTGGATCGGGCTCGCTTGTATCACTGCACAGCCGCATGGTTTCTAGGCGACCGGCCGACGAGAGAATGCGTTTGGCTTGCAGTTGCGTCCCGTCATCCAGTTCAACGGTGGCAGCGTGTCCATTGTCAACGACGATCGTCTTTACGCCACTGCGAAGCTTTAGCTCGCCGCCGAGCCCCCGAAATCGTTTCACGAGGTTCTTCAAGATGAGCCGCACGCCCTTGTAGGGACGCGCGAAGCCCTCGAGGAAAATGCTGCGGAACATGATGCAGAATTGCCCCCACGCCATGTCGTGCTCTGCCGCGTTGCCGTACCACATCAGCGGGCACAAAATCATCTCGATTAACAGCGGCTCGCTAATGGTTTCGTTCAGGATCTGACGCCCCGACAGCTCAAACGCCGCTTGGTCCAAGTCGTCATAGTCAGCGATTTTCGCGATCAGTTGATCGAACTCATCAATGTGCTTTGGGAACTCACGCGACACTTCTGCCCGCAGCAATTCGAGATCGTTTTCGAAGCGAAGTTCATGACCGGGAAACGCGATCCGCGATCCCTTTTGCGGCGCGAGGGCAAAGTCTTCCCATTTGAAGCGAAGCTGGCGGAGGATCCGAGCGAGCGGACCTTTCTTGGCGCCTTTGCCGGTGAAATTCGTGACGGCGTGTAGGCCGACGTCGTAGTCGCGGCCGTTCATCCGGTAAAACGAGTTTAAGCCACCGATCGTGTAGTGCTTTTCGAGAATGCACACCTTCTGATCGTAGTGAGCCAGTCGAATCCCGGCGGCTAAGCCGGACATGCCCGCCCCGATGATGATGGTGTCGTACATGAGCGGGTGGGGGAAAGTGGGCCGGCAAGGCCGTCAACGGCTTCAGAGCACGTAAAGTGCAAGGGATGTTGTTTCGTGGCGCCGATTCACGGAGTGCCCCGACCACTCGACTGGGCCGGTGACTCCGTCACCGTTAAGTCAGCTTTCGACGATCGAACTAAGTTTCGAACGTCGATTTCGCCTTGGAGCAGCCTAAGCGTTATTGGCAAGCGATTAAACTTCTTCGGCGGCGTGGCAGGTGTCGAGTCACCAAGTGCCCCGGCCACCACGCCTAGGTTGCAACGCAGTCCGCCATCTTGGGCGTTAGGTAAGTGACCGTGCTGTGCATCGAATCGAGATTCGTGTAGTCCTCTTCCGGCACTTGCACGCGGTATCGCTTGCGTAGTTCCATCACGATGTCCAAGAAGTCCATGCTGTCCAATTCCAGCTGGTCCCGAAATGAAACCTCGTCCTTTAGATCGCTCAGGTCTTCATCGGGAGCGATGTCGGCAAGGATGTCAATAATTGCGGTTCTGATTTCTTCGGGTGCCATCGGGCGATCTCCATCCTTAGTCTTCTAGCGGTCATGCCGAGCAAGCGTCAAACGAGCGATTAAATCAATCGCGGGTTACAACCAAATCAACCCGATCACATGCGTTTGATGATCGTGGCTGAGTTAATGCCCAGCATTCCAAATGAGTTATTCAAAATATAATCGACGCGATCTACCTCCCGGGGCTGATTGAGCACTAGGCCGCTCAGCTGACAATCGGGATCGATCTCGTCGACGTTGATGGTCGAATGGACAACACTGTCCTCAAACGCCATCAAATTGCCGGCCAATTCTAACGCACCGGCGGCTCCCATCGTATGCCCAATGAAGCTTTTTGTGTTGTTAATACAAGTTTTTTCGCTGGCTCCGAAGACGCGTCGGACGGCGTCGCATTCGAGCGTGTCGCCCATGCCGGTACCCGTCGCGTGAGTGCTGACAATGTCGATGTCGGTTGCGTTTAGCCCCGCTTTTTTGAGGGCCATATTCATACACTGCGATTGGCGTTCCGGGTTCGGAAGCACGAAATCCGTGGCGTCGGTGTTGATGGCATAACCGACGATCTCCCCATAAATCTTTGCCGAGCGAGCCTTTGCGTCAGACAGCCGTTCCAGCGTGTACAAACAACCTCCCTCGGCAACGACGATTCCGTTGCGGTTCTTGTCGAACGGTCGGGACGCTTGGGTTGGGTCCGCGTGCGAGGCCAAGGCACCTTGGCTTGCAAAGCCGGCGAAAATTCCAAACGTGTGGATACTCTCCGAAACACCGCCCGCGATCGCAAGGTCACATTCACCCAGCCGCAGCATCTGCAGGCCCTGGATCAGCCCCGCGTTACCCGCCGCACAGGCGGCTCCGATCGTGTAGTGGGGCCCGGTGATCCCCATGTTCAACGCGACTTCACCCGCGGGGTTGTTCGCGACGGTCCGTGGATTGTGGTGGTGCGACCAGGTCTTAACGTCGTAGTCGAATTGCTTGATCTCGTGGATCTCGCTTTCCGTTTCGACATTCCCGTGTTCGGTCACCCCGACATAAACTCCGACGCGATCGAGTGGCGTGTTTTCCCAGTCGATTCCCGAGTCACCGATCGCCTCGCGAGCACAATAGATCCCGACGCTCCCTGCCCGAGTTCCTCGGCGAGCGTCACGTCGGCTTTGGTGTCGCGTTGCCTCAAAGTCGCAAACACCTGCCACCGTGTCGCCAAAATAGCGAATGTTGTACTCGCTCACGCCGCTGCGACCGGCCAGCAAGCCATCACGGAACTCGGCCAAGCTGTTCCCGTTCGGGGAAGTCAGGCCGATGCCCGTGATCACGATTCGCTGATCGTCAGGGAGTTGTTCAGAGGAAGCGGGGGCGATCATGGACGGCGGTTTGGGTGCGGGCGAGATACTCGTCAAAACCCTAAAAATACCGCTTCGATTCCTGCTTGGCAACCGCAGCCACCATGCGTCAAAAGGAGTCGGTGGCAAACCGATTGGCCATTTTTACCGAGCTTGATGCCGCGACTGCCGCGACGAATATCACCGTTGGTCGCACTGGCTCCGGGTCTCTTGGCATCACGAACGTGGCGAGCCTAGCCTGCGGCGGCAGACAAAATGACTGAAGTGCTTGTTGCCAACAACGCTAAAGGGCCACGCACGCGGCAGCTTACGTCACGGGGTTGCCCAGCAGCGATGTTTCGAGCCGCTTCATGCCTTCCGACATGGTGATCCTTGGATAGTAACCAAAATCGCGTTTGGCTCGTGAAATGTCAAAGTAATGATGCTTGGCCAGTTGGGCGGCCAAGAATCGAGTCATTCGCGGCTCGCGATCGATGTTGAACATCTCGTGATACGCTTCCAAGGCTCCTCCCAATCGGTAAGCCCACGGAAACGAGATCGACTGGCGCACTTTGGGTAGCTCGGCCATTTCCAGAATCTCGTTGATCCAGGACCAGCAATTAACGGGATCGTCTTGGGAGATAAAGTACGCGCTGCCGCAGACGGGCGAGCCCGGTTGAAGGGCCTCGGCGGCTTGCACGTGAGCATCGGCGGCGTTGTCAACGTAAATCGTATCGACCAAATTCGCTCCATCGCCCACGCGACGCAGCTTTTTACTGCGGGCTCGGTCCATCAGGCGTGGGATCAAATGACGATCGCCCGGCCCCCAGATTAAGTGCGGCCGCAGCGAGCAAGTCATTAGTTCCTTCTCGTCGTCGGCTTCTAAAACATGCTGTTCGGCGAGCGCTTTGGAATGCGGATAGTGGGCCAGCCATTGGCGAGGATACGGCGCGGATTCGTCGACGCTGATTTGATGATTGCCGTCGAAGGTCACGCTGGGACTGCTGGTGTACACCAGACGCTGGACCTTGGTTCGCAGACACGCCTCGACCACGTTCCTTGCGCCGACGGTATTGTTACTGTGGTAGTGTTTCCACGAACCCCAAATTCCTGACACGCTGGCCGTGTGGAAAACCGTGTCGTGCCCTCCGTGTGACTCGTGCGCCGTGACGACGTTATCCAAATTTCTGCCGTCACCGTGAACTGTTTCGATTCCAAGCCCCACCAAGGACTCGTCGCGCCGGCGCGACATCGCCGTGACTTCGTGGCCCGCTTCGATGAGCTTGCGGACAAGGTGCGAGCCAAGGAATCCGTTCGCGCCGGTGACGAGTGCTTTCATGGGAGGTTGCGTTGAGTTGGGGCGAATGGGTCAGAGATGAACGTCATTTGGTGGCCCGTATTCTAAACAACCGGCCGGGCGAAGCGAGGCGTCATTGGGTGTTGGCTCCGTTGGCGGCACACTGCCCTGCTCCGATTTTTGACGGGAGCGGGCTTTTTTCACTGACGATGCGAGAGCCGCCGAGTCACGGAGTGCCTTGGCGACTGGCCGCTTCCGACTGTCTATCCGCATCGGTCATTCGCCACAGGTGACCCATTTGCCGGCCAGCAACCGTTGGTGGGGTTTGAACCGCGCCTTGTAGTTCATGTGAGGGCAATTGGCGACGTAGTAACCCAAGTACAGATACCGATAGTCGTTCGCTTGGCAGAACCGGATTTGGTTCAACAGCGAGTACGTCCCTAGGCTTAGCTTTCCCAGCGTCGGTTCGTAAAACGTGTAGACCGCCGAGATCGCTTGCTCGCCCAAATCGCAAATCGCGACGCCAACTAAACGGTCATCTAACCAGTAGCCAAATTCGAACGAATCAAAACAGCTACGCACAAAGCCCCATTCGTATTCCTCTAGGTCGATGTGGCCATCGGCCTTGGCCAGTCCGCGGATCGCGCGGTGGCGGTTGAACAAATCCAAATGCGGAGCGTCGGCAATCAAGCCCGTGCGGCGCACACGTAGTAATCGGTCACCCCGATTGAGCACGCGACGCTGGTTTCGGCTAAACCGAAACTCAGTCACGTCGATCCGCATGGGCTCGCAAGCGTTACACGATGGGCATTGCGTTTCGTAGATGAACTCACCCGTGCGCCGATGACCGAGCGCTAAACGCGTGTCGGCTTGCGGGCCAACAATCCGAGCCAGCGGCATTCGCAGCGGCATCCGCGCGATCTCATCTGGCAAGTACGGACAGGGTTCCGTCTCGTCGATGATGATAATGTCGTTGGCGGCGGTCGGTTTCATGCTGGTAATGAAAGTTAGGCCGAGGAGCGGTAGCCAATCATTGTGCGAACCGCCGCCGAGTCAAGTAAGATAACGACGGTCGATCAAACCCCGCGTTTTCTCGCGTAATTTGGGTGGTCCGCTTTTCCCGTTAGCTCGTACAAAAACCGGCTGGGTACCGTGTCACGTGGTTTGCCCCACTTCATTCGTGTCAACGACATCGAGAGCGTCAGACGCTCTTCTGCTCGGGTGACACCCACGTAGCACAGTCGCCGTTCCTCCGGCACGCCTGCTTCGTCATCCTCCAGCGAACGATGGTGGGGCAAAATTCCTTCCTCGAGTCCCACCAAGTACACTTCGGGAAACTCCAGTCCCTTCGCGCTGTGCATCGTCATCAAGGCGATCGCGTTCTTCTGTAGCTGCTTTTCTTTTTCGTCGCCCGTGTCCTGCTCGCCCAGCAGTAGTTTATCTAAAAAGGAACTCAGTCTGGGTTTCTTGCGTGACTGTTCGTATTGAGCCAGCGCGTTGACTAATTGTTCGACCGTCGTCCACCGCGCCTCGCGGTCCTCTGGTTTGTCGTACAGGCGATCAATCTCGCGTCGGTAGCCGATCGATTCGATCAGCGTCCGAGCGGTATCGACCAGCGACATGGATTGTGCTTGCAGGCGAACGTCTTCGATCTTGTACGCAAGTTCATCTAGCCCCGCGTTGGTCGTCGACGTTAGCTTGGGCCGCGCCGCGGCGCCGGTCACTAGATCCCAGAGCGGAACCTTGTTTTTGATCGAGTGGTTCAGTAAGGTCTCGATGGACTTTTTGCCGATTCCCCGCGCGGGTGTGTTGATGACGCGCAGGATTGAGATCTCGTCGGGCTCGTCGTCGATTAAACGTAGGTAGGCCAGCATGTCCTTGACCTCCTTGCGATCGAAGAACGACATGCCGCCGACCAAGATGTACGGCAGTTTGGCCTTTCGCAATTCCGTCTCGAACGCGCGCGGCTGTTCGTTGGTGCGGAATAGAATCGCGAAATCACGCGGCTCGCGCCCGTGGTCGTTCAGCCGGTTCTTGATCGAGTGAACGACTTCTTGGGCTTCCACGGTTTCGTTAGGGAATTGCTGAATCACCGGTGGTAAGCCATCACCCCGCGCGGCTTTTAGTACTTTGTCGTGGCGTGTTGTGTTGAACTTAATCAGTGTGTTGGCAAAGTGGATGATTTGCCCGGTGCTGCGATAGTTGTCCTCCAGTCGTACGACTTTTGCGTCGGGCCAGTCTCTGCGGAACGAGAGGATGTGCTCGACCTCGGCACCTCGCCAGCCGTAGATCGACTGATCGTCGTCGCCGACGACGCACAGGTTGCGGTGATGCGATGCGAGCGCTTTAACGATTCGGTACTGACTGTTGTTCGTGTCTTGGTACTCGTCGATCAGCAAGTGATCAAAGCGGTTGGCTTCTTCAACGCGCACATCTTCGTGCTTCTTGAATAGTTCCTCGGTCAGCAGCAGCAGGTCGTCGAAGTCAACGGCCCCTCGGAGCTTTAACTCACGCTGATAACGCTGGTACGCGACGGCGGCCAAGTGTTGTCGATCGGTATCGCTGTGCGTGATCGCATCGGCGGGCTTCATCGACTGGCACTTCCAATTTCCAATCTGGTAAAGCAGTTGGTTCGGAGCCAGCAGTTTGTCGGCGACATTGATTTCGCGCAGGACCGTGCGAGCGAGTGCTTCTTGGTCGCCCCGGCTGTAGATCGTGAATTTGAGCGGATAACCCAGTGCGTCGATGCGGCGGCGAAGGATATGCACGCACAGGCTGTGAAACGTGCTGATGAACGGCTGAGCGCCCTCTAGATCGGCCTTGCGCTTGTTTTTTTTGTGCTTGGGAGCATATTTGGCGTAGGGGCCCGGCGATTTTTTCTTTGCGCCGATCAACTGCCCCAAGCGTTCTTTCATCTCGTTGGCGGCTTTGTTGGTGAACGTTACGCCGAGAATACGCTCACGCGGCACGCCGGTTTCGATCAGTTTGGCGACGCGAAAGGTGATCACACGCGTCTTGCCGGTGCCGGCTCCCGCCAAGACTAGCAGAGGCCCGGACAGCGTGTTGACCGCTTCGTGTTGTCCGGGGTTGAGTCCACTCATGGGTGCGATGACGCTACTGAGTCTGTCGAGGCGACGGACTTTACGGCGTCTTGCTTTTGGTTTGACTTGTTTGGTTTCGGACCCAATGGCCCAAATGATCGACTGCGATTCTCCACACTCAACCGCCGACAGCAACGCCCGATTGACATTGGGTTCGAGCAAAGGGCTTTTCCGTCCGGTTTGTTCGCTATTGACCGCCCGATTTGGCCACCGATATACTGTCGCGATTCGAAATCGCCGCAAAAACGTGCTTGCGGCTCGTTCGCCCGCCTGAGGCCGACGTTATTTTTTCTCGTGTCCGATCGAAGGATCGATCCAGAAGATGAACAAAACGATGACCGATAAGCCAGCCAGTCAGCCCACGCCATTGCCGATCGCTCATACCGAGCCGTCTCCCAATGACGAGATGATGGACAAGATCCGCCCGTATCTGACCAAGATCGGTGTGATCGTTGCTCTTGGTTTGCTGGGTTTGATCGCGGCGACGTTGTTTATCAACAATCGATTGACCGCCGGCTCGGTGCCGTCACAGGCGTTGGCGGCGGCCCAGTCTGAGTTCGCAATTTCAGGCAACGTTGATCGATTGACTCAAGTGGCCGACGAGCACCCCGGCACGACCGCAGCCATGTGGGCGTTGCAGACGTCGGGTGATTATCAGCTGCGACTGGGTATCGACACGCTCCGCGAGGATCGCGAAGGTGGTTTTGAATTGGTCCAAAAATCGAAAGAGCTGTTCCAACAGGTCATGGATGCGCCGGCCGGCATCAAAACGCCCTTGATTCAACAGGCGTCCTTATTCTCGATGGCTTACGCTTCGGAGGCGTTGGGTGAATTCGAAAACGCCGCAAA
>CAZLFF010000102.1:0-13560 GCA_964558755.1 uncultured Pirellulaceae bacterium
CTACACGCCGTACTATTACTCGACCTACGAAACCGAGTGCGAGGCGCCCGAAAAATCGGATCAAAAGCGAATCATGATCCTCGGCGGTGGTCCCAATCGCATCGGGCAAGGCATCGAGTTCGATTATTGCTGCTGTCACGCAAGTTTCGCGCTGCGTGAGATGGGGATCGAGTCCGTGATGGTGAACTCGAACCCGGAAACGGTCAGTACCGATTACGATACAAGCGATTTGTTATTCTTCGAGCCGCTGACCGTCGAGGATGTGTTGAACATTTGCGATCGCATTGAGCCCGACGGTGTGATTGTGCAGTTTGGTGGTCAAACGCCATTGAATTTGGCCCGAGCCCTCTCGGACGCAGGTGTGCCGATTATTGGGACGACGGTTGACACGATTGATGCGGCCGAGGATCGCGAACAGTTCCAAAAGCTATTGCACACGTTGGACCTGAAACAGCCGGCCAATGGAATCGCTCGCACGATGGAAGAAGCGCGTCGCGAAGTCGCCAAAATTGGCTACCCAGCTTTGGTTCGCCCCAGTTTTGTGCTGGGCGGTCGAGCGATGGAAATCTGCTACGACAAGGCTCAGTTGGAACGCTTCGTGATGGAGGCTTTCATTGTTTCCGCTGGCCAGCCGGTGCTGATCGATCGATTCCTTGAGGACGCGATTGAGGTTGATGTCGACTGCGTTTGCGACGGCACTGACGCGGTCGTCGCGGGCATCATGGAGCACATCGAAGAAGCCGGTGTTCACAGCGGTGACAGCGCTTGCGTGATTCCGCCATGGTCGCTGCCTGATTTGGTGATTGATGAAATTCGCTCGGCCACTAAGGCGATGGCGAAGCACTTGAACGTCGTGGGCCTGATGAACGTGCAGTTCGCGGTCAAGAAGGAAGACGATGGCTTCAATGTTTACGTGCTTGAGGTCAACCCGCGAGCCAGCCGCACGGTGCCGTTTGTCGCCAAAGCCACGGGCGTTCCGGTTGCTGGGCTCGCTGCCAAAGTCATGGCCGGTCAGACGTTGCAGGAGCTTGGCTTCACGGCCGAGCCCGTTCCCTCCCACGTTTCGGTCAAAGAAGCCGTGTTCCCGTTCCGAAAGTTCGTCGGCGTGGACATCGTGCTAGGCCCTGAAATGCGTAGCACGGGCGAAGTCATGGGGATCAGCCGCTCGTTCCCGATCGCGTTCGCAAAAGGCCAGTTGGCCGCGGGCGTGAACTTGCCTGAGTCCGGAAAAATCTTTGTCAGTGTTACCGATCGCCACAAGGATCGGGTCGTCGAAGTCGCTCGGCAACTCAAAGAGTTGAACTACGAGATCATCTCGACGTCTGGAACTGCAAAACGGTTGGAGGAGGCCGGCATCGAGGTCGAACGCGTCAAAAAGATCATCGAGGGACATCCGAACTTGATTGACGTGATGAAGAACGAAGACGTTGACCTAATCATCAATACCCCCAGCGGCAAAGGCGCTCGCACCGACGAGGGTACCATCCGCGCGACGGCGGTCCAGTGCGGCGTTCCCTGTATCACGACGATCCAAGCCGCCGAAGCCGCCGTGCAAGCCATGGCCGCGCTTCGCAAAGAAGGGATGGAAGTCGAAGCGTTGCAGGAGCGTTTTCAAGTCGGATAGAGATTTCGATTGAACGGCAGGACGACGAACGGCCAAAATCGCACAGGCTAAAACCCACCATCACGCCCATGCGCTCATCACTCTGGCTACCGTACACCCAGATGAAAACGGCTCGGCCTCCGCTGGAGGCCGTGTCTACCAGCGGAGTACGAATCCAGTTGGCCGACGGGCGGAATTTGATCGATGGCATTGCATCGTGGTGGACGGCCTGTCACGGCTATAACCATCCGCAAATCGTTGCTGCGATCGAGCAACAGGCCGCGGTCATGCCGCACGTCATGATGGGCGGGTTGGTGCATGAACCAGCCACCAAGCTGGCCGACTCGCTGGCTTGTTTGTTGCCCGGTGACCACAACCGGGTTTTTCTTTCGGACTCGGGGTCGGTCGCGGCCGAGGTCGCGATGAAGATGGCCGCCCAGTTCTGGCGAAATCAAAAAGATTCCGCGGGGCAAAAAAATCGCTTCGTCTGTTTTCAAAACTCCTACCACGGTGACACGACGGGAGCGATGAGCGTTTGTGATCCGACGGACAGCATGCACGCTCACTTCAAAGGATTCTTGCTTGAGCAATTTCCGCAGCCGATTCCTTGCGATGAAGAATCCTTGGCCGCGTTCAAAAAATTCCTCGCCAGCAAACGGGATCAACTGGCGGGTGTGATCATCGAGCCGCTGGTGCAAATGGCGGCGGGGATGCGGTTTTATTCGGCTTCGATGCTGAAAGCTGTTTTTGACGCCTGCCGTGAGCACGATTTGATTTTCATCGCCGACGAGGTTGCAACTGGCTTTGGGCGCACGGGTCGCATGTTCGCTTTCGAGCATGCCGGTATCCAGCCGGACATCGTCTGCGTCGGGAAAGGGCTAACGGGGTGCAGTGTCGGGCTGGCTGCCACCGTTGCAAGTGGAAAAATCTACGAAGCGTTTCACTCTGACGATCCGCAACACGCTTTGATGCATGGGCCGACTTACATGGGCAACCCCATCGCTTGCGCGGCAGCCAATGCATCGATCCGATTGTTCGAAACAGAACCGCGACTCGAGCAAGTCGCCACGATTGAATCCCACTTGAGCCAACGGCTGATGCCACTGGCGGATCTCGATCGCGTTCACTCGGTCAATGTCCTCGGTGCCATCGGCGCGGTGCGACTGAACGAGTCTGTGGATGTCTCGGCCGCAATGCAGTTCTTTGCTGACCGGGGCGTCTGGATTCGGCCCGTCCGCGACACGATTTATCTTGCTCCCGCGTTCACGATTGAGGCCACGGAACTGGACGAACTGTGCGATGCAATCGTTGCTTTGGTGCAGAATTGACGCCTCTTCTGTTGCCCAGCGCGTTTGTCGCCGCGAAAAAGCACACGTTCCATGCCCTCGTCGAACTTGACTATTTTACTGTAAACTGAAGCATCCAATTCGTTGACCCATCTGTCCTTGCCTGCTATGCCTGAACTTCAAGAAGCTGCCGCCACATCCGAGTGCGAATCGACCTCAACGTGGACTCGGGACCAAGTTACCGATCTGTTCGCCCTGCCGTTTAACGACTTGGTTTTTCAGGCGGCGTCGGTCCATCGTCAGCACCATGACCCGAACAAAGTTCAACTGAGCAGTTTGCTGAGCATCAAAACAGGTGCCTGCCCAGAGGACTGTGCCTATTGCCCGCAGAGTGCGCGTTACAAAACCGGCTTGAAGAAAGAAAAGCTGTTGCCGCTCGATCAGATCGTGGCGGCGGCCGAAAAAGCGAAAGCCAACGGAGCCGGTCGTTTCTGCATGGGTGCTGCGTGGCGTAGTCCTCGCGACGGAGACATCGCGGAGGTCAGTGCGGCGGTCAAAGCGGTCAAGGCACTCGGGCTCGAAACCTGTGCGACGCTGGGCATGCTCAACGAACGACACGCGAAAGAACTTAACGAAGCGGGCTTGGACTACTACAACCACAACCTTGACACTTCACCTGAGTTCTACGGCGAAATTATCAGCACGCGTACCTACGACGATCGTCTGGAAACGCTGCAAAACGTGCGCGACGCGGGGATGAAAGTCTGTTGCGGCGGGATCGTGGGCATGGGAGAAGACCAATCGGATCGCGTGGGTCTGATGCTGACACTGGCGAATCTCGACCCGCAACCCGAAAGCGTTCCGATCAACAACCTGGTGAAGGTCGCGGGAACACCGCTGGCCGAACAAGCGGATATCGACCCGTTCGACTTCGTTCGCACCGTGGCGGTGGCTCGAATTTTGATGCCGAAATCGTACGTGCGATTGTCGGCAGGTCGCGAAGAAATGAACGACCAAATGCAGGCGCTCTGTTTCCTTGCCGGGGCGAATAGCATCTTCTATGGAGATCAATTGTTGACCACGGGCAACGCGACGGTCGAGCATGATCGTGACTTGTTCGAGCGGTTGGGCGTTTCTAGCGCTTGCTCGTAATCTCATGCCGTGGCAACAATCGCTAACTCATTCGCACCAGCGTCGCCGTGACGAGAACCGCTGGCGAGAGCGTCGGACCGTCGCGTCGGCCCAAGGCCGGATGCTCCAAGTCGACGGACATTCGCTGCTGAATTTTTCAAGCAACGATTACTTGGGGCTCGCCGATCACGACGCGGTCAAGCAAGCCGCCATCGAGGCCACCCATCAATACGGCACAGGCAGTGGTGCGTCGCACTTGGTTTGCGGTCATCAAACACCCCATCACGAACTCGAATTGAAGCTTGCTCGTTTCGTAGGGGCCGAATCTGCGTTGGTGTTTTCGACCGGTTACATGGCCAACCTCGCCGTGCCGCAAACGTTCTTGGGACGCAACGATTTGCTGCTAGAGGATCGTCTGAACCACGCGTCCTTGCTGGACGCCGGGGCGCTCGCGACAACCAAGATGAAACGGTACTCGCACCGAGACGCCGAAGAAGTCAAGCAGCGGTTGGCCGAAAGTGACGTGACACGAAAACTCGTTATGACCGACGGCGTTTTCAGCATGGATGGTGACGTCGCGCCGGTCAGAAAGCTTGCCGCAGTCTGCGAACGTGCTGATGCGATGCTGCTGGTGGACGACGCGCATGGTTTCGGAGTCCTCGGACCAACCGGAGCTGGTTTGTTGCAGCAAGAAGGCGTTGCGGTGTCGGGGAATGTGTTGATGATCGGAACGTTGGGCAAAGCCGCCGGCAGTTTTGGTGCGTTCATCGCGGGCGACGCGGTTTACATCCAGCACATGATCCAGTTTGCTCGGCCTTACATTTATACGACCGCTTTACCACCCGCTGTCGCGGCCGCTTCTCTGCAGGCGATTAAGATACTGGAATCGGAGCCCGAGCGACGTGCTCGATTGCGTTTGATAATCGAGCAGTTTCGTGATCGAGCAGCGCAATCCAGGTTGCGCGTGATGGAATCGCAAACTGCAATCCAACCGATCGTACTGGGCACCGACGCAGCGGCCTTGGCCGCCGACCGCCTGTTGAAAAACAACGGCATCCTCGCGATCGCGATTCGTCCACCGACCGTTCCGGAGGGATCGGCGCGGTTGCGTTTAACCCTGCGAGCCGACCACACCGACGCGGATCTCGATCAGCTGTTTGAGGTGCTTGCCAGCGACGCGTTTCACGAAATTCTTGACAACGACCAAGGGGCCGCATGAGCAAGCCGAATCTTGTGCTATTGCACGGCTGGGGCGTTAACTCGCGGGTTTGGGATGACGTGTTTCCGCCGCTCAGTAGATCTTTCAACGTTCACGCTTTGGACTTGCCCGGCTACGGGTCGCGTTCTGAAATCGAAACGGGCGACAGCCTCTCTGCGTTGGCCGACGACGTCTTGTCCCGGGCTCCGTCCTCTGCAATCTGGTGTGGTTGGTCGCTGGGAGGCATGGTGGCGATTGCGGCTGCTTTGCAACAGCCAGAACGAATCGAGCGCCTGTCACTCGTTTGCACGACACCTCGGTTCATGCAGACAGATGGCTGGCCGCACGGTTCCAGTGAAACACTAATGGAAAATCTGGCCACTCAGTTTGAACGCGACTACGCCAAAGCTCTCTCTCGGTTCTTTCTGCTTCAGTTCGGTTCCGCCCCCGACGGGCGGACTCAGTCACGCGAAATCGCCAAGCGGGTTTTGGCCGAGCCGCCGGCCGCGTGGCAGTCGCTTGAGCAGGGTTTGAACCTGTTGCGAACGGTCGACCTTCGCGATCAACTTGGTAGCCTGTCGATACCGACGCAGGTGATTGTCGGTAAAGAGGATCGAGTCATCCCAGCGGATGCAGGTCGTTTCTTGGCCAGCAACATTCCAGAAGCGGCTTTGGTCGAAGCCAACAGCGGACACATTCCATTTCTTATCGATCCCGCCTGGTTTGTGAAGCAAATTAGAGAGTTCTCTGGGTTAAGATCATTGTCGTGAATCTGGAACTCAAACAAATCGAAAGGCAGTTCGACCGAGCCGCCGAAACCTACGATTCGGTGGCATCGCTGCAACGGCAAATGGCCGACCAGTTGTTAACGCATCTGCCCGTGGCGTTCGCGGGGCGGTTGGTTGATCTCGGCTGCGGAACCGGTGATTTGCTGGGCAAACTCGCTGCGCAAACGGGGGCCGAGCTCACGGGCGTTGACCTCGCGGCCGGAATGCTGGGTGTCGCTCGCGAGCGTTTGGGCGACGGCGTTTCGCTCATCAAATCCGACTTGACTGCCCTGCCCTTGGGCGACGCTCAGTTTGACGTCGTGGTTTCAAACGCGGCCATCCAATGGTGCAAGCCAGCGAGCGCCTTCGATGAGATGCACAGAATCCTCCGCCCGGGAGGTCGGCTGCTTGTTTCAACCTTTGGTCCGGGAACGATGTGGCAATGGCGCGAGGCCTTAGCGGTTAGCGGGGCCCCGAGAGTCCATACCTTCGCATCGCTGGAAGATTTGGTTGGGGATCTGACCGCAGCTGGGTTTGGACATGTCGAAACGCAAACTGAAACAGTCAATCTTCAGTTCGAAACGGTCAAAGAGATGATGGACTCGGTTCGTAAACTCGGCGCGACCAATGCTCGCAACGACCGGCCGCAAGGCTTGATGGGCCGCCGTTGGCTTGACCAGTTTGCGGACTCGATCGAGGCCCGTCGCGACTCAAGCGGCAAGCTGTCGTTGGCCTATGAGTGTATTTATTTGATGGCCAATCGATCTGCAAACTAACCCGCGCCGGCTTATCCCGAGGGCGATTCGTCAGCTGAAGATACCGCCCAAGATTGCCAGAGCGGCGTTGCCGTTAGCCTTCGCTTGCGCGTATAACTGTTTTCGAAGGACTTCACTCTCTCCTGTGAATCGCGTGTAGTCACGGCGTCCAGGCGCGCGGATGATTTGGCTTAATTCGCCACGATCCAGCCAAGTCAATTTGCAGCCTTCGCATGTATCGATCACGACGTTGCTTGGCCCGTAGTACGGAAACGTATCCATGACGTCCACGCACGCTGGACAACGGGTTCTCTCGTGCAGCTGTCTCGCTTCAACAGCTCGCGGTGGATCATCGTTGCCTTGGTACGCAGACCGCAGAAGCTCGATCAATTCGCCCAGCGAGGCTCGATCAATCACGAAGCCCTCGCATTGGGGGCACAGGCAAATCTGAGTTTCGCCAATCGTGCCGACGCACAGCGGGCTGTTGTCGCAATCTGGACAGAGGAATCCAGTGACTTTGTCGGAGCGGTAGATCCCGTCGAAATTTGGGGTGGTCGACTCGTTCATTTTCAGTTTTTGGTACGCGGTGATTTGGCAGCCTAGAGAAGCCTAGGTTGTGGAATGAGCGTTGGTCGCGAAATTCGGCCGGGATTCTGCGATCTGTTTTCGCTCGAATCGGATCACCAGATGGTGTTGCTAGCAGCGTCGTGGGCCGGCTCAGCGTTGTTCCAGGATTTGCCGGGAACTAGAATTACGATCCGAAACATGGATGTTTTTCTTCGGAGCGCGAGTGCGCGAATCTAATGGCTGACGCTTTGCTGGACGCAAAATCTTTGGAACACCTGCGGCTGATCCTGTCCGATGTGGATGGCGTGATGACCGACGGCGGGATCACGTTTGATAACAACGGAATCGAGTCCAAGACCTTTCACGTTCGTGATGGGATGGCGATCAAGCTATGGCAGAAAGCCGGAATGACCTTTGGCATCATCACAGCCCGAGTGTCAAACATTGTCGACACTCGGATGGCAGAACTAGGTGTTGAACTCGTTAGTCAGGCGTCTCGAAACAAAGTCGCGAGTGCTCAGGAAATTTTGGACGACCTTGACCTTGCGTTTGAGAACGTGTGCTACATCGGCGATGACTTGACCGACCTCGCGCTGATCAAACTAGCTGGCTTTGGCGTGACGGTGGCCGACGGAGCCTCCGAGCTAAAGGCCACCGCAAACTTTGTCACCGATGCCGCGGGTGGCGAAGGCGCGATTCGGGAACTCGTTGAGCTTATTTTGAAGCAGCAAAATCGCTGGGAAGAAACAATCAGCAGTTACACGAACTAAAACCAACAGACCAAGCGGTGCGTTGCCCGCCAGTCCGCGAACAAGTTATTACATTTAGTTTCGAAAAGGATTTCGTTACTTGTCCATCTCGCCACAACCCGCGCTTCGAGCTCGGCGACGGAGTAATCCAGTCGCTCAGTACCTGCTCGCGCTGGCAGTGACGATCACGGCCTATGTTGCGTACGCGGTGTTCGCGATCCCGGCACTAGAGGGAACGCCAGCCGAGATCCAGCGACCACGCCGCACGACCGTGACCAGCAAGCCAACCCAACGCGACAAAACCTGGCTGCGCGCGTTTGTTCCGGCTGATGGCTGGGAGTGGCAGTCGTGCAAGACGCTGACCGTCGCGGGCGGCACGATTTTGTTTCGCGACTACCAACCGCTCGACGGCGGTTACGCAGAAGTCTTTCCGCTGACACTAGTGATGAACGCAAAGCCGCCGCGGGCAGACGGCGTTGCGGTGCCGATCGACCCGAACAAGACACCCGTCATCGTGCGTTGTCCCGAACGCGTCCAGCTAAAATTTGATCGACCGATGTCCGAGGGTTTCACCGACGGAAAACTACAGCTCGAATCCGCGCGGCTGGTCGGTCCGGTCACCATTTATCGCCCCGAGTCTCAACCCGGCGCGGATGATGGACTCTCGGTGCTGACGAGAAATCTGCAGATTGATCGAACGAAGCTATTCACTCTAGAGGACGTCAAGTTTGCCTACGGACCGCACCTAGGTCACGGCCGACATCTAACCGTCGAGCTTGAACGCTCGTCTGAATCCGGCACGCAGTCGACGCTAAACGCGGGCTTTGGTGATATTTCTGGGGTTCGGCAGATCAAGTTGGCCAGTCTGTCCAAGCTGCGATTGGAACCCAAACGACCTAAAAGCGGGGGGACTCGCCAAACGTTGGCTCAAAGCAAAGCAGAACCTCGGGGCGATCTATTCTCGGATCAGGGTGCGCCGATCGAGATCTCGTGTCGCGGCCCGTTTCAATTTGACTTGCAACAACGCGTGGCGATTCTGAATGACCAAGTTGCGGTCGACCAAATCGGAACAACGACTGAATCACTGCGCTGTGATGGTTTGCGGTTGGCATTCTCGCCGGATGCTTCGGAGCACTTGCAACCGGTTCGGGTCGAGGCCTGGGGCAACGCGGCGCGGGTCGTTTCTGCGTCACGAGAGACGGCGATCACGGCCCAGCATTTTACCTATGACGTCGTGACTGGCCGGTTTGAGGCAACGTCAGAAGATCAAGTGACGATCGTAAACCCTGACCTTCAGCTGGCTACGCGGAAGATTGACTGTACCATTACTCCCGGTCGTCCGCTGGGGTCCGTTGAGGCAGTTGGACCCGGCAAGCTGATTCGCAACACGAGGGATCAGGATTCGGGGATGCAAGTTTCGTGGCAGCAACGCTTGAGAGTCCGGAAAGAAGACGGCTTGCAGCGTGTGCAGATCAGTTGGACCTATGGCTGGCTCAGATGCCAGGCGCTGCCACGACCAACTCGCCGAGAAAAGACACGTGGCAGCCGAAGCGTTTGGTGTGCGACCGAAATGTAAGACTGGAGTCACCTAGTTTGTCCGGCGCGACGGATTCGCTAGAGGCCTCGTGGCAGGTTGCAGTCCTCGACGAGCAACCGTATCGCGGCGCCGAGATCGCGAAAAATCAGCAGCCCTCAAAATCGCGTCTGGAGTTTACCGGGAGAAAGGTACAAGCTTCCTTGCGGTCGGTCGGCCAGCGCTCGGAACTGATGGACTTAAGTATCAACGGAGACGTCAAAGTTGAGCAGCTCGCCAGAGGCAACGCGACCACGCCAGCGGCGTCGATCGAGGGTCAGCAGTTAAAGCTGACTCCGCAGCCCAATGATCTCTTTCGTGTTCACGTTGTGGCGACGGCGGAGCAACCGGCCAAGTTCCAGTCGCGGGGCATTCAGCTTGAAGGGCAGCAGGTGTTCCTTGACCAGGCCACCAATCGACTATGGGTGGAAGGTGCCGGGAGGTTGTCCATGACGCCACCACAGAAGCCTCTCAATTCCACGACCGGGAACCGTGAGTCGCGCTCCTCAAAGCCGCGTCCACGTCAGCTCGACCTTGCTTGGCTGGGCGGCATGATCTTCGACGGGCAAAAAATTTACTTCGAGAACGAAGTCGCGATGACCGCCGAGCTGACTTCGCGGAAACAGCCAGATCAAACCACCCGCGCTCGCTCGTTTAGCCAGGGTTTGAGCATGACCATGAAGGTGCCGATTGGCTTTGATAACCTGTCCGACGAAAAGAACACCCCTGATCCGGAACTGAAACAGCTGGTACTGGTTGAGCGCGTGCCCGCGGATCAACGGATGTTTCAACTGGCAGGCGGCCAAGCCACTGCCGCAGGCAATGTGCGGCTGGCAAGTGTAACCAACGAGCCGCGGCCAACACGGACGCCGGTTGTGATCGAGAATGTGACCTTTGATGCGAATGGTAAACGTGTTGAGCAGCAAACCGTGATCGCGCCGGAGGCAACATTTGATGCCCAGTCTGGCATTGTTCAGGCCAAAGGCCCCGGTGCGATTCAGGTTCATCGATTCGGCAAAGCGGGCTCGTTGGCGAAGCCGTTTGGTGGGACGACGACATCCGCCGCGTCTCGAAATCGGCTGATGCTCACGCACGTGAAGTTCGATGGCTCGCTGATCGCCAATTCGGCTGCGAAAGAGATGGAGATTGATGGTCGCGTCCGTTCACTGGTTTCCCCGGTGGCCTCGTTTGACGAGATGTTTGACCCTGACCGCGACACGACGACCTGGCCGCTCGACGCGGTAAAACTGATCTGCGAGCGGGCCACTTTGGCTCAATGGAACCCGCAGTCGTCTGCGAAACCCTCGAATGAAATCATGGCCACGGGCAACGCTCACATTGTCAGCAGTCGTTTCGAAGCCACCGCAGATCGTGTTAGTTACAGTCAGGCAAACGACATGTTAGTCGTGGAAGGCACCCCGCGATCGGATGCTAATTTGTGGTTCCGCCAAACGCCCACGGCGAGGCCCAACCATCTAGTCGCCGGAAAAATTTTGTACCGGTTGTCGGACCAGTGGACCGAAGTTCAAAACGTC
Source organism: uncultured Pirellulaceae bacterium (assembly GCA_964558755.1). GTDB lineage: Bacteria > Planctomycetota > Planctomycetia > Pirellulales > Pirellulaceae > Mariniblastus. The sequence continues at coordinate 11,165 of CAZLFF010000102.1, forward strand.
CGCAACGTGAAGATCAAGTCAAAGTAAGAAGTGAGTGCGGAGGGCGGAATGCGGAACGCGGAACGAAAAACGCTGACACTTGCATTCGCGCTATTGCTGGTTGCCGGTTGTTCCAAATTGAACGTCAACACGCTAGTCGAACGGGTGCGGCCGTCAAATGATCGGGATTGGATTGCCGAGCTGGCGACCAGCCCGTACGGAGAGATCGAGGGCGATCGAGTGCGGCTGCACAACGTTCGAAAAAATCGTTACGCGACCAATGACGACTACGTTTTGGATTACGTTGATCGGACGTTTGACTTGGAGCAAATCCACACCGTCGATTACATCGTCGTGCCGTTCAATGCGACTCCCTCCATCGCGCACACGATGTTGAGTTTCGGCTTGGACGACGGCACGTATCTGGGTGTTTCGGTCGAGGTGCGACGTGAGATCGGTGAAGGCTATTCGGCTTGGAAAGGTCTGACTCGACAGTTGGAGCTGGCCTACGTGTTGGCCGATGAGCGGGATTTGATTGGGGTTAGAACTTCACACCGCGATTCAAAAGTCTACGTGTACCCGACCATCGCCACGCCCGCCCAAGCTCAGGCGTTGTTCAAATCGGTGCTGGAGCGAATGAACAAACTGGCCGTTGACCCTGAGTTCTATCACACGATTACGAACAACTGCACGACGAATCTCAAACACCATGTGAATGAGCTGAGCCCCGATCGCGTTCCGTATGCGTGGGAGGTGCTGCTGCCCGCAAGGTCGGCCAAGTACGCGTACGAGCTGGGATTGCTTGACCAAAGCATCCCGTTCGACCAGCTAAAAGAACGGGCGCTGGTGAACGACGTTTCCAACGAGAGCCTGCACGACCCGAGGTTTTCGCAGCTGATTCGTCGCCGAGCTATACGAGGTCGTCTAAAATCGCATTAATGTGATCGGCCGAAAGTTCCATCTGAGCACACGCTGCGGCGCACATGCGTTTTTCGGTTTCGGCCAGAACGCCGTCCACGGCCATCATGCGAACCATTTCTTTGATCATGTGTTCGCGGTCGGCGATGGCTTCGGGAATGTTGATCGACACGTCACCCGCTTTGACTTCTTCGACCGCTTGATCGAAAACGGATTGGTCGATTCCCCACGCGCGGGCTCGATCAACCAAGAAACCGACCTCCTCGCTGGCGAATTTTTGGTCGATGGCTGCCATTTTGACCAACGCGCGGAATAGTTTTTCGAGTTCCATCAGTTTCGTTGTTGGTTGGTTCGGGAAGTGACACGACGTGTTGGAGCATGCACGCGACGTTACGAACTATACCAAAAATTGGGCCAAACGTTTGTTTTTTAGCGATGGCGAAGCAAGTTTTCTGATTGACCGGCAACGTTCGACATGAGAAATCACCAAGCTATGACTTGCGAATGTAGTTGGCCGCGTAGCTGCGAATTTGTTTGCCGTTGAGGACGTGAACCATGCGGAGCTGCTGAATCGTCGAATCACTAAAACGCGAAAGCGGTAGGTGGACCCACGTCTTTTTGTACCGTTTGGCAATGCTTCGCCACTGTGGTCCCGGTGGCGCGGAGCTGAGCAATGCCACGTGCTTGCAACGACTGTGTAAACAAGCGCCTGCCAACAATCGTTCTTCGAGGGTCGAAGTAAAATCTAAACGATGATCCGTCCAGATGTCAGGGAATCCGAGCGGTGGAAAAATGAACATGGCTCCGCCGTAAATCCCCTGGCAGATTCCCGGGCCGACGGGATGGTCGGCAAAGTTGGTCGCGAAAAAACAAAGCGTTGATTCGTTTTCATGTTCGGCGAACCACGTCGTTCGCCACGGATACTCGCGTGGGTCCGCGGGTGAGTCGAACAGCATCACCGCGGCGTCCAGCTTGCCTTGGGCAGGCGGCATTTCTTTGACGTAAATCTGTTTGTCGTACCAGTGCCGGACCGTCTCGCGGATGTCGATGCCGTCCTTCACACTGGTTGTGAACTTTTCCGTCTTCGCAAGATCCGTACCCATGACCTCACGGGCTCGGTCGAAGATCGTACGACGAAAGCCCTCGATCAACTCATCCTCGGGCGGCCAGCTGCACTGAGAGTACGGATTCCACTTTTGCTTCCAGTCGGCCGTTTCTTGCTCGTCAGGTCGCGGTAGCAACTCGAGGTTGCTCCACACGATGGGCGGACCCGGCAGTCGGCTGACCACCGGCAGGTGAGACTCGTCAGGGAACCCCGCTTCGTTCAAGGACATGCGAACGCTTGGCTGGGAAACATCTTCCCGGGAGTATTTGGGGTAGCGTTTCGCCGTTTCCAAAACGGAAAGCGCGTAAGTATCACCCACGCATTGTTGAGCGGCCGTCACGATCGTGGCTGCGACGGGTAGGTAGCCACCGGAGAGGCCTTTGCCCAAACAAAC
>CAZLFF010000103.1:0-13535 GCA_964558755.1 uncultured Pirellulaceae bacterium
TGGCCAACGCGACTTTCGGAAGCATCGGCACATTGTGCTGGCTCTGCGGAACCAGAGTCGGGTTCGGTAGCAGGATCACATGGTGCTGGTGCAGGAGCTTCGCATCCGCAGTCGGCAGCAGGAGCTTCGCAGCCACAGCTACGAGAGGCACAGCGAGCACGCAGCTTGGCAAGCAAACCAACGCGACTTTCGCAAGCATCGGCGCATGGTGCAGGCTCTTCGCAACCACAATCGGCGACAGGTGCTGGCTCGCACGCAGGCGCAGGCTCGGGGCAAGTTGGGCCACAGGTGTCGCCACAACCGCCGACTCGGCCAGCCAGATTGGCCAGCAAACCGCAACCGCGGCGGGCGCGGCATCCGCAGTCGTCAGCGACCGCTTCACAACCGCAATCTTCTACTACAGGTGCTGCTGCACAACCGCAATCCGGTTCACAGCTAGTCACCCCGCATCCGCATCCTCGGCCAAGTACCCGACCCAAAAGGTCGGTTCCAAAGCTTTCGCTGCAGAGCATGGTAACACTGGCGAGCAGTGCTACCGCAGCAAATTTGAATTTCATCGAGACTCGTCTCCTTGAGTTGTCTAGATTCCCCAGCTCGATTCAACAAATCTCATCATCGCAGATCGTGAAATCGGCCGCCTCACCATGCTGCGAATCGCAGGGATGTGGATGAGACTTGATTGATTGCGCTTGAGTTGGGGAATCTGGTTGAACGCTTCCGCTGGCTCGATCCATCCAATAGATCGAAAAATTTCCAAACGACCGCGTTTCCGTGCCATTACAGCACGAGCATTCAGATTGTCCTCGGGAATATCGGTCCGGTTTTTCCCGTTGCATAACTGGGCACCAGCGAAGTCTCAATGTCCCAGCTGTGCCTGATGTGCCGATTCCCGAGGTGCGACCGATTCGGTAAACTCTACCGGTCGCGGCCCCTATGCCGGTTGGAGTGACATTCAACGACGTGACCCGCATACGAGCCGGTCCAAAAATGAGCACGACGGCAGGAAATGCTGGAATTTCTAGTGTCTACGGCAGAAGAGGCAGACCCAGATTTCCATAAGCGACGATATAGTTGAAGCGTCAGTCGATAGATGACGTGACCTTGAGAGTCGCGGTTTCTACGACGCCGCGCGTCCCAAAGATACAATTTTTACAAAACTAATCCGACAAACATTAACCAGTTATGTTCCCTTTCGCACTTCAATCACCACTCGGCCGGATCGCGGTCACTTCATTTTTGGCTCTTGGATTGATCTTGGCCGTTGGCTGTAGCCAAGAGCGTTATGACGATTCGAAATGGGGCACAGGTAGTGGCGACGACGCGGCCGCTCCAAGCGGAACGACTCTGCCCGCAGCAGGTGCAACCACCCTTCTAGGCGCGACAACGCTGCCTGCCGGCGCGACGACGTTGCCCAGCGGCGGAACGACCCTGCCGTACTAGGGGGCGTCAGCGGTTGGTTTCGCTAGATCGGCGCGACTGATCCGCACGTTGTCAAATCGAGCAGTCCCACTTGCGCCGAACAGGCCGATACGGACGATGGCGGTGCGAGCTGCGATCGGGACGCGGACTTCTTGCTGCAACGACGCAGGTGCGACGGTGCCACGCAAGGGACCCAGCTTAACGTACCGCCCGACCTCGTGCAGCCGCGAATCGTAGAATGTCAACGCGGCCTCGGGCAGGTCCGCAGGATAGAGCCCTGGTCGCACGTTTTCACAGCCGAATTCGGCGGAAAACAAAATCCGTGAAACCTGCCGTCCATCGATGGACACGCGTTGCATCAAGTGCGAATGTTGGCCCGGGATCTGATTCGAGAACTCGACCACGTGATTGGAACGCTCGGCCGGGAGAGCTGCTTGATCACCAGAATCGCCCACGCGTTTTGCCGCAACCAGCGATTCCGATTCTTTCCACTTCATTTGCCGCTGGTAATACCAGCCTTTGACGAAGCCTTTCTCGTCCAAGCCGCCCTCAAAGTCGCTATTGATTAGCATTGGCTTGGCGGGATCGGGCAGCACTTGTCGCTCGTCTTCCGCCTGCCCCGTCATGGGCACGAACAAGGTCGGACGCAGCGCCTGCGGTTGCATTTTTCCATCAATTTTCGCTACGGAATAGAGGGTCTGCTGATGTCGTTCGCCGATCGGCACGACGATGCGGCCTCCCTCACGCAACTGGTCGACCAGCGGCTGAGGGATGTTCTCGGGCGAGCAGGTGACGATGATTTTGTCGAACGGAGCGTGTTCCGCCCAGCCTTGGTAGCCGTCGCCAATTTTGGTGAACACGTTGTCGTACTTGAGCCGCTTAAGCACTTTGGCCGCGCGTTTCCCCAGCGATTCGACGATCTCGATGGAGTAAACTTCTTTTACCAGCGGAGCCAAAATCGCGGCCTGATAGCCGCTGCCCGTGCCGATCTCTAAAACCTTGTCAGTGGGTTTGGGTTCGAGCGTCTGAGTCATGTACGCCACGATAAATGGCGAGCTAATTGTTTGCTTGTTGCCGATCGGGATGCCCGCGTCCAAGTACGATCGGTCACGAAACTTGCGCGGCACAAATTCGTGTCGGGGCGTCGTGGCCATCGACTCCAACACGCGAGCATCAGTGACCCCGGCGGCTCGCACGGCCACGTCTACCATTCGCTGCCGCTGTCGTCGCCATTGAGCGTCGGTTTGAGCGTACGTCGTGCAGCAGAAAATGAGTGATGAAAATAAGACCGCGGCGACGATCGAAACGAGCCAGCTGCTGGCCATCCCATCGGCCGACCGTTGGGTTACAATTTGGTTTGCGGCCATAGACGGGCCACCTCTCACAAAACGGAACATGCATGGCCAACCCATTGATTAGCTCGCCGTCACTGCGAGACGAACCGACGTGGCAGACCGCCGCATTCACTTTACCACTGATCGTGTTCTTGGTAATTAGCAGTTTTGCACCTGATTTTACGCAGTCCAGTGGCACCGCCGGAGCCGCTTCTGCAGCTGCGAGAAGCTACCTCGTGCTCGTCGCGATCCAGATTTTGATCGCCGCGGGATTGATTTTTTACTTTCGCCGGATCTACACCCTGCATTTCTCGCTGAAGTTCTCGTGGCTGTCGGTGGTCGTTGGCGTGGTGGGAATCATCGTGTGGGTCGGGCTGGCGGAGTTGAAGCTGGAGCACAAACTGCTGGCGGCCATTGGCCTTGAGAGCTGGTTGCCCAACCGACCGTCCTTTAATCCTTTCGCCGAGTTCAGCGACGGTGGGTTCCGAGCCATCTTTTTGGCGCTTCGTTTTACGCTGCTGGCGGGTTTGGTGCCGATCGTCGAAGAGTTATTCCTGCGGGGCTGGCTGGTGCGGTGGATTGAGAATGACGATTGGCAGCTGGTCAGCCTGAAACAGCTGGCCCCTAGAGCGTTGGCCGCTGCGACCGTGTACGGCGTGATGACTCATCCAGCCGAAGCCCTAGCGGCGATCGCTTGGTTCTCGTTGGTCACATGGTTGATGCATCGCACGGGAAACCTCTGGGATTGCGTTGTCGCTCACGCCGTTACCAATTTCCTGCTGGGCGTGTACGTAATCTACGCGGAAGCCTGGCACCTGTGGTAGCAAGACTGGTGTGAAGCGGGAAGTGGCGATATGAAACGGTGTGGATTGACGCAGCCCGTAGCAATTCAACCACCACCCGACGCGTCTGCGAGGGCCAGGTCTTCCGCCGGTCTGTCTAACCGAAGCTCACCCCATCGCGGCGGAGTTGCTCTGCGGGCTTAGAGCCGCAGTCGGTTGCAACGTGACTGCTTCGCGATCAAACTGCCATTGTCCGGATACAAGGTTGTTCACGATTCCCGCCAAGAAGAACAGCAGCATGTTGGCCATCGGAATGATTGAGACATCGTGAAACATGCCGTTGACCGCGTAACAACTGATGACCGTCATCAGCAGCAGGCCGAACTGGCGTGGCCAGAAGGGCAAATCGGTATTCATCCAAACGATCAGCCCACCTCGAATCATGACCGCTAAGGCGATCAACAGGCTCATCAATCCCAGCAAACCGGTCTCCGTTAAATACGCCAGAAACACGTTGTGCTGCATTAGCGACTTGGTCATCGCCAGTGGCTGCCCGGAGTGTGGATCTTGCAAATATGGGTATTTGGCGCGTGAATACTGACCGAATCCGCAGCCCAAAAACGGGCGGTCCGCGAACATGTTCATCGCGACGATCGCGAATAGCGGCCGCATCTGAGCCGACTTTTCCATCTGGTTTTGCGTGACTTCCTTATCGCGTTTGAACGAGAAAATTTTCTCTCCCAGCACGGGCATCAGCGACAAACCAACCAGCAACGCCCCAACCGCCATCACCCCTTTGGCTCGACGGTTGACGGGGATCCAGATGAACCAGCCCGCCGCAATGATAAGCGCCAGCCAGACGCTTCGCGTCAGCGTGCAATACACGCCGACCGAGATCACACCCGCTGCCGCGATCAAACCTAGCTTTCCAAATCGATCAAACGATCGCCACCACATCAGCGTGCAGCAGAGGCCCGTGATCATAAACAGACCATTGGAAACGGGATTCAAAAACGGACCGCGACCCCGTCCTAGGAACTCGGTTGTCTCGGACGTCATGATGTACCGCGGGAAAACGAGGCCTGTCAGACCCTTCATCTCGGCGATTGCCGTCACGGCTAAATACAGCGATAGTCCCACAAAGCCGCCAGCAACCAGTCGCAAATCGTTTGTGCCCAACACACCACTGCGAACTACCCCGTAGAGGACCAGAGGCATCAGGTTGAAAAACAACAATCGCGAAATCGGCATGTTGTTCAGCAGAGTAATATCATGCGTGAGCGTGCTGATCATCAACACAACCATCAACCAGACCAGTACCACGTCCATACGGTTGACCTGGCGGCGGTCTTCTAGCTTCAGCAGATAACGAAAGAAAAAGACTGCGACTAGGACGATCAGCAGCAGCCGGTCTATCGTGATCGGAATCGGTCCTGCACGCAGTGACCAGAACTCGCTGCTTACCACGCAGCCAGTCAGCAGCACGCCTAGCGCCAGCAGCGGCACGGGATTGAACAGGCTGAGCTTGTGGCCACCATAGCGGCAGATCACCAACCCCCAAATTCCGACAGCCAGTAAAAAGAACATCAACAGCAGAGGCATCGTTGTGTTCCCGTCGTACTTTAGATCGTTGCAGAAAAATCGCGGTCCGCGCATAGGCGGACCATGGGCGTGTCAGGCATAATGTGCCCAACAGAGATATCGTCAACCGCTGAGAGTGCGCGGAAGATTTGGAGCAGAAGCCGAATAATCAGCACAAACCGTAGGCTTGCCTGAGCCAATTAGTATCACAACGCCGTGGTCTAGCGAGCCACCGAATCCACGTTGGCGTTACGGGATTTGACTGAGAATTTCACGACCGGCAGCGTGGCCGAAGTCGAACGATTGGCGTCTTCGATGATGACTTGCAGTTCGTATTGGCCCGCATCCAAATCGCCGACGGTAAGCGGTAGGTGCACATAAAAATCACGACGGCGCTTGCGTGCGATGTCTTCAATGAGCGGATACTGACGCTGCTGGACAACCGATCCACTCGAATCGTAGATCGCGTAGCTTGCGTTCAGTCGAGTCGTCCACTGATTTGGCTCCGCGCTGTCCGAGGTTTCAGATGGCTGCGACTCAAAATTCTCAACCTCGACGTAGACCAAAGCCTGATCGCCCGGAGCGAACGTTGTACTGTCCAATAATTGGTACTGTCCGAAACCGCTGATCCGCGAACACAGCTGCCCGCCGCGAACTCTTAATCCAGCCATCGAGCGTAAATGATCGGTCGCTTGTTCTAGTCGTTCAATTGCCGCAAAGGTCAATTGATGTTCCTGCTGCTCGGTCGTGCCCTCGGTGGTTATCGGTTGAGTCTCCAGCGTCAGTGCCAACGCATCGACCTGCTGTTGCCAATAAGCCAGTTCGTCGTTGCTCATGGGCGAATCGTGTCGAGAGATAGAATTGAGCTTTCGTTGCAGCAGTTCCAGCAGTCGCACACTCACTAAGAGACTATCCTCCGGCGCGGTGGATTCCAGCCGTTGTTGTTTCAGTAGCTCAATCGACCGAGCCAAATGCTGCGTGCTGGTCAGCGGTTCGGGCGCCGCATTTTTCCGCGTTGTGGTCGCCTCGGTTGGAGACACGGGCATTTCCAAATGAGTCAGATCAATGCTGGCCGCGGCCAGCCGGTCGGTGGACCAGTCATCGGAAGGCATCACCCGGTTCAGTTCCGAGGGCTTTAACCCTGCCCCAAATCGCGTCTGCTGGTCAGCAACGGAGACCACTCGATCGACGGGAGTGATTTCAACCTCGGGCAAGGGAACGGTGATCAAATGACCCGACCCCGTCGCCCCAGTTTTTGCTCGTGGCAATGGCGCTGTCGCAGAGGTTAGTACGATCGAGTTTTCTCTTGGCTCGGTGGACGCGGCGATGGCTACTTGTTCGTCAACGATGGGTTGAAAGTCATTGGTTGGCGTCGTCGCCAACGGCTTCAGAAATTTTGAACTACTTACCTTTGTGATCCTTGCGGTCGAATTCACCAAGCCTTTCTCCGCAGGCACGGTCGCGATCAACTCGGGGACGTCCGTCGTGAAACGGAACGGCGGATTGGCTGGTTCGCTTTTTATCGCAGCCGTTTTAGTTGCCTTTCTGGCTTGGTCGACTGCCGCGTTGACATGTTCAGTGCCTTCGGCGGTCGCGGTTGTCGATGCCCCATCGATTTCTTGCTTGGCAACTTCCGCGGCTTCCGAATCTTCTGGTAACAAGATCGGTCGCTCTTGCATCAGTTGCGAGGTCAGTTGATCGGAGGCAATCCCCGAGCACCCAATTTGCACGACCAGGCCGGTGGCCAGCAACAGCCACGCCGTCAGACGCGCGCGGAAACGTCGTGGCATGTGTTTCAATTCGGACCTTGTCACCAGATTCCATTCCGGCATGATCGACCTCGGCGATGAAGAGCTGTTTCGTTCGCCCAGATGGTAGAAGGATGCCAAAAGTGGCTCAAGACGCATCGAGATCGCATTTGATCTCGGTTTTTCAAAGGTTAGCTGGCCTTGGCTGCCGGACCAAGTTCTTTAGCCATTTTCACAAACAGCTTTTCCAAAACCAGTCGCCCCCGAGACAGCTGGCTATGACTGCGTTTGAGCTGCTGATCGGCTTCGAGCAACCAATCCAACATCAAGCCAGCTCGGTGCCGCCCAAGCTGCTTAATCCGAGCTTGTGCCTTGTCCAGTTCACCACCCCACGCGTTGAACCCCGCGGCTTTCAGGGAACCTGGCAAATCAGGTTTCCGCCGGTGTCGCATATCACGCAGCACGATCTCGGTTGCTGTGCTGTAACGGCGTAGCGACCAAGACAATTGGCCGAACAGTGCCAGTGGGTGCTCGGTTTGCAGTAACCGTTCAAGCAATTTCAGTGCAGTGCCCGCGTCGCCCTCGGTCGCCGCGTCGATGGCCTCCCACATGGTTTGTGTTCGCCAACCGCCGACGGCTGTCCGCACGGTTTCGACATCAACGGCACCTTTTTCATCAACGTACAGAGCCAGCTTTTGAAGTTCCTGATCCATCCGCCCAAACTCGGCGTCGGTTAACTCGATTAGGGTCGTTGCGCCATTGGCCGGTAGTTTGAAATCGTACTCGGATTTTGCACGAGCGACCAACCATTTCGAAATCGCAGCGACGTCGGGCTGCTTGCTTTTCCCCTTCATCGGGGCGTCGCAGCGAATCTGCACGCCGCTCTTCTGGATCGCTTTGTACAGGCGAGTATTGCTGGCCCATTTGTCGACGATCAGTACCAGCACACCTGACTTGTTCTTGTCGGCTTGGAAATCTTCCAGCCGGTCGCGGAACTTGCTGACGAACTTGTCCGCGTCATCGATGACGACGATCTTGGGGCCGTCACCGCCAAACAAAGAGCGGGTGAACAGCTCGTCATTCACGTCCGCCCAGGTGGCTTGATCGCCCTCGAGTTGCGTGACCGAGTACTCGGACGACGCGTCGTCGTTGCCCGTTAGCCTTTTCAACGCAAGACGTTTGAGAAACCGCTCGCCGCCAAAGATAGCGCAAACGCCGGCGGGAAAATCTGTCGCGGACGCTTGGAGGAATTCGAAAACTTGAACGGTGCCGGGCATCCTCGCATGATAACATGATCAGCCGATCGTGTCGTCAACGTCGTGGGCGTTTCGGCCGGTGCTCTAAGACGAACGCCTGCGACCGGAGACAGTCGCTGCTAGGACGATCATCATCGCCAAGCTGCTGCACGGTTCAGGCACTGCGGCTGCGGCGACGGATGAGGTCGCAGGACGGCTGCGGCCCAGATTGTCGATCAAAGTCGCGGCGTCGTTGAGGACATCAACTCGCCGGTCTGCATTTAGATCGCCATTGGCGTAGCCAACCGATTCTCCTTCGTTGCCCAGCGAGTTAACCAGTGTGGCGGCGTCGTTGAGCACGTCGACCTGCCCGTCAAAATTGATATCGCCAACCAACGTTCCAAATTCACCGTCGGTCGTTTGAGCGAACGTCTCGATGAGTTGCTGTTGATCATCAAGTGTGATGAACCCATTATTATCAATGTCCATCGATGAGGCTTCGCCATTGGCGGGCTGGCCCAAAAAGTCAGCGTACAAATCGATGTCGGCCGCGTTAACGTTTCCATCGCCAGTCAGATCGCCGGGCAGGTCGAAACCGAACCGATAGATGGTGCCACCAAGTTCGATCACGTACAGATTGCCTTCTTCGTCTTCGGCAAAAGATGAAACGTTGTTCAACGCACCGAAGTCGACGGAAATTTCGTCGTGCAGGGGCGTGACGCTCGTCGCCGTGGTGCCGTCGTATTCCAATGACCACAGATTGTCGGTCACAAAGTCTGCGAAAAAGTACTTCCCCTGTAGCGCCGTGATCGGGCCGCGGTAGACGTAGCCGCCCGTCACCGAAAAACCGCCCAGCGTGGAATGGTCGTAGTCGTGAATCGGATCGACTAGGTTGTTGGGCACCGGGTCGTTAAACGGGCCGTCGATGAATCCTTCGCGGACTCGCCAGCCAAAGTTCTGCCCAGCCGTGCCAGCGGGGATCACGTCGATCTCTTCCCGAGCCCCCTGCCCCACGTCGGCAATGAAGAGATCTCCGGTTCGCCGATCGAAGCTGCTGCGGTACGGGTTTCGCAGCCCGTATGCCAGAATTTCGTCGTCACCTGTTTGGCCAACGAAGGGGTTGTTCGCTGGGACGGCGTAGTTTCGAGTCGCATCACTCGCAAAGTCGTCGCCATCAACATCGATCCGCAGGATCTTTCCCAACAGGTTGTTGGTGATATCTTGCGAGTTTCCAATTGGACCGTGTCCGGTTCCCGAGTCATTTGCGGCTCCGCCATCGCCGGTGGCAATGTGTAACAATCCGTTGGGGCCGAATCCGATCCAGCCCGCATTGTGATTCGCTTGAGGTTGTTCGACGGATAGCACCGCCGTTCCAATGCCAGTCGCCTGCCCAGAAGCCCCGCGCTGGTACTCCTCGACCACCGTGTCGCCGCTGCCGTTGGTGTAGTTCACAAATAGCCGGCCGTTCGTTTCGTAGTCTGGGTGAAACGCCAGTCCCAATAGTCCTTGCTCGTTGCCGGTTGAAAGGTTGTTGAGCTGTAAAAACGGCTGAGGCTCGATCGAACCCGTTTCCACGTCCATCACTCGGACTTGCCCAGTGTGTTGCTCCGTCACGTACAGCTTCCCCGAGTCACCGGGCGCGGAGGTTGCAAAGACCGGTCGCGCAAAGTTCGATGAGACTCGCGTGAGGGTAATCGTTTGAGCGACGACAGGCGTTCCGCAGACCAACGTCAACGTCATCAATATTCCGAAAATCGAGCGATTCATTTGATCTCTTCCGTTACGGCGCGAAGACAAGGGCTCACCAGCCTGAGCGACCGGCGGCGATAGCACGAATCATAAACTCATGTTTCCGAAAAGTCACTTCGCTTGGCCGCAAAGAGTCCCCTGCCGGCAGAAAGTTATAGAAACCACGAAGAAACGAAGTTCACGAAGGAGTGAGTGACGGACATTGTGTTCTTCGTGCCTTCGTGGTGAGTCATGACCACCCGGGACGCGTCGAATCGGGGTGTCGTTCCGAGAGGTGTTCTCGTCACTTCGCGGCCTCGTCAAACGCTTCTCTCAGACTCGGCAGGATCCGCAACGCGTTTTCGTGGTACACCTTTTTTAGAACTTCGTCCGGCAAAAAAATTCCGTAGATTCGCCAAAAGCCCTGCGGAGGAGGTGTCTTGTCGCTGTAGGGAAAATACTCATCGCGCGTTTCTAAGAACCGCCAGTAGAGTTTTAGTCGCTGGGTTTCCCACGGGCCGTCAGTGCCGAAGAGAATACGGTCTTGGTACTTGATGAAAAACTCACGCGCGGTGTACGGCTGCCGGCCGAGTTCATTGATGCGAGATGCGAACTCGACGACTAAGTTCGGATATTCATCCAACCACTTCGCGACCGTCGCTAGGTCCTCTCCGTTGTTCGCAACGTGGGCTCCGATAAAGGTGGTGTTTGGGTGTCGAGCGATCACGCGGTTGCGGGCGGCCAGTAGTTCATCGCGACTGGGAAATTCGTCGCCGTGAAAACTCCAATCCGGATGCCGCCCCAGTTCTTCAATTCGCTCGTTGTTGGCATCAATCGGGTCAAAAAACGCGATCGGGTCGGCGACGTGGATAATGATCGGAAGACCCAGTTCGCCGCACGTTTGCCAAATCGGATCCCATCGCGGGTCATCGATTTTTATCAGGCTGCCGTCGGCGTTCTTGAAGTTCAGCCCAAACATCTTAAAGAATTTCAGCCCGATGATCCCGTGCTGCTTCGCGACTTTCAGTTGTTCCACGCAGTTGCGGACGAAGCCCGGCTGACTGCTGGCCCACGTTTTCGGATCGTTTTCGTCACCTTCCCCGCGAAAATCGATGTGAGCAAACGTAACCAAGCGGCGGTTCAAATGATTGCCCAAATAATTAAGGTGATCTTGTTCCTTGCCCAGCACCCCGTCGAGGCTGACCGCGATTGCAATGTTGTTCTCGTCCATCAAGCGAACATAATCGTCCAACCGCTCGCGGTGACCCTTGTAGCGAAAGAAGAAATGGTTATGGACGTCGATGACGGGGAACTTGGCTCGCTGCAAATTCGTCTTGGGTACTCGCAAGGTTGACTTCGGCTGAAAGTCGCTCAGTCGAATGTCCTCGGTAGCGGTAGATTCGGTCGCGGCTTGTTGAAGCGGTGCGGCAAAGATCGTACTGGCGGCCAAGCAAACCGCAATCGCGAGCAAAAAACGCATAGGTTTCGAGGGGTTAGAGGAAGTGCTGAAGCGTTCCCCATCGCGCCGGGCTTCATTATTAGTGTCAGCGCGAGGGACCGGAATCGTAATGCCACCGTACGGTGCCTCCTAAACTAACACAGCTCGGCTTCGGGACACAGTCTTAGCCCTGTCTGGCATTAAGCCTCGGGGTTCATGTGGATCGGTGTTCATCACGTGGAACGTGATGAGTACGTACCCATCACGCTCCGCGTGATGAACGAACTGCCCCCACGCGTGGCCATTGATAAAAGCAGTAACCGAGGCGTTGGTTAGCCATGCAGAACATTTGCCATGCAGAACACCACTCGTTGTGTCCGACTGAAGGAAGTGGTCAGCTTCGGCCACTGCGGCATCACGTGGAACGTGATGAGTACAAAGGGATGGTTACCGCACTGGAACCACGCCGCGGATGGTGCCTCGGGGGACGAGGCCCGACACGTCGATCGGTTGCGAGAGAGCATGCACGCCAACGTTGCCCGCTTGATCGATTGCTTCGATGCGCAGGAATAGACGCTCGGGCACGTTTGCGTCGACTTTCCAAACGTAACGACCGACATTACGGAAACCTCGATCGATCACCGTCCACGGGCCTGAGGGGCCGCGACTGTACGACAGGGTGATCGGACGCAGAGTCAAAAAAGGATCGCTGACGCTCCAATTGATCACCAGTCGTCCCGCTTCCTTGCCACGTCCGTACGGAACGGACGTGATCTTGGTTAGCGGCGGTTGGCTATCGACATGAATGAACATGTCCGGCGCGTCGCCTCGAGAAGGGCCCTGCCCCGTTAAGCCATCTCGGCTATGAATCACCACGCGGAAGCCGTAGCGTCCCTCTTCATTGACCTGAACTGGGAACGGGCTGACGTTGTCCGGGTCGCTGCCCCACAGCGTCCATTCCTGCCCGTTGTCACGAGTCATCCACAGATCAACCTTCGCGACACCCGAAGGGTCGATGGCGTCGATCGCGTAGTCCAAACGAAATCGCTTCGTCGAGATCATCTGCAGGGCCGCGCGGCGGTCGCCCTGTCGAGCCATGGCAGCGTCGCTGGCCGAACGTGGTTGCGAGACCGGCATCGGCAACGTGCGCGGTTGTGCGTAAGAAGACTTCTGGAACCGATTCATCGCTGTCGGTTCCGCTGCGGCGAAGTTATTTGCTTCATTGGCCGTTTGCAAGTTGCTACCTTGATTGTAATTTTGCAATGGTCCCAAACTGTTGGAACTTGGCGAGCCTGTCTGCGGCATCAGAACTGGCGGTCGTTTGGCAGCAGACTGAGCACCATCGGTGGGCCTCATGCCCCGATGCTGGTTGGCTGGAAAATTGGTTGACGATTGCACGATGTTGCGATCGCCCTCTTGTAAATGGATCGAAGGATTCGCCGGAATTTGATCTCGGTCTCGACGCCGCGACGTCGTCGCAGTCGCTGGCGTAAGCGAAGGGTCGGGTTTCAGTGTCGTAGCGAACGTCGACCGATTCTTGGGAGCCCAGCGTTGGGTTTCGCTTTGCCACGGAACCGATTGGTTCGCGGACGTCTCAACCGACGGTAGCATCGAGTGATTCTGCGGTGCGGCGGCAACGTAGCCAACAGGAACCGGCGGCGCGACGGGTTCGACTTCGGAGCCAATCAAGTTCAGCGACGGCGCGATGACTCGGCCGGGATTGCCTTGAGCGGTACGGGCCGGTTGGCGGGCGGTCGGTTGTGCCGCTATTTTTCTTGTTGGCTGCACGACGGGGCGTTGGGGCGGCGTCTTGCGAATAATTGGCAGGCCGTAAAGTTCCGAACTGGTTTGAGAGTGACCGGTGGGTTGCGTCACCGGTTGCGTGGCCGGTCTCTTTGCCAAGCGACAAACCCCGTTCTCGCAAACGACTCCCGCGGGTTTCTGAGTCGCCACTGAATTCGCCGCAGCGTGACCGCCCAATTGTTTCTTGGCCAGCGGCAATGAGCGAACGACCGGGGCACCTTGATCGCTTGGCTGCGGGCGAGCGGTTGAGGTCGATCGTTTGCGCCACGCGACCAGGGGGATCGTAACCTGACGCTGTTGAGTCACCGTGTTGCCGGCGGAATCGCTAATCTGTAGGCGAACGATCGCCTCCCGCACGTCGGGTTCGGGCCACCAAGCGACTTGGTCGGCGTAGATACCGGTTGCGGGGACTTCGGGGCCAGCCAGTTGAACGTCTACCGGTTGCCAGTTGCCGCCGTCGGACCCTC
>CAZLFF010000104.1:0-6798 GCA_964558755.1 uncultured Pirellulaceae bacterium
AATGGATTTTGAATCCATCGCGTCTGCCAATTCCGCCACACCGGCACATCGCAGTGGTTGCCGAAACAACCCTTGGCTGACGTATTCATTTTAATTCAGCGACCGCCATCGAGACAAGTCCCTCTGAGCAAAAGTTCACGACCAGCAAAAGTTCACAACCGTGGTTGATTGATTGACTGGGCCGGCAAATCGACTTGCCAGAAACCCTAGACTCGCAACGCTTGGACCAACGGCAGCCGCGCGAGGGCTCGTGATGCGCGGGTGGCTGCCTGTAGGCCGGTTGTGATGATTGCCGCGAAGATGATCGCCAGTTCCAGCCACGGAATCGACGCGGCTCCAAGCAGCCAATGCGGCAGGGTCGAGAACAACGCCGCCGCGAGGCCGATGCCCAAACCCGTTAGGAGCAGCCAGACGCTTTCAAGAAGAATCATTTTAGCCAGCTGCTGACGCCCGAATCCGACCGCTTGCATCAACGCCAGCTCGCGCCGACGCTCGAGCACGCTGCGAATCTGCACGGCGGCGAGTCCAAAAGTGCCCAGCAGCAACCCCAGCCCGCCGAGAGTTTGGAAGGTGCTCAGGTAAGTGTTTTGCACGGACATAAAACCAGCAAGCGTCGCCGTGGCCGAACGAGCATCAAAACCGTAGTCGCCATATTCTTGCTCGAGGTTCGCCGCAGCAACTGCGGATTCATCATCCGCCCTGGCACCGTCGCGACCCAAAAAGTACTGATAGCCGGCGGCGGAGGGGAAGGCGCGGACGAAATTTGACTCGGACGTGATCAGGCTGCCCTGCAGAATCGTGTTGGCCAAAAATCCGACGGCTACGAAGTGGACCGTTTCACCCGAATCGTATTCTGTCTTGAACTGAGTCCCTGGCGCGAAAATCTTTAGGCTGTAGTTGGCCGTGTTCTTGTCGATCAATACGGGGATCGGGTCGGCGGCTGATCCAGCGTGAGCTTCGCCGCTGAGCAGTCGCCAGGGGTTGGCTTGCTGGGCTTCGGTTGCCGCCTGCGTCCCACCCCACGCGAAAGGAGTTGTCGCGTTGGGCTGGCCGGGATCAAAGGAAGCGATGAAGGATTCGGGTACGCCTAGGACCTGCGGCTGAGTCGATTGGTAGAGGTTGTTGCAGCTGGCGTCTTCGGCGTTGTGGTGACGAACGGAGAAAACCGTTGCGGCTTGGTTGGCGTCGGAGGCGATCGGTTTCATGATTGGCTGGCTCGTTGTCGCGATCCAATCGAAGCCCGCCGTGCCTGCTTCGTTAGGGCTCAAGCGGAAACTGCTGACTGCAACGATCAAGAAGCTCGCCACGGCAACCAAACCAATTGTTAACGTGCTGCGCAACGGATTGCGCCGCGCGGCACGGCTTGCTAAAGCCCCTACCGTTGGGAGTGTTGGCTGTCGCGGTCCGTCAGCACCACCATGACCGTCGGCACGCGACAACCATTGGTGTACCCATAGCAGCAACGCAGTCAAAACCAAATTGCCCGCGCCCATGAAAACACCAGCCTGAGCTTCTCCGGCGAGCCTGGCCGCCCAAACGCTCAGCCCCAACGCGATCACGAACAGAGCGGCTGCCAGCCAACGTCGAGCCGGTCTTTGATGTCGCGAGACCGTTTTGCTCTCGATTCTTCCCGCCAGCAAACTGGTTGCGCTTTGCTGGCCGATCAATCGCAGCGAGCCGAGGATCGTGATCGCACAAATCGTTAGGCCACCTAACAATCCGATGATCAAACTGGTCGGGCTGATTTGCAGCTGTAAGAACGGGCGCGAGATCGCTCCGACCCACCAAGTCGTCAATCCGTGAACCATCAATGCCGCATAGCCCACTCCCAACTGAACACCCAGCCAAGCTCCGATCCCCGCGACGCACAACATTTCCGTTAAGAAGATTCGCCGCACCGTTCGCTGACCAAACCCTACCGCCGCCAGCACGCCTAGCTCAGCCGACCGTTGTTGCATCGCCAATCGAAACAGCAACACCACTAGAATTAACGCCGCCCCGATCACAAACATGCTCAGCGCCAGGAACAAGGCGTCGAAAGGCGTTGAGCCCGACGATGCGGCGAGGCCACGTTCTCGGATCGGTACGATTTCGAGGCCCGTGCTACCCTTCGATTGTTGCAATTGCGAAGCGATTCTTAACCGAGGCTCCGCTTCCTGCATTGGAATCGAAGCCGGAATGCGAAAACTGGTGACGTGGCCAAAGCGGCTGTCCCACAGTTGTTGTCCTGTTTCTAGCGAAACGAAACCCTTGGGCGTTGTCCGAAAGAGTTCCCAGTACTCGTCGTCTTGCGAGCGTATTTTGCCGGCGGTCTCGAACGGCAAGTCCCAGTTTTCGATCGATGCCGCGTCAGTCAGGCCGGGGACTTCGGGGGTGAGATCCGGGTCGTTTGTTACCGCCGGCCGTTGATCGTACTCGGCCGGAGTTACCTTCCCGCGTCGCCGCACGGTGGGGCCCTCGATGGGCTCAGTCACAGTCGCCACGTCCACCAGTTTTAGGTTCACCGTCCGTTCGACTTGGCCAGTCCCGTCCGCTTGTGCAGATTCTGATGTGGATTCGGGTTCGAAGTAGGTGACCGCAATGGTGTCCCCTGGTTTTGCGTTTAGGTCTTCGGCTGCCCAGCGATTGAGCACCATTTCGTTCGCCTTCAGCGGCGCGATGGGTTGGCCGGTGATGGCAGATTTTGGTTGGAAGCGTTTGTCGAAATCGATTGACGCGATCATCGAAAACGGAATGCCCGATTCGGACACGCCGTCAGCGATCCGCAGGTCGTTGGCCAAATAAGTGAACACGGGTTTCGCATCGACATCGGCGGATTGGATGGCTTCGACCACCGATTCGTTCATCACCAATCGCTCGGACGAAAGTGACCAGTAGTCGAACACGGTTTCGGACGACCGGGCTTCAGTGTTTGCATCCGCGTCGCTTGTAAAAGTTTGCTTGGCTCGTTTGAGGATCAAACCGAGATCCTCCAGCCGCGGTCGCAGTGCGATCTGCAGTCGGTCGAATCTCGTGGCACGATCGCCATCGGAGACCAGCAGCATGTTCGCCTGTCGCGGTGATGATTTGTGCTTTAGCACCGTCCGCGCGAGTGCGTCTTGGAGAATTTCGATGGGCAGGTACAAATTGAGAGGGTCCGCTTGAGTCGGGTGCAGCCCGAATCGCCCGAGGCCTGTTGCGGGAACGATCGAGGTCACGTTCAGGTTGACAAGACTCTCGATCAAACCTTCTTTTTTGCCCAGCGAGCTATCCGAAGGCAGCTGTCCACGTTTGGGGATCCGTAGCGTGACGGTTGCGGATCCGCCGGCCACCTCAGCAGCAGTGATTCCGAGATCGTCGGCTAAGGCTTGGTTGACAATGACGCTTTCGCCGAGCGGCATGCCAGTGGCGGGCCAAATGTCGGACTGGTCAAGATCCGGAAAACTGGGTGTCGTTCCGATCACGGTCACGCCCGACGCCCTTCCCTGCCCGCCTTCGTTTTCAACGGTTCCGCCGGGGAAGTAAATGATCGGCTGAACTTGTTCGTACGAGATGTCGCCGGGCTTGGCCTGCATTAGTTCATCGGCCAACTCCATTCGAAAGAAGCCGTCGGAAACGACTAGGTGATCAATTTTTCCAATCCGATCGAGTGTCAAATCACGCAGGCTGCCTCGCATGCTATCGCCCACCATCAACGCACCCGAGAGTACGGCTGTTGCCGCCGCGACGCCGCAAATGATGGCCAGATTTGATCGCCAATGATGCAGAAGGCTGCTTTTGGTCAGTGAGTGGCGAGAAAACATAAGCTGGCGGCGAAGCGTTTGAGTGGGTGACTGCCGACTGCGGAATGGACCGGATGTTGGCTTAGAAGCCCCATTATCCGGGAAAACCAATTCGCTCCGCAACACGGTGACCGCCAAGTGATGCACGATTGCTGGTTGGTAATTAACTCTCGTATCGACAATCGTTGTGAAATGCCGAGAATCGAATCGGTAAAGCGTCCACGCGGAAATTTTACGTCACGGCAATTCACGGAAACGATGGCCACCATGTCCATTCGAACTCACTCTCCCTTTCGTTTTACTGGTCGGTTGCTCGTTTGCATGACCTGCGTTCTGTTTACGGCCGGACCGACGTTAGGCCAGACGGAATGGAGCCAGTGGCGTGGTCCTCAGCGCGACGGCACTGCGGCGGGTGTGAAGTGGCCCGATTCCTTGGGCGAGGAGGTTTTGATCGAGGAGCGATCGATTCCGTTGCAGGCCAGCTACAGTGGTCCGATCGTGGTTGACGACCGGGTGTTCGTAACCGAGACCGCTGACGGCCAAGAGGTGGTCACGGCCTTTCAAGTTTCAACCGGCGCGAAGCTCTGGTCTGCCAGTTGGAAGGGCTCTATGCGAGTCCCCTTTTTCGCCGCTGCCAACGGTAGCTGGATTCGCGCGACGCCGGCTTATGACAACGGGCGGTTATTCGTTGCCGGCATGAAGGACGTGTTGGTTTGCTTGGACGCGAGCAACGGCCAGATCGTTTGGAAACGTGATTTTCCTCAAGAAACCAAATCGTCCGTGCCCGCGTTCGGGTTCGTCTCCAGTCCATTGGTCGACGGGGATTTTCTGTTTGTGCAGGCCGGTGGCGGGTTGCAAAAATTGGATAAGCAAACGGGCAAGACCGTTTGGACGGTTTTGAAAGACGGCGGAGGCATGAATGGTAGTGCGTTTTCGTCGCCTTATGTGGCAACCCTTGCCAACACGCGGCAGCTGATTGTGCAAACACGAACGACTTTACACGGCGTTGAGATCGAGCAAGGTACGGTGCTTTGGTCGCACGATATCCCTGCCTTTCGCGGTATGAATATTGTGACACCTACCGTTTTTCAGGATGGCATTTTCGTGTCGACCTATGGTGGAACGACGCAGATGCTGGGCATCGAAAAGGTGGGTGACCAGTTTCAGGTCAAGCAAAAATGGAACGCGGGGCAGCAGGGATACATGACCTCGCCCGTGTTGATCGATGGTTTCGCCTATCTTCGTTTGAAGAATCAGCGTTTTGCTTGCTATGACTTGGCGACGGGAAAAATCCAATGGCGGTCCAAGCCGTTTGGGAAATACGCCAGTCTGGTCGCGACGAGTGACAAAATCATGGCCTTGGACGAGCGCGGGGAATTGCTCCTGGTCGCAGTGGATCCTAACGAGTTCCGGGTCATCGACAAGCGGAAAGTGGGCGATGACACGTGGGCTCATCTCGCGGTGACGCCCGAGCGGTTGTTTGTCAGAGACTTAAAGAGCCTGAAGATTTTCCGCTGGAAATGATTTGGGAACTTTGGCCGCGCGATGATGGTTGCGGTTGCGGCGTGGTCAAAAACGGCCACAATCTGGCCGAACCTTTGCTCACGCAAACTGACTTTACTGTTTCACCGCGCCGCGGGCCTGTCCGGGCGGCGACCGGCCAACCGTTCTAACGCTTGTACGCTCCCGTTTGATGTCATTCATCCCCAGCCCCGGCGAATTCAGAGGCTTGCTGCGCATCGCAGGGCCGTTGGTGGTCGCGCAGTTGGCTCAGAATTCGCTGTCGTTTATCGACACGATGATGGTCGGGCGGTTGGGTGAGCAGTCGCTTGCGGGGATCGCGATTGGCGGCACGGTGTTCTTTTTCGTGGTTTTTATTTTGTCAGGGATGCTGCTGGCGGTGGGCCCGATGGTGTCACAGGCGGTCGGTGCCAAAAACGAAGGCGAAGCCTCACACGCGGCGCAGCAGGCTTTGTGGTTGGCGATATGCATGGTCCCGCTAAGCGCCATTGTATTTCAGACGGTTCAGCCGTTGCTGATCTGGAGTGGGCAAACGCCACAAACCGCGGACCTAGCAGCCGCCTACCTGCGCGCGATCTCGTGGGGTTTGCCGGCGACGTTCGGGTTGTTCGTGCTGCGTGGGTTCTTAGAGGGGCACAGCAATACGACGCCGATTGTCCTGATCTTCTTTTTGGGAATTGGTCTGAATGTGTTGTTCAACAACATCCTAATGTTCGGCTGGCTCGGCGCGCCGGCGTTGGGCTTGGTCGGGACGGGCTATGCGAGCGCGATTGTGTACACGGTGCTGTTTGGCGTGGCGGTGGTGTACATTCATTTTCGATACCGACAGTGCCCGGTCATGTCGCTGCGTCCTTTCCCGCAATTAGAAACGATCAAAGAGATCGCTCGGATCGGCTTTCCGATTGGGATCACGATCGGTTTTGAAATGGGCCTGTTCAGCTTGATGGCGTTTTTGATGGGGAACTTTGGTGACGCTCCTTTGGCCGCCCATCAGATTGCGATTCAGTCGGCGTCGATCAGCTTTATGATTCCGCTGGGGATCGGGTTGGCGGCTTCGGTCCGTGTCGGCAACGCGATCGGTCGCGGCTCGCTGGCGGATGCCGCTGAAGCAGGATACGCGGGAATGCTGGTTGCCGTTGGGTGTGCGATGGTTTCGGGCCTGGTCTTCTGGTTCTTGCCCGAGTTCATACTTGGGGGTTACTTCGACATCGACGATCCAGAAAACATGCAAACCGCCAAGATTGCGGTCTCGTTCTTGAAAGTGGCTGCCATGTTCCAGCTGGTCGACGCGTTGCAAGTTGCGGCGTCGTTTGGGTTGCGTGGTCTAAAAGATACCCAGGCCGCAATGCTTCTGTCGTTGTTGTCGTACTGGGTGGTTGGGTTGTCGGCCTGCTTGCTGCTGTGCTACACGTTTCGGCTCGGCCCGATTGGGTTGTGGTACGGCATCGTGATCGCGTTGGGAACCGCGGCCGTGACCCTGACAGCAAGGTTCGTGCACCAAGTTGGCGGGGCAAAG
>CAZLFF010000104.1:6808-13478 GCA_964558755.1 uncultured Pirellulaceae bacterium
ATACCGATGGCTTAGGACGATCGTTCTGCCAATTGCATCTGTTGCTGGAATCGATCTGCCAGCCGCTGGCTGTGGGTGACGCAAATCAGGATCGCGTTGGAAGCGGTTTGCAGATCGAGTAACAGCTGCCCGATCTTGTCCGCGTTGGCTTGGTCGAGACTGCCCGTGGGTTCGTCGGCCAACAGTAACACCGGGTCATTGATCAACGCCCGAGCGACCGCGACCCGCTGGTTTTCGCCACCGGACAGCGCGGCAGGTAGATGGGACGTTCGGTCTTTGAGACCTACTTGCTGCAAGAGTTCGCTCGCCCGGGCGTAGTGGGTTTCGGTTGATTTTCCAGCTACAAGAGTCGGCAGCAGTACGTTTTCAATCGCCGTCAGTTGCGGCAGCAGGTGGTGTTCCTGAAAAATAAAACCAATTTGCTCGTTGCGAAACGCAGCCAGCTGGTTTTCCGCGAGGCCACAAACGTCGGTGCCCATCAACTGGATCGAACCGGATGTCGGTCGGTCCAAGGTTCCTGCTAGATGCAAGAAGGTGCTCTTGCCGCTCCCGCTGGGCCCAACGATGGCCAAGTTTTGCCCTCGATTAAGTTCCACGTTAACGCCATCCAAAACGCGCAAGCGTTCGGTTGCTGTGGCGAACTCTTTGACAATGTCTTGAGCGATGAAATCGGGCATGAAGGGGGATCTGGAGTTCGAAATGCAGAATTTTTAGGTCGAGTTGTGGTTTGCCAACAGTGCCAAACAGCCCAAGCCGTAGAACGTGTATTCGACATCGTGGGCGTCGTCCCAAGCGGCGGCTTGGAATCCTCCCGCAGGCCGTTCCATGGCGTTGACGAACTTTGCCATCGCGGGAACGTCGATCTCGTCGAGTGCCTGCAAATCAACCAGCGTCAACGCGCCGGTGAATGAACTTAGCAGATCCGCGATCGGTATGCGTGTGTTGGCTCGCAGGCCGCCCTCGTCCGTTTGCATTTCGACCAAGAAGTCCAGCGTCGTGGCAACAAGTTCCGGGTCGGCCGCTTCGTCGATGCCGTCGAGCATCAGCAGGCTGGCGACGGCGGCGGCGGTTGGGTTGGTGCCCGCACGTTTGCTCGCGCGGATCTCTCGCCAGCCTCCGTCGGCCTCGCGTTGCGATTCGAGGAATCGGATTACTCCGTCCCGGTCAGGCAACGGATGATCGAGCAATTCTAGCACCAACAGCACAAGGAACGTGTGATAGGTGCTACCAGCATGACCTGCCGCCGCTTTCGCGTAGCCACCGTCCTCACGTCGTAGCGTGTCGAGGAAATCGGCGACCTGATCTGGCCAGCGATCATCGGCGTTCTCGAACACGTTGACTCCTGCTAACAGCAACAAAGCAGCAGCGTAAAACAGCGAGAAAAAGTCAACGATCGTCTGCTTGCTGGACATTTGCTGACGGACAAAACCGCCCGCACGCTCGGCGACCTCACCCTCCAACTGACCTAGGACCGACAGACCTCGCAGCGCGAACGCGGTGTAATATAAATCGCTGCCACCCATGCGACCGGCGAAGCCACCGTCGGGTTGCTGGGCCGCACGCAGGTAGTTGGCGTGCCGGTTAACTTGCTCGGCGGGCAGGCGACCGATGCCCTCGGCCAACCGGACGGTTAGGTTTTGAAGATAGTTGGACAAAGGTGAAAGGGTGCAGTTTTTAGCGGAGGAAACTTTGTTGTGCGTTCCGTGCACGTTATCACGCCTTGCCTTTTGCCCATGGCTTGATTGCGTCGATGAATTTTTGGGGCGTTGGGATCGCGATGGGAGCCTGGCCATGCTGGAATTCGCAGCAGGCGACGGTGATTGAGCCGTCGGCAACGGGCTTGTCGTCCAAAAAGAAATTGAATGCGTACTTAATGCTTTTGGTCCCGATACGATCGATCGTCACGTGGATGTCGATAACGTCTTCGAAACGAATCGCCAGCCGGTAATTGCATTCAGCGTTGACTCGGGGAAAGCTGATCGACTGACCATCGATTTCGCAGATCACGCCCATGCCGACATGACGAAGCAGTTCATGCTCGGCCTGTTCCATGTACGCGAAGAAGTTCGAGAAGTGCACGATGCCAGCGGTGTCGGTTTCGCGGAACTCGACGCGTCGTTTGGTTTTGAAAACTTCAGGCATGTTAGACCGCGTTTGAGTGACGGACGCAAAAAGGCCCGCCGGTGATCCGACAGGCCTTTCGTTGATTCGTGGTCGCAGACAACATTAATCGCCAACGTAGGGCAGCAAGGCCATGAAACGGGCTCGCTTGATCGCGTCGGTGACGGCGTGTTGGCTGATCGCGGTGCAGCCTGTCTTGCGACGACCGACGATTTTGCCGTGACGGTTAACCAGCTTCTTCAGCAGCTCAACATCCTTGTAGTCCACGTACATTGGGCTCGGACGCTCGCCGTCAACGTACAACGGATCCTTGCGGACGGTTTTCACGTTGGTCTTGGGCTTCCGCCGAGTCATCTTTCTACGCATCTTAGCCAATGGACTGTCACCCTATGATTGTGTTGTTGTCGTGTTTTGATCTAATTGAATTGTCGGCCGCGGCGCGAGCCCGGGACGGCTCAGCGTTCAGAAACGCGGCCCCACATTATGCAAAATGAAAATCTTGCTGCAAGACATAAAGTTCGGCCGCTGGTCGCATGAGCCAAATTGACATTGGCAGGGCAGCGGGGTTTCCGAGGCTTGCTCCCGTCCCTAATTCCCCGGTTATCGGACGACCGGCGGGCCAAGATTACCAAAACCGCGTAAACGCACTCAAACCAAGAGGGTCTGAACGAAAATGCCCGCGATTTCACCCGCTACTTGCCTGATGTTCTCATTTTTGATCGGCCTGATTGCCTCGGTGGACGGCTGTGGCGAGTCGGCGGTCGACTCCCAATCCCCCGAATCAGAGGCGGTCTTGGACCTGGCGGAGGCCGACGCGGACGGCTGGCGGCCGCTTTTTAACGGCAGGGATTTGACCGGCTGGACGCCCAAAATTCGATTTTCACCGCTGGGCGAGGACCCGCTGCGGACGTTTCGCGTGGAAGATGGCTTGCTGAAGGTCAGCTTCGATCAGTACAAAGCCGATCCCAAAAAGCCGGACAACGTTTTCCAAGCTCGCTTCGGTCATCTGTTCTACGAAACCCCATTTTCAAATTATGACCTGCGCGTGGAGTATCGGCTCGTGGGTCAGCAGTGTGCCGGAGGAGCCGGTTGGGCGGAGTTCAACAGCGGTATCATGATCCACGGTCAAGACCCGGCAGAGATGACCATTGACCAAACCTTTCCGGCATCGATCGAGGTGCAGCTGAAAGCGGTTGATGACAACGGCGAAGGTCAGCAGACACTGCGGTGCTGTACGCCCGGCACAACTGTCGTCCGCGACGGAAAGCTGTTTGAGCCGCATTGTTTTGACTCGACTGGGCCCAAAGTCCGCGTCGGCGAATGGGTGACAATCGTGTTGGAGGTCCGCGGCAACGAGGTGATACGCCACAAGCATGATGGCCAAGTTGTGCTGGAATACCACCAGCCGCAATTGGATTCGAACGTGCCCGAGGTAATGAACGGGTTGAAGGTTTCCGAAGAAGTTGTCGCCAACTGGTACGCGGGAAAAGAGAAGCCCGAGGATTTTCAACTAACGGGTGGCACGATATCGCTTCAATCGGAGAGCCATCCAGTCGAGTTCCGCCGTGTCGAGATCCGAGAGCTGGAGTAAGCTCAGCGGACCACATTTTGTTGGGTACAATGGTTGATTCGCGGTTAGTTAATCTCTTCCCAGACCGTGTGATAAACGCCCTGTTGCTCGAAGTACTCGAGTAATGAACCGTAGAATTCGTGGCCTCCCAGCGTTGCGCTGTCGCCGATGACGATCAACTTTCGCTTTGCCCGAGTTAACGCGACGTTCATTCTGCGTTCGTCCGACAAGAATCCGATCTCCCCGTCTTTGTTTGATCGCACCAGCGAGATCACGACGGCTTCCTTCTCGCGGCCTTGAAATCCGTCCACGGTGTCGACTTCTAGATCCGATTCCCCCAACCCATCATTCGCAAGCTGGCGAATCATCCGCACTTGAGCCGCGTATGGTGCGATGACGGCGATGTCTTTTGCGGTTAGCCCAGCGTCGATTAAGCCTTGGATTTTTTTCAAAACCAGTCGAGCTTCCTCGGGATTGCGACGGCTCATGCCATCCGGTTCCAGTTCCTCATCCCAGCCCGCCCCAGCCGTGTCGATCCATGTTACCGGCTCGGTTGTTAGTTCGTTCTCTGTAACGCTCGGAAGATCCGACAGCCGATGTTCGATGACGCTAGTGTCTGCGATCAGCTGGCCCTCGTAAAAGTGGTCCGACGAAAACGTCATGATCTGACGATGCATCCGATACTGGACGTTCAGCAGCCGGGTCACCGCGTCCCCGTGCAGTTTCAGCTGTCGCTCAAGTAGACTTGTCGCGAAACCTTGCCGAGCCGCTTCGCTGGATAGCACCGTCGGCGGCAGCTGCATCGGATCGCCCGCCATTACGACCTTGTCACAGCGCAGGATCGGTTGCCAACAACCGGGTTCGACGCTCTGGCACGCTTCGTCGATCACGACCAAATCAAACCATCGCTCGCCCAGAACGCTCTCGTTAAACGTTGTCGTTGCACAGATGACGTTGGCTCGGTTGAGCGTCGAATCGATCGCTTGCTTCTCCATCAGTCGAGCGTGTTGTTTCAACTCGCTCGCCTCGCGACGCATCTCCTGTCGCTCGCCTCGAGCCCGTTTGCTGCGAGTCCACTTAGCCGCGCGGCGGAAGAGTTGTTCGGCTTCACGGTACAGGTCGCGGATTACTGATTGGTTTTCATGTTGCTCGACTAGCCCATCGAGCGTGTGGTCCCGCAATCGCTCGGCCACGCGAGCCGGGTGGCCGATGCGGACGACTTTTTGTTTGGCCGCGATCAATTTTTCCAGCAGGTTATCGACTGAGGTGTTGCTGGGCCCGCACGCCAGAACGCTTTGACCACGCTCGATGGCCTGCACGATCAGTTCGACCACCGTCGTCGTTTTGCCGGTGCCGGGTGGCCCGTGAATGATGGCGATGTCCTCTGCGGCCAACGCGAAACGAACCGCCTGCTGTTGCGATTCGTTCAAGTTCGCGCGAAATTGAACGTCGGGTAATTCCTCAGCGAAACGCGGTGCTTTTTCACCCATCATCACCTCCCGCAGGTGCCCTAGGCGTCCTCGTGAGTCCTTGGCGGTGGTGATGGCGGCCAGTTGTCGTTGTCGGGTAACCTCGTCGGCGGCCAGGTCGATGCGAAAGGTTTCGCTGTCCAGCCAATGATCGACCGCGACCTGGATGCTATCCTTGCTGCGGCTGCTGACGACCCCTGAAATGGACTCCCCCGAAGCGTCATGGAAGTCGGAAACAACGACGGGTGAGCCGACTCGTAGTCGATGCCATGGCATGGGTTTGTTAATGTCGCGGCGCTTGAACGAGAACAGATGCCGTCCGCCGAGCCCGTTGAGGTGATCGACGATCGCCAGATCAAGAATCGTCTCGCCACCTTTCTCGGCCGTCGCCGAGTTCATTCGCTGGCGTCGCTCGGCCATCCGTTCCACTTCTGCCTGCGACTCCAGCGCCAGCCACTCCATCATTTGAATGAAGTGCTCGTCGCTTTCGACGGAGTTCATTTTCTTACGGTGGCGTGCTGACATTGGGAGTAAAGTTCTCGCTCGCGCTTCGTGCTTGTCTCGTTACACAGAGCCTAATTGAAGAACTTGGCCAGTGTTTTGTCGCTTGGTGGGTTTGTTATCAACGACGTGGCGACCATCGCGACCAGCGTGCACAAGAAGATCGCCACGACGGGCATGATTTCAGCACCTTCGCCGATCGGTACGTTGATCGCGTACGATCGGTTGGCTCCCCAGCCCGAGTCTCGGAATAGATACAGCCAACTGCCCACCATCGCCAAAACGCCCGACAACGCTCCGGCGGCGGTCAAGCGTTTCCAATACAGCGAGGCGAAAACTAGCGGGAACAACGATGCGAAACCGCTAAAGCACCAGACGCCCAGAGTGAACACGCTCTTGTAACCTTTCAAGCTAAGGTAGTAAGTCACGGCCACGACCAAGATCACGAACCCGCGAGCGATCCAAACCGAGGCGGTGTCGGAGACCCGTTCCTTGCCTACGTAGTGTTCAACAATATCGTTGGTGAACATCGAACCGACGCAGAGAAACTGGCTATCAAGTGACGACATGATCGCGGCGAGGATTCCGGCGGTCAGCAAGCCTGCTAACCAGGTCGTCAGCTTCGTCTTGACCAAAAACGGCAGCACACCGTTGGCTGAAATCACCGGCGGAATGTTCTGGGTCGTCGCCCAGATGCCGATCAACACGCACGGAGCCCACACGATCATGATGAAAATCGGGTGACACACAACGGATAATTTGAAGCTCTTGGCCGATCTCGCCGTTAGCCAATGTTGGAACAAGTGCGGGAACATGCCAACCGACAGCGGGATTAGCAGGTAAGTGAAAAACTTGGTGGACGACATCTCCGCACGAGTCGTTTTGGAAACCTCAACTTGTGCCGACGCGGCTTTCAGGCTCTCAATCAACGACTCGCCACCACCGATCTTGTTCGCCAGCGACACAAAGGTCACGAAGCCCAGCACCATGAACACGATCGTCTGAAACG
>CAZLFF010000105.1:0-3675 GCA_964558755.1 uncultured Pirellulaceae bacterium
ATGTGGTCGGTTGTCACGCTTAAATACGAAAAGGCCCGGCCGATTTGATCGGCGGACCTTTGATGTATTTTGATTCGCTGGTGCTACGCGATCTTGGTTTCGACGTACTTGCACAGGTCTTTGACGGTTAGCAGGTTGCCAAAATCCTGAACCAACGGATTCTGCTCGAACTTGGATAGGTCGGCAAATGGCATCCGCTCTTTTAGCTTCACCAAACCCGCGTCGGTCACCTTGCCGTCGGCGATGAACTCGGCGTTGGTCAAAATGTCGTCGGGGAACAGCTCGTCACGAGGGATCGAAATGTCAAAAGCCTTTTCGAGCTTAAAAACGATGTCCAAGAAATCGATCGATTCTGCGCCCAGATCACCCACCATGGTGGCCTCTTCTGTCACTTCGTCGTCGTCGACACCCAAGGCATCAACCAGTGCTTCTTGTACCTTGCCAAAGACCTCAGGGTTAACTGGCATTCGTCACAGTCTCCGTGTAAAAAAAGTAAACTTGTTCGTTGAGATTTGCCCGCGAAATAATTTTCGGAGCAATCGTTTGTTTTTTTCGCAATTCTATATCGATTAAGTCGCCGCTAAAATTGCCGGCGTATGCAAGGCCGGTCCGGAAGGATCAAGCTGGTCGCACATGATTTTGTACTTTCGGCGGAACTTGTTGTTCATTAGGTGGTCGAGTGCCGGGTCAAGACCCTCACGTTCGGCCATATTAAATGCGTCCAAAACTAAGCGGCCACTGGTGGCTACGCTGCCGTCAATCGACCCGGAAACCTTCAGTGTCGTCAGGCTGTCTTTCTGTGATTTGATTTCTGCCGAGACGATCAGTGAACTGCCCGGCTGTACGAAGCCTTGGAATTTCACACTCTTGGATTGCCGCAATCTGACTTTGGCGAATTGAAAATCGGTCGATACTCGAACCAACCACATACTCGCCTGAAACATGGACTCCATCATCAGCACCCCTGGCATGATGGGGAACCGAGGAAAGTGATCCTGTAGGTACTCCTCTGACAATGCCAAGCCTTTGACAGCCGTTATCGATTTGCCTTTCTCGAGCGTCAAAATTCGATCAAGCTGAGAGAAACGCATATCGCTGGCGGTTGGGTTTGGCGTGTCGGTATCAGGAAACGCCGGTAGGATCGGCTCCATTAAGCTCGAAAGTATAGTCCAACCGATATCGGCTCTCAATAACGGTTGTTTGGGCTCAACTTAATGGTTGGGAGCGGTGCCGGCTCGGTTTGCCCGGGGCCCGCTGAATATTCCCCGTGCCGGACCCGGAGCGGCCGGAGCTACAGCCGAGCTGCCCTTAATCTGAGGCTATGAGCGGCTCGGCCGCCCTTGGCCCGTTTGTCAGGGGTGCTGCCGAGTGGTAAATTTAGGGCATGAGACGAGGAATTCCGGTTTCGCCGGGCATTGCCATTGGAACGGCTTACGTGATTCATGAGATTTACGTGAAACCGGGCTCCAAACGCCTAGAAGATTCCGAGGTCACCGCCGAACTGGCAAACTACGAAACGGCTCGCGATAAAGCCGCCTCGGACCTGCGTGCGCTCGAGCGGAAGGTTGATGCTCAGGTCGGCCACGAAGAGGCGTCGATCTTCGCCGTCCATCAGTCCATTCTCAGAGACTCCGCGTTTACGAAAAAGATTCGTGACTGGGTGGTCGAGGAGCGAATGTCGGCTGCGGCGGCCTTGCACCGGTTGTTGGGTGAGTACACCGCATTGTTTTCGCGGACGAATGACGACTATCTGCAGGAACGATTGAACGACGTACGAGACGTGATCGTTCGGCTTAGCTCGCACATGTCTGAGGTGCTCAAGCCCGATCAGGATTCGATCGACGGCCCTCTGATTGTTGTTGCTGACGAATTGCTGCCGTCCCAAGCGGTGGCGTTGGGGCCCATTGATGTGCAGGGCATTGTGACTCAAGCCGGTAGCCAAACCAGCCACGCCCCCATTATTGCTCGCAGTCGCGGCATCCCAGCTGTGTCGGGTGTGAAGGGGATTTTGCGAAAAGTTAAAACCGGTGACACGATCGTCGTCGATGGTCGCCACGGGATTATTGAAATCAACCCCGCGATCGAAACCCTGACCGCGTACCGAAAACTCGAACGCGAATTTGTTGACCTCAAAGACAAACTGGCCACCAACCGTGACCTGCCGGCTCGGACGAAAGACGGAGTCGACATCAAACTGCAGGCCAATATTAACGGCGTCACCGATGCGAAGGCCTCGATTGCGATGGGAGCGTCCGGCATCGGGCTTTACCGAACCGAGTACCTGTATTTGACTCACAAGGACGTCCCGGACGAGAACGAGCAATACGACATTTACCGGGAAATCATCCAGGCCAGCCCGAACCATGACGTCACCATTCGCACGTTGGATATTGGTGGCGACAAGACCGTGGCCTATTTGGGGCACGATCACAAAGAGGCGAACCCGTTCATGGGCTGGCGCAGTATCCGCTTGTCATTCCAGCATCCCGAGTTCTTTAACACTCAAATTCGCGCAATCGTGCGGGCGGCGAGCGAGTTTCCCAGCGGCAAGACGCGCATCATGTTCCCGATGGTGACCACGCTGGAGGAAGTCCGCAAGCTGCGCTCAATGGTGCGCAAGGCGTACAAGGACTTGGAGGGTCGAGGAATGAAGACTCGAAAGATCGAGGTCGGGATGATGCTGGAGGTCCCGGCCGCCGCGATGACGATCGAGACGATGCTCGACCAAGTAGATTTCGTTTCGATCGGTAGCAATGACTTGGTTCAATATTTAATGGCCGCTGACCGCGATAACCCCAAGGTTAGCCACCTTTGCCAACCGCTGGCACCAGCGGTTCTGATTGTGCTGCGAAACGTCATCGCGGCCTGTAACCGAGCCAACGTGCCGGTCACCGTCTGTGGCGAAATGGCCGGCAAGCCGCGAGCATTTTTGTTGCTGCTGGGGATGGGATTGCGGCGTTTTAGCATGAGCCCCGCGTTCGTCCCGTCGATCAAGCAATTGACCAGTCAGGTTTCGATTCAACAGGCAGAACAGATCGTCGAAACGGCGATGAAGTTTAAAACAACAGCCAAGGTCAAGAACTACATGGCCGAGCAAGTCGAGCAGATCGCTCCGGACTTGAAAATTCTGGCGTCGAACTAACGGCCCGCTCGAAATCACAACCGGATGCGTCAGCGAGGGATCCGTCTTTTGCTAACGTTTTGATTTGTGATGGGCTTCAGCGGCTCATGCCAAGCCACTGGATTCTCCGTGATGCGATTCTCGGTGATGCGTTTGTTTGAATAATCTAGTTCGAAACGCCCTCTCAATATTTCTCTGTGCCAATACAAAAACCCCGACGAAAAGCTCTCGTCGGGGTTTGGTTTTTCTTGGAGCAATCTTTAGGTGAGCCAAATCCCGGACAGACGGTGGTTTGAGCTCTCCCGGTCTAAATTTTTTGGACCTTTCGTGAACGATCGCTTAGGCGGTGTGACGATCGATCAGCTCTTGCAGCTTGGCCTTTGGCTGGACGCCGGTGACCTGCTCGACGACTTCGCCGCCTTTGAACAAGATCAAGGCTGGAATTCCGGTAACACCGTACTTCATCGCCAGATCTTGGGCGTCATCCACGTTGAGCTTGCCAACTTTGGCGGCCGTGTTTTCAGTGGCCAGTTCATCGATGACCGGCGTAAGTT
>CAZLFF010000105.1:3685-13279 GCA_964558755.1 uncultured Pirellulaceae bacterium
CGTCAGTTGACGGCAAGGGCCACACCAAGGTGCCCAAAAGTCGACCAAGACAGGTTGGTCCGACTTAAGCACTTCAGCGTCAAAGGATTCGGAACTAAATTCGGTTGCCATGTTTCTCTCCACGTTGGTAATTTGCAAAAAAGCCTGCAGTGATTGATGATCTCGTGTTTGCGAGCAACCGACGATTAACGCCGTCCTTGCTTGCCAGCGAGGGATTCTAACGGACGCATCAAAGTGGTCAAACCAGCCTCGCCGCCCTCCAAAAAACCTCGGATTGTCCCTGATCAACACTTGTCCTGCGCTGCGGGACAGTTGATCGAGCGTGATCTTGGACTCGGTCGTTTGAGTGGCTTGTCCGTTCGTCGCGGCCGACCGACCGGATCTTACCTCGTGGTGAGCGTTGGGCAACGAAACGGTAAATGCTTAGTTTTTAAGCGTTTTTCTGCAAACTGGTATTCTCGTCAAGCGTTCCCTCAAAGCATCAGCCCCGCCAAATTTTGGCGGGGCTGTTGGGTGCTAAGATGGATTGTTAGCTGCTGATGACATTAAAACTCTTCAACAATCTCGCCACCATCGCGGGTCGCCATGGCCCACCAGTTGGACCGCTCGATGTCGTCGCTGACGAAGTGAGTTGAACCATCGACCATCGTGACGTTCACGCCACCCGAGTGATAGCTGCGCGAGGTGACCGCTGCGTAGGTTGGTTCGGTTGTTGATTTTCCCTCACGTTGGCTGTTGTAATCGACGTCGTATTCGACACCGTCAACCGTGTGGATGACTTTTGTGTTCGGCGTGAACAAAGCGGTAAAGCTTGTCTGATGTGCTCGGCCATCAACTTGTTCCGTGTGCCCTGAGTTGCTCTTGAAGCTTCCTCCGAGGCCAACGACATCCGCTGGATTCTCCGGTGCGGCGGTCGGTGCACCACCTGCATCCCGGAAGTAAGGCGTGTAGGCTTTGATTTCAGAGAACATCAGTGTGTTGCTGCTTCCGTCCGTCATGTCCTCAATTCCCTGAGATTGATTCACAGTCATAGAGCCATCGCCAACCTTCCCGGTGCCACGTCGCAACTGGGTGTTGTCAGGATCGAAGACGAACCAGACGCCTGCGTTGGCCCCGTAGTTCAGCGGGTAGTGGTAAGGGTTGCCATCTTTTAAGCGCAGTTCATCTTTGACCTCGCTGGCACAAAGGAAAGAAGGAATCCGCACCGCGGCCAGCTGAAATTGGGCGCCACCGATGCCAATGAATTTGTTCGCCGGATCTTTGTAGCCCAATGAGAAATCAATCTCACTGGAAAGATTCGCCTGCTCCAGAAATGGCAGCAGCTGAAACTGAGCCGACCAGCCGTCAAGAGATTCGCCGTTGGTAGCGGAAGTTTTCGGCAGCAACCACGATGGCGGCAGTTTTTGCCGAGCGGATTCGTAGTTCAACGCCGCCAAACCTAGTTGGCGAGAGTTGTTGGAGCACGAAACGCGACGGGCGGCTTCGCGGACTTGTTGAACGGCAGGTAACAGCATACCAATCAGAATGCCGATGATCGCGATCACCACCAACAGCTCAACGAGAGTAAAAGCAGAGCGAAGATTTTGCGTGCGCCAGCCGCGCAAAGATTGGGCGTCTGAAATGGACATGTTTGATTCTCCTGATAGCCAAAACAATGGACAGAGCGATCACGAACAGAACGGTTTGTGATCGTTGCTATCGAGCGTGGCTGGCTAGTGAGAATCTTGCCGACTGAATTGTCGCCAAAGCGAAAATTCAAATCGAAGAACCCAACGTGGCTTGCTGCGTCGTCGGAAAGCGTTTAACGTTTACGCGCTTCGTTGAGAAAATCTCAACGGAAGTAGTATCGACAATTTCCCGCGTCACGCAACGGGTATTTCGGGCATGACGCCGTAAACCCAGCAAAATATTAGGTTAACGGTTTCATGAGCACTCCTCCGGCCAATCCGCCCGAAGGTGAGAATTCCCTCGAAGAGCATGAGCTATCGGCTGCCAAGCTGCCCAAGATCATCAAATTCGAGTCTCTCGCGCGGTGCGGTGAAGAGATCTGGATCGAGAGCGAAGGCCAAATCTATCGCTTGCGGAAGACTCGCCAGGGCAAGCTGATTCTGACCAAATGACGCGTGGCTGTGGGTTGTGGCAACCGCTCTTGGTTGGGACTACATCGCGAACGCTTTACCGACTTCCGGTGGTGCTGCCGCGTATTCGAGGGGCTCCATTGAACTGCCCGCCCTGCCCTGTGAGAGGCTTCGCATCGCGCTCGAATAACCAACAAGCTCAGCCAACGGCGCGTGGGCAACAATGGTTGTGTTGTCCATCACCGTGTCCGTGTTGACGATCTGAGCGCGACGCTGGGCAAGGTCGCTGACGAAGTCGCCATAGTAATCTTCTGGCGTGTTGATCGTGAGTTTCATGATGGGTTCGAGCAGCACTGGCTGAGCCTGTTTGAGCGCTTCCTCGAATGCTTCGCCAGCTGCGATCGCGAACGCCATCGGCGATGAAAACTCGTTCGACTCCGCACCGGTCAGCGTGACCCGGATCTTGGTCAGCGGGAAGCTGCCGATCGGGCCGCCGCTTTCGCCACGGGCCTTAATCTCGTCTTTGATCGTTTGTACGAACTCAGGATCAACCGAATCCACCGGCAATCGGTTGAGCACTTTAACACCCGACTCAACCTTTTCGTCGGGCTCCATTTCGATCGTTAGCTTGCCGAAGATCTGTTGGCCTTCGATCATTCGATTACATTGACCTGTTACGCTGGCTTTGCTTTGGACCGATTCGCGGTAGCTAACGCGTGGCTTGTGGACTTTAACATCTAGCTTAAAGTCTCGCAGCAAACGGTTCTTGATAACCTCTAGGTGCAACTCGCCCATGCCGGCGATTAAGGTCTGGCCCGTGTCTTCGTTTTCTTTTGCCTTGAACGTCGGATCTTGTTTCTTGAG
This sequence comes from uncultured Pirellulaceae bacterium, assembly GCA_964558755.1. GTDB lineage: Bacteria > Planctomycetota > Planctomycetia > Pirellulales > Pirellulaceae > Mariniblastus. The sequence continues at coordinate 6,628 of CAZLFF010000105.1, forward strand.
CAGCTCTAACGTCTCGCCCAGTTTGTCTCGGTCGCCCGTTGATTCTGGTTCGATCGCCATCTCGATCACGGTTTCCGGAAACTCGATTTTTTCCAGCAAAATTGGGGCTTTGGAGTCACAGAGCGTGTCGCCCGTGACCGCGAATCGCGGACCGATAACCCCGACGATTTCGCCCGGCCCGATCGAATCGATTTTGCCCTCACGGTCTTTCTTAGTGGCGTGGATTTGCCACAGCTGAGCGATGTTTTCTTTCTTGTCGTTCGAGGTGCAGTGAACGCGACTGTTGGCATTGAGCGTGCCCGAATAGACCCGTACCCAGTAGAGGTCGCCGGTTTTGGCCGGCAAGATCTTGAACACGAGGCCCGCGAAAGGCTCCTTCGGATCTGGCTTCCGCTGCTCGGTCGCGGTTGTTTTCTTTTTTGGGTTCAGGCCCTCGACGGGCGGGCGATCGAGTGGGCTCGGCAGGTAGTGCTTAACGCTGTCGAGCACACCTTGGACGCCCATGCCGTGCAAGGCTGAGCCACAGACGACGGGTTGGATCTTGCGTTCAAGAGTCGCCTGCCGCAGAACCTTGCGGATCAAGTCGTTCGAGATCGGCTTTTCCTCAAACGCCAGTTCCGCCATTTCATCGCTGTGGTTGTACAGCGTTTCGAGCATTTGCTCGCGGGCGAATTCAGCTTCCTCGGCCAGCTCGTCCGGGATCGGTGATTCGTTGACCTTTTTGCCTTCGTCCTCGAACGTCATCAGCCGCATCTTGACCAAGTCGACAACGGCGCGGAATGGGTTGTCAACGTGAGACGGCCCTTCCCCGATCGGCATTTGAATGGGAACCGGGTTTGCCCCTAGGCGAGCCTTGATTTCCCCCAAAACCCGTTCAAAGCTCGCCCCTTCGCGGTCTAACTTATTAATAAAGGCAACGCGGGGCACGTTGTAGCGATCGGCCTGTCGCCAGACGGTTTCGCTTTGAGCCTCCACGCCCTCGCGCGCACTGAACACAACGACGGCCCCGTCAAGGACTCGCAGGCTACGCTCGACCTCGGCGGTGAAGTCCACGTGGCCGGGGGTGTCCAGCAGGTTGATGTGAACGTCTTTCCAGTCGAAGGTCACACAGGCGGAATAAATCGTGATGCCGCGGTTTTGCTCCTCGACATCGTCGTCGGTTGTTGTTGTGCCGCTGTCGACTTTTCCTACGCGGTGCTTCGAGCCGCTGATGAACAGCATCCGCTCGGTAACCGTGGTCTTGCCGGCATCGATGTGAGCGATGATGCCGATGTTGCGAAGGTTTTGAAGTTTACGGGCCATGGGGAGGAGTTTTCAGTGTGCAGTTTTCTGTTTTCGGTGTTCGAGAGGCGAATTTGCCTTTGGATTCCGAATCCTAAACCCCGGATTCCAATTCGATTTCCGCGCATGACAAAACCGCGTGTTGGAGCACGCGGTTTCGTGAGTTTTCGATTGCCGATTTACCAGGCGAAGTGGGCGAAGGCCTTGTTGGCTTCGGCCATGCGGTGAGTGTTCTCGCGTTTGGTGACAGCGGCACCTTCGCGGTTGAACGCGGCGACGACTTCGTCGGCCAGACGCAGGTGGCAAGGCCGGCCCTTTTTGTCGCGAATCGCGATCAGCATCCAGCGAATCGCCAATGACTGCTGTCGGGCTCGGCTGACTTGCATGGGGACCTGGTAGGACGCACCACCGACTCGCTTGGAGCGAACTTCGATGTGGGGCTTCACATTCTCGACTGCCTGGGTGAAGACTTCCAGCGGCTCCGTTTCCGGAACACGCTTTTTAACTTCGTCCATCGCTCGGTAGAAAACCGCTTGGGCGACGGTTTTCTTGCCGTCCCACATCAAGCAGTTGATGAACTTGCTAACTAACAGCGAATCGAATTTTGGATCCGGCTTCAGTTGAGTCCGGCTGGCGGTAATGTTACCCATGATCGTCTAGCAAAAAATCGGTTGGTTTTGTCTTATTTGTTCTGTTGGCGTTGTTCTGGTAACGCTGCGATTCCGCATGCGGCCGGAAAGCTTACGGCTTCTTCGCACCGTAGCGGCTGCGGGATTGGCGGCGAGCGTCAACGCCCAGTGTGTCTTGAGCACCACGGACGACTTGGTATCGCACACCCGGCAGGTCGCGAACTCGACCACCACGCACGAGAACGATCGAGTGTTCTTGCAAGTTGTGTCCTTCACCCGGAATGTAAACCGTGACTTCTTTGCCGTTCGACAAGCGGACACGAGTGATCTTACGCAAAGCCGAGTTAGGCTTCTTGGGCGTCATGGTACGAACCTGCAGGCAGACACCCTGCTTGTGTGGGCAGCGTTCCAGAACAGGTGCTTTGGTCACCTTTCTTTTTGACTTGCGGCCTTTGCGTACCAGTTGGTTGATCGTTGGCATTCTTCTTGTATCCGGTCAGGTTTGTTTGTTCGCGAGCTGGGCTTTTTCGAATGCCCGACGTCGTCGAAAAACGGGTGGAAGCCCGTAAAAGTATTCAATTTATTCGTTTTGTCAACGGCAAAACAGGGTTTCATGGACAGTCCCTGTCAGCTACCGCGGCGGTTCGAGCAAACTCCCGGCCGGGCCAGCTTTTTGCATGGCCGCTGCCGGTGTTTCGCAGGTTGGCAGTGCTTAGACGCCTCCGTCGAGTTCATCTTGCCATTTTTTCAATTCGTCCCATTGGCCGTCGGCCGCCATTTTGGCTTGCTGTGGCCAAGTCGTTGGGTTGCGGGTGGCCATTAGTCCTCCCTCGGCGACAAGGATTTCTTTGATCTTCTCCGCATCGGTTGCGGCCAGATCGCTAAATGAGTGAATCCCTGCAACGCCAAGCAGTTCGGCGATTTTAGGCCCGATCCCCTCGATTTTGGTCAGATCATCTGGCTCAGAGACGACTTTTCCCCCGTCCAGAGCATCCTGCCACTCCTTCAGCTTGTCCCACTCACCGGCAGCTGCCAGCTGAGCCTGATCGGGCCAAGTGGTCGGATCGTGGTTGGCGAAGTTACCCTCGGCCGAATCCAACATTTGGCGAATGGATTCAGGTGAAGTCGCGGCCAGCTGCGCAAACGTCGTGACGCCGCCAGCGTTCAGAACCTCGGCAATCTTCGGGCCGATGCCCTCGATCTTGGTGAGATCTTCGGACGCAACAGGTGCGGTTGTTTCGGCAGTTGCCGGTGTCGTTGGTGCTTCGGTGGCGGCAGCTTCGGCCGTTGCCCCGACGACTTTCCCACCATCTAGTTCTGCCTGCCATTCACCCAGTTTGTCCCACTCGCCTGCGGCGGCCAACTGCGATTGGTCGGGCCAAGTGGTCGGATCGTGAACTGCGAACTGCCCACCCGATTGGGTCAAGACTTCTTTAATACGATCAGGATGAGTGATCGACAGCGTGACGTAGTTATCAATTCCGGCCGCGGCCAAGACTTCGGCAACCTTCGGTCCGATGCCTTCGATTTTCGTCAGGTCATCTTTACCGTCAGCAGTCGTCGGGCTCGCACTATCGGGGGCCAGCAATCCGGCAACACTGTCAGCCGGAGCCGGGGCGTCTGAGCCGGCTGAGAAACCACCGCCACTGCCCGCTGGCATGTTGGTCGCTTCGGCAGCATCAAGCAGCGGGAAGGAGTCTTCCAAGGTCTGCGTCGGCGTCGCCGCGGCAGCCTGCATGGCTTCCAAATTGTACTGAACGTCGGATTCTTGGAAGGTCCGGAAGCCGGTACCCGCTGGAATCAGGTGACCCAAGATCACGTTCTCCTTCAGGCCGACCAGGTTGTCCACTTTTCCCTGCAACGCAGCTTCGGTGAGCACCTTGGTGGTCTCTTGGAAGGACGCAGCGGAGATAAAGCTGGAACTCTGAACCGAAGCCTTGGTGATTCCCAGTAGCTGGGTATCGTACTTGGCCATCTTTGGTTTGGCCGACTTGGCGACCGTCCCGTTTTTGGTTTCGATTTCGAGATTCGTTTCCTCGAAGACTTCCTTCGGTACGACTTGGCCCTTGTGGAATCCACTGTCACCCGGCGTTGTCACTCGAACACACTTCGCGACCTCGTTGTTGACCTGCTGGAAGTCGAATCGATCCAAGATCATGCCCGGCAGCATGTGCGTGTCGCCAGGGGATTCAACTTTCACCTTTCTCAGCATGCGAGCGATGATGATCTCGACGTGCTTGTCGTTGATCTCCACCCGCTGGCTACGGTAGACCGATTGGATTTCGTGTTGCAGGTACTGCTGAACCGCTTCCTCGCCACTGACACGCAAGATGTCGTGCGGAACGAGCGGACCATCGACCAGCTGCTGGCCGGCTTTAACGATGTCGCCACTGTGGACCCGGAAGCGTTTTCCCGGTGGAACGAGATGTTCGACCTCAAGGCCACTCTCGCTCTTTACCATGATCGTTCGCTTGCCGCGTTTTTTCTCGGCCAGGATTTCAACCGTTCCATCGATCTCGGCCAGAACCGCTGGATCCTTTGGCTTGCGTGCCTCGAAAATCTCAGTGACTCGCGGCAAACCACCGGTGATGTCAGAGACACCCGACGCTTCGCGCGGGGTTTCTGCCACGGTCGAGCCAGCCGAAATTTCTTGGCCTTCCTCCACCATCAGGTTCGCACGCTCGGGCAGGTAGTAGACATCCAGCGGCTTGCCGTCTTTGTCCTCGACAACAATCTGCGGGTGCTTGTCCTTGAAGTCAACGATCGTTCGGCGGATCGTTCCACTGGCTTCTTTCTCTTCGACCATCGTCTCGCCTGCGACAATGTCCTCAAAGCGAATACGACCGGCGACTTCCGACATGACCGGAATCGCGTGTGGGTTCCAAGTACAGATGACCTGGTTTTCTTTGACCTCGTCTCCTTCGGAAACGTTCAGCGTTGAACCCTGAGGAATCTTGTGAGATTCCAGCTCGCGACCGCGGCTGTCGAGAATCGCGATTTCACCGTTTCGGTTCAGCACCACGGTGTCACCTTTGTCGTTGGTTACGTAACGCATGCGAGTGATGCGAACCGTACCGGCTTTCTTGGACGACTTTTGATTGTCTTCGGTGACCGTGTTTGCCACACCACCAATGTGGAAGGTGCGCATCGTTAGCTGCGTCCCCGGTTCGCCGATCGACTGAGCGGCGATGATGCCGACCGCCATGCCTTCCTCGACCATGTCACCAGTCGACATGTCCATGCCGTAGCAACAGCGGCAGACACCTAGCGGCGCCTCGCACGTCATTGGGCTGCGGACTTGGATCTTTTCGAGACCCATCTTCTCGATCTTGCCCGCGATTTCCGGGTTGATCATTTGGTTTTCGCGAACGATCACTTCGTCCGTAACGGCGTTAACGATGTTCTGGCGTGAAACGCGACCGTTGATCGCCGTTGCCAAGCGAACTTCGACTTGCTCGCCGCGGTAGATCACACCTTTGGTGATACCGCGAGGGGTGCCACAGTCCTCCATGGTGATCACAACGTTCTGAGCGACATCCGCCAGCTTCCGAGTTAGGTAACCCGAGTCCGCGGTCTTGAGTGCGGTATCGGCCAAACCTTTACGAGCACCGTGTGTTGAGGAGAAGTACTCCAGCACGGACAGGCCTTCCCGGAAATTCGCCTTAATGGGCGTCTCGATGATCTCACCCGACGGCTTAGCCATCAGGCCACGCATTCCGGCCAGCTGACGAATCTGCTCGACACCACCACGAGCACCCGAATCTGACATCAGGAACACGGGGTTCACATAGCCTTTGCCACCGCGATCATCGGCACCCATCGCTGCCATCATCTCTTTGGTGATTTGCTCGCGAGCGTGCGTCCAAGTATCGAGCACTTTGTTGTAACGCTCTTGCTCGGTGATGACACCGCGGTCGTAGTGCTTGCGGAATTTGAGAACTTCCTTCTCAGCATCGGCCACGATTTTTTCTTTCGATTCTGGCGTGACCAAGTCATCCGTCGCGAACGAAAGACCACTGCGGGTACTCTCGCGGAAACCAAGCTGATTCATGTCGTCCAACAACTCGATCGTCGCGCGACGGCCCAAGCCTTGGTAGCAGTCGGAGATCACCGTCGCCAAGTCACCGCTCTTCATTGGGTAGTTGTAGAAATCCAACCCGCGAGGCAGCATCATGTTGAACAGCACGCGACCGTAAGACGTTTCGATGATTCGCGTTGGCTTGCGCTCTTCGTCGTTCAAGCGTTCGTGCCGTCCGATGGGCAAGCGAACCTTGATCCGCGAGTGCAGTTGGATCACACCTTGGGCAAACGCATGGTCGGCTTCTTCCAGCGAGGCGAAGGTCATGCCGTCACCTTTTTGGTTCGGCAGCACAAGGCTGATGTAGTAGCAACCCATCACCGTGTCTTGCGACGGCGACATAATCGGCCGACCATTCGATGGCGCGAAAATGTTGTTGGTCGACAGCATCAAGGTGTGAGCTTCGACTTGGGCTTCGATGGACAGCGGCAAGTGGACGGCCATTTGGTCACCGTCGAAGTCCGCGTTAAAGCCTTTGCAAACAAGCGGATGCAGGTGAATCGCGTTGCCTTCGACCAAGGTCGGCTCAAACGCTTGAATACCCATTCGGTGAAGCGTCGGGGCACGGTTTAACAGCACCGGATGGTTCTGAATCACTTGCTCAAGGATATCCCAGACCTCTTCGTCCTTCCGCTCGAGCATCTTCTTGGCCGACTTGATCGTG
>CAZLFF010000106.1:0-12924 GCA_964558755.1 uncultured Pirellulaceae bacterium
TCATCGAACCGAATCCACACTTGAAATCTAACAGCGATAATCCGAACCAATTCCAACGCGGCGGCGAAAGCCAACCCAACGTCCAAACGGTCTCGCAGCTGACCAACGCCATCAAGTCGCGACTGGCGGACGAGTTCGCGTCGGTATGGGTTGGTGGCGAGCTATCGGGCGTGACGAAAGCGACCAGCGGTCACGTGTACTTAACGTTGAAGGACGCGTCGGCATCGCTGAGCGGTATCATTTGGCGCACGACGGCGTCCGCAGTGAAATTCGATCTGAAGCCCGGTTTGGAGGTCGTTTGCCAAGGCTACATCGATGTCTACCCGCAGCGAGGTAGTTATCAGCTGATCATTCGGCAGATCCAACCGGTGGGCGTCGGCGAGTTAGAACTGGCGTTCCGTCAGCTACACGCGAAACTAAAAACCGAAGGCCTATTCGACGACACGAATAAAAAACCGCTGCCGCCCTACCCAGGCCACATCGCGGTGGTGACCAGTCCCACTGGAGCCGCCGTTCGTGATTTCCTGCAAGTGATGACGCGCCGTTGGCCCAACATTCGCGTCACCATCGTACCCGCCAAAGTCCAAGGCCCGGGCTCGGCCGAACAGATCGCGCGGGGCATCAGCGCGTGCGGTCGCTTCGCCGACCGTCCCGATATTGTTGTCGTCACACGGGGCGGTGGTAGCATCGAAGACCTGTGGAGCTTTAATGAAGAGATCGTCGTCCGTGCGATTCACGCGTGCCCGATTCCGGTAATCTCGGGCGTGGGACACGAGATCGACGTAACGCTAAGCGACCTGGTTGCGGACGTCCGAGCCCTCACGCCCAGCGAAGCAGCCGAACGAGCGGTTGCTGATCGCGCGGACTTATTGGCCAGCCTACAACATGTCCAGCGGGGCATGCACGCGAACCTAGTGGCAAGATTTCAATCGGCCGAACAACAACTGAACGCGTTATCAAGCCGCCCCGCGATTGCTCGGCCGCTGGAACGACTGCGCCACGCAGGGATGGAATTGGACTCGCTGGAAACGGGGCTCCACCGCAGTAGCAAGCAACTTGTATCAAACGCCGAACAAGCAATCGCTCACGCCGCTTCTAAACTGGAATCACTCAACCCACTAGCCGTCCTAGCGCGTGGCTACAGCGTGACGACCGACCAGCAAGGTCAAACGATCAGCGACTGTCAGCAGGTGTCGCCGGGTGATAAGATTGTGACGCGACTGGCAAATGGAGAAATCGTCAGCCGAGTGCAGTGACTCGAAACGTGAACAAACCAACTATGGCCAAAAAGAAATCATCGTCGAAGAAGACGCCAGCGTTCGAAGTGTCACTCGAGTCGCTCAACGAGGTAGTCCAGCAACTCGAGGACGGCTCGCTGTCGTTGAGCGATTCACTCGACCAGTACGAGCAGGGCGTCAAGCACCTCAAGAACTGCCACCAAGCGCTCAAATCGGCTCAGCGGCGAATCGAACTGCTGGTGAAACTCGACGAGGACGGAAACCTTGTCACAAGTGATTTTGACGATTCGGCTACCGAGGACGTCAAAACAGGCACCCGCCGCACTGCAAAACCTCGCAAAAAGAAGGCTGCTGCAAAATCTGGGCGGACGGCGGAACAGCAAGAGTTGGTCGACGAACTCGAGGAAGAAACCGACGACTCGGCAACCCTATTCGATTAGAAACACAGCGGCCGGTCCAATCAGGCTCTGTTTAACCTGTCACTAAACTGGCAGCTCGATTAGAATAAGGGCAGCCGACGCGACCTTGTTGTGGCACTCCCATCGGTATGCTGCGACATTTTGAGTCGGTTGCAGGCCTTCAACCGCAGCGGTTTATCACGTGTAGTATTCGGGTATACGAAGTTGCCAACCGAACGACCGGCGATGATCGGCAAACGCATTGACTTGATTTTGGCTTGGATGTGACAACCGCCTTTTCTGCGAGCATTTATGACAGCATCCGACACAGCTTTGTTCCCGCCCGAGATCGAAACGTTCCGTGTCCAGATCGAGGCTCGGTTGGACCGGTACACTCAATTTGATGGCGAGTGCCCCGATCGATTGCGCGAGGCAATGCGATACGCACTGCTGGCCCCCGGTAAACGCATTCGCCCCTTGCTGGTGCTAACGGCGGCTCACATTTGCGGGGGCGACATCCAAAATGCGTTGCCAAGCGCCTGCGCGGTCGAAATGATCCATGCTTACTCGCTGATCCACGACGACCTGCCCGCGATGGACGACGACGATATCCGCCGCGGTCGGCCAACGGTTCACATCGCCTACGACGAAGCCACCGCAATCCTTGCCGGCGACGCTCTGATTCCGCTGGCGCTGGAAATCATCAGCCGCGATACGCAGCCGGCCTCGGTCGCAGCGACCTGTGTGACCCGACTAGCCCGTGCAGCCGGACCATGTCACTTGGTCGGTGGCCAAGTCGATGACTTAAATCCAAATTTTTCTCAAACGGGCGACCAAGTTCAGCCGCCCGGCGTCGAACAACTTGAACGTATCCACCGCCGCAAGACAGGCAGCCTCTTGGCCGTTTCTTTAGAGCTGGGTGCGTTAACCGCGGGAGCCAGCGAGCAAGACCGTGGGCGACTAATCGAGTACGGCCAGCACTTGGGGTTGGCCTTCCAGATCGTCGATGACCTGCTCGACTTGCGAGCCACTGATGAAGAGCTAGGTAAACGAACAGGCAAAGACGCCGAGGCAGGCAAGCTAACTTACCCGGCGGTGCTGGGCGAAGAAAAATCCGAACAGCGAGCTCGCGAAATGGCAGCCGCCGCCATGGCGGCCATCGAACCGTTTGGCGACAAAGCCCGGTCCTTAAATCTGTTGGCCCAATTCGTCGTCGATCGCACCCGATAAAGAAGTAAACCAACCAATCGTCGCGACGGCTTCAGCCGCCCTTGAGACAGCCAGAGAGACGACGAGACAAGACCCACGACATACGACACACTGCACGCACACTGAGAACTGACCAACCACGACCACCTTTTCCCAACCGCGAGCCAAGCATGGCTAAGATCCTTCCAACCTTAGAGAACAGCAAACAACTGCACGGGATGAAGCTCGCGCAACTGGAACAGGTCGCTGACGAGATCCGCGAAACGCTATGCAATTTGCTCAGCATGCGAGCCGCTCACTTTGCGTCGAACCTGGGCGTTGTCGAGCTAACCCTTGCCCTCCACAGCACCTTCGATTTTTTGCACGACCGGCTAATTTGGGACACCGGACATCAAATCTACCCGCAAAAACTAATCACCGGTCGCTTTAACGAATTCCACACGATCCGCACCAAGGACGGATTGATGGGCTACCCGAACCCGGCCGAAAGTGACTACGACCTATTCATGACCGGCCATGCCGGCTGCAGCGTCAGCACCGCCGTCGGATTGCGTAGCGGCGACGACCTGAACGGGCGTCCGGACAACCATAGCATTGCCGTCATCGGCGACGGGGCTTTTCCCTCTGGCATCGTGTTCGAAGCGATGAACAACGCGACCGCCCACAAAGGCAAACTGCTGGTCATCTTGAACGACAACGAGATGTCGATCTGTCCCCGTGTGGGTGGCGTCGCGTCTTACTTGGACCGCCTACGCAGCAACCGTCTGTACACGGGCGTCAAGAACGAGATCGTGAAAACGCTCAGCAAAGTCCCCGTCTTGGGTGACCCGGCCGAGCGAATGCTGTTCCAAATCAAAGAGGGCGTCAAAGCCGGCTTGCACGGCGGCATGTTTTTTGAAGAGTTCGGATTTCGCTACTTCGGCCCAATCGACGGCCACGACATTGGCCTCGTGAAGAAGTATCTGAACATGGTCAAGAAGATCGAAGGCCCCGTGATGTTGCACGTGATCACGAAGAAAGGGCACGGCTTCCAACCAGCAGCCGAGGATCCGGTTTATTTCCATACGCCGCCTGCGTTCACGACCGACGATGAAGGCAACCCAATCCCGAAATCGAAATCGGGCAGCAAGGCCTACACGGACCATGCTCGGGACGCGATCGCCGATCAAATGCGGCACAACGACAAAGTCACGGTCATCACGGCGGCCATGTGTCAGGGTAATAAACTCGAACCCGTTCGCGAAGAATTCCCCGATCGCTTCTTCGATGTCGGAATCTGTGAGTCGCACGCGGTGGCTTTTGCGGGCGGGCAAGCGAAAGCGGGCATGCGTCCGATCGTGGACATTTACAGTACCTTTTTGCAGCGAAGTTACGATCAAATCTTTCAGGAGGTTTGCCTTCAGGGTCTGCCGGTGACCTTCATGCTCGACCGAGCCGGCCTGACCGCCAACGATGGACCGACTCACCACGGCACGTTCGATTTTGGTTACCAGCGCATGTTCCCCAACATGATCGTGATGGCGCCGGGCGATGCGAACGACCTTGGCGCGATGTTGGATTTCTCGCTTGAACAGGACATCGCGTGTTCGATCCGCTACCCAAAGACAGCCGCAGCCGAGATTCAACGGGAACTCCAACCGATCGAGCTGGGCAAGTCAGAAACCATGCGGACCGGTAGCGACGGCATCATCATCACCTGCGGTACGCCACTTGAAGCGGCGCTCGCGGCCGCCGAGGAACTCGCGTCTCTGGGAATAGACGTCGGCGTGGTCAATGCGCGGTTTGTGAAACCGCTGGACAAGGAAATGATCCGCAACGCGGTCGAAAACACCGGCTTCGTCGTCACGGTCGAAGAGGCCATGCTGCAAGGCGGCTTCGGCAGTGCGGTTCTCGAAGCCGCAAACGAACTTGGGATCGACAGCCGCAAGATCCACCGCATCGGTATTCCTGACGAATTCGTTCAACATGCCGATCGTCATGAAGTTCTGGCTGAACTAAAACTGGACGCCACCGGGATCGCAGCCACCTGCCGCCAGATCGCTGCACAACTGAACGTAGAGACCACGTAACCTTGCGGAACGCAGACAGTATCTTCCGCGTTGCGGCTTCGGTTTTCAACGATTGCTGCATTTTTGCTATACTGGGAACTTCCTACCACGCAGTCCGACGTCTCCGAGCCCGCGATGTCCAACGATTCAACTCCCGCCCGAGCGATCCTGTTGGGCTCCGGCGATCGTAAGCCCGAGATCATCCCTGAAGCCGCTCGACTTCGCCCCAACATCGACAAGCACGTTGAAGTGATCTGCGAAGACTTCGCGTACGCCGAGAATCTTTCGGACGTTGATGCCGACCTTGCCATCGTGCTCGGGGGAGATGGCTCGATCTTGCGAGCCGCCAAGCAAATGGGGCATCATCAAATTCCAGTGCTGGGTGTTAACTTAGGGACACTCGGTTTCTTGGCCGACACGTCTCCCAAGGACGTCGCGACAGCGTTGCAGAAGTACGTTGCGGGTCAGTTCAAACTAGTCAACCACCTGATGATGCGAGTCGAAGTGTTTCGCGGCAAAGAACCGGTGGCGGATGTACTGGCTCTGAACGAAGCCGCAATTTTGGGTGGCCCTCCGTTTGCAATTCAGCGAATCGGGCTGTCGGTCGATGGCCAGCGAGCAACCGTGTACTCCTGCGACGGCCTAATCATCAGCACACCGATCGGCTCGACGGCCCACAACCTTTCCGCCGGAGGTCCAATCGTCCGCAAGGACGTCGATGCGTTCGTGATTTCATCAATCAGCCCCCACACGCTGACGGTCAGACCGATCGTTGACACGGCCGACCGCGTCTATGAAATCCGTGTCGCGGAACCAAACGCGTCGACGTCACTGGTGGTGGACGGTCAACCGATCGAGCGACTGACGGTCGATCATCGTGTGCGAATTACCCGAGCCAAACCCGTGTTTCAACTAATTGAAATCGCCGGACAAAACTACTACCGCACGCTACGACAGAAGCTAGGCTGGCGTGGTGAATTCAAAGCGGCCGTAAAATAGCGTCTGCCATCGATGGGCTTGCTGAAACGGCGGACAAACCACGATGGCAGGAAGGACACCACGGTCTTCGGCAACTTCTTTGGGAAGCAGGTGCGTGCGAGGTTTGTCAAACACGACTTCCACACCACTTTCTTGTTTAAGGCATCTTGTTCCGTGCCTTGAACTTCGCCTTCCGCTTGCGATCACGAGCCTCTTTCTTGGCTGCTTTTTCAGCCAGCGTGATTTTTAGCTCTGCCAATTCGGCTTCGATGGTGCCAGGCGTTTCCAGCGTGATCGGACCGAGCTTCCCAGAACGCAACTCGGTGATCACGATCTTGCACACGCGTTCGTAATCCACCATCCCACGCTTCCCCAAGCAACCACGTTTGGCTCCGATGGTGTCAAACGCATCAAGCATGTCAGCTGGAACAGAATCCAGCCGATAGCGATCAACCAATCGATCAGGATAGTGCTGCAACAAATACTTCATGATCGGTGCCGCAACATCTTCGTACTCCATTGCGGTTTCTTTGATCGATCCCACCGCCGCCAAGCGAAAACCGCTACCGGGATTTTCGATCTTCGGCCACAACATGCCGGGCGTGTCCAACAGCGAAACCCCATTGGCGATATTGATCCGCTGCTGGCTTTTGGTGACCGCCGCTTCGTTGCCAGTTTTCGCGACCGTTCGGCCAGCCAGCGCGTTGATCAGCGTTGATTTGCCGACGTTGGGAATGCCGACAATCATCGCCATGATCCGGCTACCTTCGGCTTGTTTGTGCGGCAACATTTTTGCGCACAACGAGGGAATACTGCGGATCAGCGGAATGTTGTCCGTCGTGATCGCTTTGGCCTTCACGCCATCCTTTTGCTCGTGCCACGCCAACCATTCTTTGGTGCGTTCCGCGTCCGCCAAGTCGGCCTTTGCCAGCACTTTCAACGCTGGCTTGTCGCCCCGGATCTCGCGCAACATTGGGTTCTCGCTGCTGAAAGGAATCCGCGCGTCGAGCACTTCGATCAGCAGATCGACCTTGGGCAGCATCGCCTTGACTTCGTTACGGGCCTTATTCATGTGGCCCGGGAACCATTGGATCTGCATCACTCTGTCTCGTCTGGCATGGATCATAAGCAGGTCAAAGGCTGACCTTTGGCGAGATTGTACTCGGATTCAACAGTACCAACGCCTAAAAAATCGACGTTGTCCCAAACTGGTCAATCGGCCAAAATGAGCGAGGTAACTTTTTGCATGGAGGCAAACCAATGCGGTCGGCTTATGTTCTTTTTTTCTTCTTCGCTTTTTCAATGCTCGTCCCAGCGGGCCAAGCAGCGGCTCAATCAAAGAGCCCCCAAAGCTCTCATTTGAATTCCAGCCGGATCGAGCGTGCGACTGCCAACGCCAATCGCAAGCTAACCTACAAATTGGAGTATCGCTTCAAGCGAGGGGATCAAATCCGTTGGTCAGTCGAGCACGTCGCATCCACGCGGACGCAGATGGCGGGCGAGACGGAAGAAACGTCATCACGCAGCGAGTCGATTAAACTGTGGGAAGTACAGAGCGTTGACTCGCAAGGCAAAACGACGTTCGATCACTCAATCGAATCGGTCAACATGTGGCAGAAGATCGGCGAACAAAGCCCGGTTAAGTACAACAGCAAGACCGACCAAAAGCCACCGCTAGAATACGAATCGTTAGCTGAACGAATCGGTACGGTGCTGGCCACCATCTCGATCAATCCTGCCGGCCAAATTGTTGACCGAAAGTCTCCAACGGAAAACAAGGCGAACTTCGGAGTTGGCGATATCACAATCCCGCTACCTGAAAAGGCGGTGCCCGTCGGCTATAAGTGGAGTGTTCCAAGCACGCTGCGTGCAACCGACGAAGACGGCGTAAAAAAGCAACTTAAGTCGCGAGTGATCTATGAACTGACCAAAGTCAAATCAAACAACGCTTACATTGCATTCAAGACCGAGGTTCTGACGCCGGTCGAAAGTGAAAAAGTTCGCTCGCAGATCATGCAACAGATGACGCGCGGCTACCTCGTGTTTGACATGACCCGCGGCTACCCGATTCGCAAAGAAGTCGAATGGGACGAAAAAGTTCAGGGCTTCGAAGGAGCCGACAGCTTGCTTGAGTACCTCGCACGGCTGACCGAGCGGGTCGTCGATGCGCCGTCGTCCAAGGTGTCTCGTAAAACTAACGGCATCAAACCGATCAAGTAGCGGCGGCACAAACGAAACGCGGCCCGCTATAATGAACGAATAGGCGGTCGGCCCTCGCGTTTTGCCGGAGATGAACCAGCGTGGAATTTGATTCGAGCATCTTTCTTCGCACGCTTTCACTCGGTGCTTCGGCGACATGCGTTGCCATCCCGTTGGGCATCACCACATGCGGCGTCGTGCAGCGACGAGGCTGGATCGCTCGAGCGGTCTTGCTGACCACCGCTGGGCTGATTTTTTTTCCGCTATTCCTGCACGTTAGCTTATGGGATGCCGCGTTCGGGAAACTGGGCTGGCTGACATCGGCTCGGGGGCAAGTACTGACGCCAATCGTTTCCGGCTGGACCGCAGCGGCTTGGATTCACGGCATTGCGGCGGCGCCACAGGTGGCGTTGATCTTCCTGCTGGGAACCACCGCCGGACAACGAACGGCCGAAGAACAAGCGTCCCTGGATGCGGGGCCCTTGCAAGTGCTGTGGCATCTAAAACTTCCTCGCCTGCTGCCTCTGGGACTCTTGGCAACGCTCTGGGTAATCGTCAGCTGTGCGCGGGAGATTGCCGTCACGGACATCTACCAGATTGGGACGCTGGCCGAGGAAGTCTACCTTGGCTACTCGCTGGGTTCGGTCGGGTCGGTGGTCGGGAACTGGTCCGCCGATCAGTTGGCTTCCGCCAGCGAGTTCGAAATCGGTTGGACGCTATTGCCGTTTTTTGGCCTAGCCATCCTCACCACGCTAGGCTTCTTTCGCTTGGCCGTCCCCACACCGTCGGGCGACCAATGGCAACCAGCCAAGCGCCGACCCAGCCACCGTGGTTGGGCGACCGCAGGCGTGCTGCTGATGATCGTGACTGCCATCGTCCCGATAGGTAACGTGCTCTATCGCTGCGGCTACTGCGTGAAACCCGTGGATGGCGTCGCCGCAGCCAGCTTCTCAGTCGAACAATTCTCCGAATCTTTGAGTCGAGCATTAACGGATTTTGGGAGCGAGTTTTTCTGGTCAACCGTGATTGCTTGGGTGGCCGCGACGATGATCCTAACGTTGGCGGTCGTGATCGGCTGGTTGGCGATTGCACGATCAGGATGGAGATACGTTTTGCTGCTCTCGATCGCAATCAGCCTGACCCTACCTGGGCCTTTGGTGGGAGTGACCATCAGCGACCTGTTCGCGACCGTCCAGTCATCGCTGTTGATCTGGCTATACGACCGAACGATTTTCGCTCCGGTCCTCGCAACATCGATCTTCTGCTGGCCACTGGCCGCGATGCTCGTCTGGTACCTCTTCAGCCGCATCGATCGAGACTCGCTACACAGCGCGAGGCTGGACGGTGCCAGTTGGTTACGGCAACTGTGGCATTTCGGTGTCCTAGGAAACAAGAGCGCGCTCGCGGGGGCGTGGTTGTTGACATTTGCGTTGTGTTTTGGAGAACTGTCGGCCACTCAATTGGTTCTTCCGCCCGGAATGGATACGCTCCCCCGTTTAATGCTTGGGTTGCTGCACGCAGGTGTCGATGAAATGACAGCCGCACTCACGATTGTGATCTCGGGGACGGTTTTTGTTTTGAGCCTGTTGGCCTACGCCGCGTTTCGAATCACATTTTGGCATCACACCTAACCCAGTTTTTCGCCACGGATACGCACCAATGGACACGGCCCCGCAAGATCAGCGATTCGTGCGCGTCGTCGCGTCCAAGACCAGATCGTCAAAGCGTGTTCAACTGCTAACCCACATTGGCATTTTTGCTCTCGCGATGCTGATTTGGGGACCCGGTGATGCCCAAGCCGATGAATTGACGATTTCACGGTCCGGAAAATCAATCACTCTGATGGGCGAAATCCTAATCGAAGCACAAGACGACAGCTTGCTTTTTGAGGCCAACGACGGCCAGCTGTGGACCGTTAAGCCCGACGAAGTCAAAACCAAGAAGGTTAACGACACGGAAGTCGCTGCGATCGAACCAGAGCAACTGGCCGAAGAATTGCTCGACGAGTTACCCGACGGTTTTCGCATCCTTCAGATGGATCACTATTTGGTCGCCTACCAAACTGAGAAAGTTTACGCACGCTGGATCGCGAACCTTTACGAGGGACGACTGTACTCGGCCTTCGAAAAATTCTGGCGCAAAAAGAAGGTGCCGTTGACGGAAACGAAGTACCCTTTGGTCACAATCATTTTCTCCAACAAGGCCGAGTATGAGCGGTACGTAACGCGCGAACTGGGGGAACTGCCAGGCAGCATGGTTGCTTATTACAATCTGATGACTAACCGCGTGGCCATGTACGATTTGTTGACCGATGAGCTGGGTGGTAGTCGTCCGAGCGACGAGCGCAAGCTGAATGAAGTGCTCTCCAACCCGCGAGCGATCCCGATGGTCGCGACGATCATTCATGAGGCCACGCATCAACTGATCTTCAACCGAGGCTTGCAGCAGCGGCTGGCAGACACACCGCTCTGGCTCAACGAAGGCCTCGCGCTCTATTTCGAGGCGCCGGATCTGCGGAACCGCCGCGGCTGGCGAATGCCGGGCAGGCTGAACCAACCTCGCTTCGATCTGTTCGCGCAGAATTATTCACTGCGCAAGGCTAATGCCATCGAGTTGATGGTGACCGATGACACACCTTTTCAAACCGCCGAAACAGGCTTGGCCGCCTATGCCGACGCGTGGGCGTTCAATCATTTCTTGCTCAATCGCCGCGCGAAGGAATTTGCAGGATACCTGCAACACATGTCCAAACACAAACCGCTCGCAACGGTTACCACCAAGCAACGCCTCGCCGATTTCCAGAAGTATTTTGGAGATGATCTCGAGCGACTTGAACGCGACTTTATCAAGTACATGAGAAAGCTGCGGTAGTGTGCGGCAATCTGACCGGCTAAAATCGGATCGCCCAAAAAACTTGCCCACACTGCGAAGACGGCTTGGTCCTAAATGAATCCGATCTACTACGGCGACTATCTGCAACTGGATAAACTGCTTGACGCTCAGCACCCCGAAAGTGTCAAGCAACAGCGGCCGGCCCATGATGAGATGGTGTTCATCATCACGCATCAGACTTACGAGCTGTGGTTCAAGCAGATCGTTTTCGAACTACAATCGGTGATCGACACCTTTGACGATCCGCTGGTCCACGAGACCAAAATGGCGACCGTACTGCACCGCCTGAATCGAATTAAGACGATTCAATGGGTGCTGATCCAGCAAATCGATGTCATCAAAACCATCACCCCGATGGATTTTCTAGAGTTCCGCGACCTACTTGTCCCCGCTTCTGGGTTCCAGAGCATTCAGTTCAAGCAGATCGAGATCATGCTGGGCATCAAGCGGAAGTTTCGCATCGCGGCCGACCAAGAGTTCTTTTGCACGCGGCTGAACAAGGCCGACAAAGCAGAGCTGGACCAACTGGAAGAGATGCCCAGCATTCTCGAACTGACCGATGGCTGGTTGCAGCGAATGCCTTTCTTAAAGTTCGGGGACTTCAATTTTTGGCAAGCTTACGACGACGCCGTCACGAAAATGCTAGCCTCGGACGAGCAAATCATCAAAGAGAATGTGACGCTGACCGAACGCGAAAAACAGTTTCAGCTGAACGATCTGCTGATGACGCGAACGCGATTTGAGTCCGTATTTGACGAGAGCAAATTTAACGAACTGCGAGACCAAGGTGAGTTTCGGCTCTCACACCAAGCCTTCCTCGCGGCACTGTTTGTTCATTTGTACCGTGACGAACCCATGATTTACACACCGTTCCGGTATTTGTCATTGTTACTGGACATCGATGAATTATTCACCAACTGGCGCCAGAAGCACGCGGTGATGGTTCAGCGAATGCTGGGCACGAAGATCGGCACTGGGGGATCTTCGGGACACGATTACCTAGATGCCACAACTAAGAAAAACCGGGTGTTCACTGACCTGTACAACCTTTCAACGTTTCTAATTCCACGCGAAGACCTGCCGCAACTGCCGGGCGAACTCCAACGCTCGCTGGGGTATTTCTTTAGCGGGCAAGAGAAACCTTGACTTCACTTCAACGGCAAAATCAACCTTCTGTCAAACAGACGACACGCTCAAAACTCAAGCGTTTAGCCATTTTCCAACTGCTTGAGCCGTTTCTCGGCGGCCGCGAAATCGACCTGGCCAATGCTTTCCTTCCCGGCGACTAACTGATTCAGGATCGCTTGTTGCTTCTCGCCACGCAGCAGGGCTTCGGCGTACGGTATGCGGTGGAACATCACCATCGAATATCGAGGGATGAACATCTGGGGGAAACGCTTTTCCAACTCAAAGCCTAGCTCTTTCTTCAGCTGGAATTTTTCATCAGCGACGCTTGACCGCATCGTCGTGTAGTTCTCGATCGCCATTTGAGCGATTGCGTCCGCGTTTGGTTTTCGCTGTTTGGAAAAAGCGGGCAGGGCGGCGGCCCAATTGTGATTCGTGTCCTCCAGCAACCGTAGCAATTCGCTACAGTCCTCGAACCCCGCGTTCATGCCTTGGCCGTGGAAGGGCACGATCGCGTGAGACGCATCGCCCAAGATCAAGCCGCAATCTTCAAAATGCCAGGGCTGACAGTACACCGTGCCCAGCCGACCGGCGGGATGGTCAATGAAATCGTCGTCCAAGTCGGGCATGAGCTCCAGTGCGTCGGGAAACTGCTCGGTGAAAAACGCTCGGACCTTCGCCGGACTATCCAGCGACGCGAAACTGGGCTCGCCAAATTTCGGTAAGAACAATGTCACCGTAAAACTGCCGTCCAAGTTCGGCAGTGCGATCAACATGTAGCCACCCCGAGGCCAAATGTGCAACGCCTCGCGCTCTATCGCATGTTGTCCGTCAACG
>CAZLFF010000107.1:0-12297 GCA_964558755.1 uncultured Pirellulaceae bacterium
GACCGCCTCGCGATTGGGCGAGAAGAATTTGGCTCTGGTTGATATAGCGACCGCGCCCGCGTGCCAAAGGCTGGGAAACGTTCAAGGCCAGCTGAGCTGTACCTTGATCGTTGGGATCAAAGACAGAGACGTTGCTGTTTTGAAATCCAAGTCGCTGCGACAACTCATACGTCGCACCCGTGCGGGCCCGTCCCCGAAGCCCGCCCTCGGCGGTCCAGTTGTGATTCTCGATCGTATCCAAACCGTCACGCGTTGCGTCGAGAACGCCACCCAGCGGGTCGCTGCGATCGGCAAACTGGGTGCGCAGAAAGCTAACAGGATCAAAGGCGGCATTCGCTTCAACGACCTCGAAATCACGAATCAACGGGTCACGACTGAGCGCTTGAATCCGCGGCGAGTTTTGCAGGGCCATGTAGACCAACCAATTGCTATCGATTTGCTGCGTTTGATTGTTCACATCAAGCGGTCGCTGAACCAAAGCGGTCCACCAGTCGTTGGGTTCCGATCCATCAACCGCTGCATCGCTCGGTTGAAACACGCTTGAAACACTGTCGGTGTTGCGCGGCGGCGGAACGGGTAAGCCGCGGAAATCGTTGTTGTTGCCGCTTGTTCCCACCCTGTTGGCTGACGAGGCAGTCCGCGGAAACCGATTCGCGACATCCGCCAACTCTGGCAGCGGTTCAATTGGCGTTGATGAAAGTGGCGAAGCAACGTTTCCATCTGAATCGTCTGCCAAACTCAAACGCGGGTCCTGATACTGCACGACCGACGTACCCGCACTACTTTTTGAGTCGGCATCAACCGCAGGACGGAGCAACCGGGCGACTCGATTCGCGTTCGCCTTATCAATCTGTGAATAAGCTCGCTCAAACTGACCAGCGAAGGGATTGCGTTGCGTTTGAATTCGGCTGGACGGCTCAACCTTGGGCGGTAGTACGCGTTCGGTACGGACGGTGAGATTCGGTGACTTGGCTGCCGATTGAAGGTCCCGGACGGGTTTGCTACCTGCCGGAGCCTGACTAAATAGCGGGTACCGTTGGATCTGCCGCTGGGCCGCACATGGCTGGAAGCTACCACCCACACAACACGCAGCAACGAGAACGACCGAACGCATGATCGGGTTGATTCGGAATATTGGATCAACAGGCACAAAGGTCTCCACCGGCAGAACTACTACAACTCATCACTCTTCATCGCCGCGCGAGTGCAGGGAACTCAGCCGTTACGAAGAAACAGGCGTGGAATTCGACCAGCCATCCGGCACAAACGGAACAACCGTTAAGGTTTAACACTCCGAGAGGGTGAGCCCGACGTTTTGCCAACACGCTTGCGTCAAAGAAACGGCCGATTTCGGGGCATTTATTCTGCCGCTTCCTCGCGAGTGACGTATTTTCGCTCGGGCAATCCCGCTTCGACGCGTCACGGGACGCTCGTTACGAAGGTCACTTGACGCCTCGCGCCATCCGGTTGAACTCCGAACGGACCTCTCTTCCTTTTCCACTCAATCATGCTCAAGTTTCGAACATCCGCTCGACTCGCTTGTTGCGTTGGCCTTATCGCGGCCGCAGCAATTTGGATCGCGCACGCGCTTGGGGCTCTGCCCAGTCCAGCCGAGCGTGAGATGAAGCACCGATTGATGACCACCAAGTATTTGTGCTCGGTCGCGAAATCGCTGGTTCCTACGCGTCGTGACCCTGAGCTACGGGCCGTGATGGAAAATCTGATTGATAGCGATCAAAGCCTGATATCGGTCGGTTTTCGTAGTCTTCGCGGATCCTTGGTGTCTGCGGGACCGCACGAAAAACGGCGGGACGCGGAAACGCGCTCCAGTGAAACGAAACATCACACGCAAGCAACCAGAAACCAAATCTCCGCCGAACTGTTAGCCAACGGTCAGCCGTACGGAAAGGTCGAGCTAGTTTTCGAGAACTTGTCGCCAATGGACTATGGCGGCTGGCTCGTTTTCCCCGTGCCGCTGACGATTCTCGTCGGCTGTTTCGTCACGTTGTTTTCTTGGGCGGTTTTCGCCAGAGCTTTCAGATATCTGGACCCAAGCACGGTCGTCCCGGATCGCGTCCGATCTGCCTTGGACACCATGGCCGAGGGGCTGGTCCTATTAGACGTCGATGGTGACATCGGGCACGCCAATGGATCGTTTGAACGAATTGTTGACGTCGAGAGCGGGTCGCTCCTTGGTCAACCAATCGATGGGTTCGACTGGGCTCTGTCGGGTGATTTTGGCTTGGCAGTCATGCCGTGGATTCAATGCCTTGAAGAACAGCAGCAAGTCTGTGGAGCCATCTTAGACCTGACGACCAACAACCAGCCGATGCGGACCTTCATCGTCAATGCGACGCCAATCGTTTCGGACGGCGACGAGTGTCGGGGCGTGCTAGTTAGCTTTGAAGATGTCACCGCACTAGAGAAGAAGAAGCTAGAGCTATCACAGGTAATTAAAACGCTCCGTCAGTCTCGTGACGAGGTCACGCGTCAGAACGAGCGCCTGAACTACCTCGCGTCATTCGATCAGTTGACGAATTGCTTGAACCGTCGAGAGTTCTTTATGCGTTTCGAAAACAGCTGGTCGGCAGATGAAAACGAGTTTTTAAGTGTCATCATGTTGGACGTCGACCACTTCAAAAGCGTCAATGACAACCACGGCCATGGCGCAGGTGACGAAGTGTTACGCAAAGTAAGCGGCATTCTGATCGACAGCATTGGTGATCGCGGTGTCGTCGCACGACTTGGTGGTGAGGAGTTCGCGGCACTGCTGCCGAAGGTTGAGCTTCAGGCGGCAGAATTGATCGCCGAAGAAATTCGACGGAACATCGCCGAAGCTCCCATTGAGGGCTTGAAAGTCACAATAACCGCCGGTGTTTCGTCCCGTGAAATGAAGCCAATAGACTGGCAACATCTGCTCGACCAAGCCGATCAGGCACTATACGTTGGCAAAAAACGTGGACGCAACTGCGTGGAAAGTTTTGCAAGCCTAAACGATCCGAAGCGGGTGTGCCGACAGCCGGCAAACGCCAAATCGGAGATGGCCGCGGAGGAAGTGGTCGCCACCCAGCTGATCGATGAGATCGGCTCCATGCTCGACCCGTTAACCCAACGCCAGGCCGAACCCACCACGACGTCTCAGCCAGCCACAAAAGCCAGCAGCCCACTAAACTCCACCGGACGCTAATCCCGTTTTTCTGTTTCCGCTCCTATTTTGATGTTCGTTGGCTGGTAGGAAACTTGGCAAGCATCAACCGTTGCTCCAGCCATTACAAACGCTACGACCGGACCGGGTCGCTCTGCCGTTTCGCCTCGAAACACACAGGAAAACCGCGTCTTTTGCTTGGAACACGAGCTAGGGTTCAGCGTCAGCCCATGCGCAGGCACGCTCTCAACGGTGGCCGCCGCGCTCCACTTCGCCGCTGGTTGGCTTTCAAGACGTCACATCCTTGACCCGCAGACCTATGTCAAATTTCCCGCCAACCGACGCCGATCCGCAGACGCTTAACTTGCAAACGCTAGAAGACCGAATTCTGTACAGCGCCGCGCCGGTGCCGATGGACATGGCCGTTCAAGTGGATGCCATCGACAACGCGGTTGACACACTGCTTTCAATGGAACCGAATGACTGGCAACCTGCCGACGATTCAGCAGCTGCGTTGACGCTAGGCAATCCAGAGACGCCCGCTCACTTGTTGCTGACCGACGAGGTCACTTTGGGGGATGAGTCTCTCGCAACGGCCAACAATGGAGACTCCGGGGAAGACGC
Organism: uncultured Pirellulaceae bacterium; assembly: GCA_964558755.1. Lineage (GTDB taxonomy): Bacteria > Planctomycetota > Planctomycetia > Pirellulales > Pirellulaceae > Mariniblastus. The sequence goes on from CAZLFF010000107.1 coordinate 3,770, forward strand.
GGCCACACAGCCTGAGCTAGTTGTGGTCGATCGGAGTGTTGAAGGCTATGAACAGCTAGTCGCCGATCTGGCTCAATCCGGGACTGGTCGTTCGCTTGAGGTCATCTACGTGGACTCCGACGAATCGGGCGTCGACAAACTAACTGAGCATTTGACAGAGCGATCAGCCAACGGCGAGCCTAGCTACTCAGCCATTCACCTAATCTCACACGGTCGAGCAGGCGAGCTCAATCTGGGAAGCGACCAAGTCAATCAGTCGTCCATTGATTCCTTTGCTGACTCTTTTGAGCAATGGTCATCCGCGTTAACGGACCAAGCTGATGTTTTGATCTACGGTTGCGATGTCGCAGGGAACGAGGACGGGACCGACCTTCTTGCCACGATCGCAAACCTAACCTCGGCCGATGTTGCGGCCAGCGACGACCTCACAGGCCATGCTTCGCTTAACGGTGATTGGGATCTCGAGTTCGTTTACGGCCACGCTAACACTAATTTGGTATTCTCACAGTCGCTGCAAGACTCGTGGCAGCATACGCTCGTCACACAAAACATTGTCGGCGTCGTCTTAGAGGACGTCAACGGCGATGGCTCACTGAGCGATGGCGTTGGGATCGAAAACGTAACCGTCCGTTTGTTCCTCGACGATGGCGACGGGGAACTCTCCGAGGACGACACCTACGTTGCGGACACCACCACCAATGCCGCTGGCGAGTACGTGTTTCTAGGCTCGGACATCCTTCCTCTGGATTACTTCGTTGTCGTGGATTCCAAGACCATTAGACCAAGCCAAGGCTTACACGACCCTGCCGGTCAATCCAACATTTGGGCCGAGCAAACCTATGCTTCCGCGGGCGCTCTCCAGTATGCTGGCGAAGACGGTGATAGTGATGAGGACGAAATTGAATACGAGACAACGACCGAAAATTCCACGCTATTCGGCGGGCTCTCGGCGACACGATCCGACGACGCGCGTGACCTTACCACTGCTGAGCACATTATCTCGGTGTCCACCAATCCGTCCGGCAACCGCACCGCCGATTTCGGGTTTAGCTTTAACGCCGTGACCAATACGTCGGGTGGCGGCGATGATGCCGCCAACACGCGCACCGTTCAAGGTTCTTTGGATCAGTTCATTCGCAACGCCAACGAAATCGCTGGTGACAACGAGATGCGGTTCGTCGCTACAGACGATGCAAACAGTTACGACGGCACGGTCTGGCAGATCGAACTAACCGAGTCCCTGACCCACATTACAGACTCTGGGACGGTCATCGATGGAACCGTTTACTCAACCGACGGCGGACCCGTCATCCAGTCCAACGAGACAGTGATCGGCCAACAGAAGTTCGTCGGTGCGGACAACGACTACGAGTTCACCGGATTCGCACCGTTGCAACTGGAGATCACGGCCGACCAATCACTCCCGACAGGCGATCAGATCGAGTACGGGCTGGTCATTACAACAGCCGGTGACAACGATTCAGTGAGCGACGTTACCATTCGCAACGTGTCCGTTCACGGCTTTGGCACGGCCACCCCCAATACCCCGACTAAAACGGGTGCAAATATTCTCGTGTCGAGCAACGGTGTCGAATACAACCACACCAACAGCTTTGTCTCGGGCGTCACCATTGAAAACAACCTGATTGGAATTTCGGCCGACGGTTCGGTCAGCGAGTCAAGTCGCCCAACGAGCGGAGTAAAAATCTACAGCGCGAACAGTGGTGTGATCCAAGACAACTACATCGGTCATCACGGTGCTTATGGGATCCAATTCGTTCACCAATTGTTCGGTGCTGCCACAACGGGATCGGACAACTGGTCGATTCTAAGAAATCAGATTGTCGAGAATGGCCAGAACAACGACTTATTCGATGGGGTCTTACTTTCCTCGGCCACAAATGCGGTTGTCCAACACAACGAAATCGCAGAGAACGCGGGCTTCGGCATCGAAACACTCGGCTCCGAAGGGGGCTACTTAATTTCTGGAAATACGATTCGGCAAAACGGCACGGGCGGACTCCAACAAGCCGGCATTCGAGCGTTTGGCAACGGTTCAACGATTTCATCCAATCTGTTCCAAGATCACGCCGGGGCGGGTGTCTTGGTAACAGGATTTTCTTATCGAGGCACCGTCACCTTCGACGCAGCGACCAACAACTTGATTCGCAGTAACAGTTTCCAGGATATCGGCGGCATCGGCATCGATCTCAACGAATCACTGAGTGCCGGCTTTACGTTTGAAGAATTGGATTCAGACGCAAGTGGATTCCTTGAGGCAGACGAAATCGATCCGAGCATGTCAGAGATCGCACCCGGCACCAGCCGGCCCTCTTTCATCAACCAATCCCAACAAACGCTCGAACGCGGCGATGGAGAAACCTTAACCGAAGGCCTCGAAAGCTCCACCGGGAACGAAGGCTTGGATCAACCAGAGGTCATCGAAGCAAAAGAGGTCGGAATCGACGTGTTCAGAATCACAATTGAAGTGCCACCTGAAGCAAGTCATGTTGAGTTTTACAACGTCTCGAATACGGTCGACGGAGGAACAGCTTTTGACCCGATCATCCGCATACCGCTTAGCAGCATGAACGACCTGGGGGGCCAGCGTTACTCGTATGACCTTGCCGCAGATAACCCTAAGGCGATTTCCGCGATCGCATTCTCCAGCGACAACAACACATCGGAGTTCGGAAACACACTGGCTGTGACCGCCAATAGCGCCCCTAGCTGGGACCGGACGATCGCTGAACGCACCGTCGAAGCGTTTGAAGACACGACCTACGAGTTCGAGGCTGACTTTTTTAGGGCCGGTTTTAACGACATCGATGGCGACAACCTAGAATCGATTCGAATCGACTCCCTGCCCAGCAGCGGAACGCTGTTCTTGATCGACCCGCTCGACGGGAACAAAACACCAGTCACGACCGGTGATTCAATCCCAACAGCATCATTGGACGGCCTCATTTTCGAGCCGGAGACAAACGCAAATGGTGACGTCACGTTCAATGTTTCACCATCTGACCAAATACAGTACTCCGACGAATCTTACGTTGTGACGATACGTGTCGCCCCGGTCAACGACGCGCCCGTGATCGAACCGCTGAATGCGTTCGAAACAAATGAAGACGAGACATTAAACGGCGCAAATCTGCTGGACGGAGTCTTCGATGAAGAAAACGACTCGTTAAGCTTAATCGCAGAAACGCAAACGGGCGATTACGGCGTTGTCGAGTTCAACAGCGACGGAACGTTTGTCTACACACCAAACGAGAACGCGTTCGGGGAAGAGCTACTGACGTACACCGTCACTGACGGCACCAACGAAGTAACGGGAGAACTTCAGATCGTAATAAACAGCGTCAATGACGCCCCCGTAGTAACGACTGAACAGGATTTGTTCGTCGATGAAAATGAACTACTGGTGGCCGAACTGACTGGCACAGACGCTGAAGACACGACGCTGACCTACCGAATCACTGGAGGCGCAGACGGTGAACACTTTTCGATCGTTAACGGGAACGAACTAACATTCAACAACGCGCCAGATTATGAGAACGCGACTGATTCCGACGGCGACAACGTTTATCACGTCACTGTCGACGCGTTAGACAGCGAGGGCCTGTCGTCGGAACCCGAAACGGCGTTGGCAGTGCATGTCGACGACGCCAACGAGTCGCCGTTTTGGTCTGAACTAGCTGACGATGCATCCAACACTGAAATCACCGCGGTCGGCAGCGGTCCAACTCTCAACGGAACGCAGAACCTACTCCCGTTATTTGAGGACTCCGACGCAGGTGATGAGCTAACGGTCGTGGTCGTGACTCAAGCGGGCGAAGGTACCGTTGAGATCTTGCCAGACGGAAGTTTCACTTACCAGCCGAACAGCCTTCCCTTTCTCGGGACTGACACGTTTCAAATTGCTGCTGTCGATTCGGGTGGACTACAGTCAGACTTGATCACCATCACTGTGACCGCGCCGGCTATCAGAGTTCCGGCGAATGGCACCACGGATGACAACTCAAACGAAGAGACCGAAGATGAGTTAGACCCAGTCGTAGCCAACAATCGGCCTGCAAACTCAGACGAAGACGACGATGAATTCGCGACCGAAGTCCGGCCAGTGAATGCTCGACCGCCCAGCTCCGCAGGTATCAGTGGTAATGATCTTGAGGACAAAAACCCGCTCGAAATCCAAGACTTCGAACTAGATTTAGCCGACGACCAGATCGCCAAAACCTACGGTTACGCGTTAAAAGCAGATTTATCTCTGGCAACTGACGAGTTCACCGACGTCGCCTCGAAAAGTCGCAGCTTTACGGCCAAAGCCTATGACCTTGACGCTCTTGCCACTGCATTTTTGCAGGGACTCGAGGAGTCAAAAGCGGACTACCTTTACACGGGGACGAGAATCGGCACCTCCGAGATCGCCGCGTCGGCCGCTAGCCTCCTGACCGTTAGCTACGTCGCGTGGAACATGGGCAGCCCGATTCTCTTTTCAACGTTTTTGTCTTCGTTACCAGCTTGGGCGTCGTTTGATGTCCTGCCGGTCATCGCGGGCTCGCGGTTCAAGATTGAGGATGATGAAACCATCGAACAGATCGTCGACGTCGAAAAATAAGTAACGCTTTAATCGCAACGATGGGTTGCTCAAGGATTGCATCCGAACGCCGCCCCTTGAACACCAGCAATCTGCACCTGACCTAACCCCGACCGCTTGACCTTACCAACGCATTACCCCCATGCGATTCCTGACTCCAAAACTACAGCTTACGCTCGGGCTGATCGGCATCCTGTCGATGGTTCTTCAAGCGGCGTTTCTAGCCGGGCTGCTACCGTCATCCGAAAACTCTGAACGAGCCAAACGAGCGGAACTGGCCGAGTCGATCGCGATCTCAACGTCGTTGATGATTCAAAACCAGCAGCACAGTGCGCTTCAATCACTAATTCGCCAATCCACCGAGCGCAACAACAGCATCGAATCGATTACGGTCTCGGACTACCGCGGCATCCGCAACTTTAATTCGGGGGAATCGAACGTTTCACCGCCGGAATTATCCGATCGCAAAAATACGCAAACAATCGAGCTATTCCAAGGCAACCAACCATGGGGCCGCGTCGAGTTCGCATTTCCACCCTTGCAAAACGGATATTTTGGGGCCTTCACACAAGTAACACGCCTAGTCGCGTTTGTGGGCAGCTGCTGCTTTATTCTCTACATGATCTACCTGGGTAGCATGTTACCCCAGCTGGATCCATCGAAAGCAGTTCCCAGTCGCGTGAGAAGCGTTTTGGACACGCTCTCTGAGGGCCTACTGGTGCTGGACGTGAATGGCCGAATTGAATTGGCCAACCAGGTATTTACGGAAGTGACCGGGATCGACCAAGAATCACTACGGGGCAGAAAGCCGGAAGATTGCTTCCAGTGGAATCAAGCCGGATCCGACCCAACGCAAGCCCTTCCGTGGATTGAAAGTGCCGCCTCGGGCGAGCGAATTATGGATCGCATGGTCTTTGTCGAGGCAACGAAAACGAATGAAGCGGGACATGCCTCGACACGCCGAGTCGCGTTCAAAGTTAATTGCGCACCCGTTGCGTCTGAATCGAGAAACGGGAACGGCGTGCTGGTCAGTTTCGAGAACGTAACCGAACTGGAGAACAGTAAGCGAGCAGCCGAGTGTGCCAACAAAGCCAAGTCTGACTTTTTGGCCAACATGAGCCACGAAATCCGGACTCCGATGAACGCGATCCTTGGGTTCACCGACTGGCTTCGACGCGGCTTGGCCGAAGATCCCGCCGAACAGCAGGAATACTTATCGACCATCCACTCCAGTGGCACTCATTTGATGGCGCTGATCAACGACATTCTTGATTTGTCGAAAATCGAAGCGGGTAAAATGGAGATGACACAAGAGAAAGTCTCGCCGTTTGCACTAGTTGAGGACGTCGCCAAGATCCTTCGCGGCAAGGCTCAGGATAAGGGCGTTGCACTGGAAACAGTTTACGATTCCGCTTTGCCGGCGGAGATTATGACGGATGAAGTACGTGTTCGGCAGGTTATCACGAACCTTGTCGGAAACGCCATCAAGTTCACCACCACTGGCTCGGTCCGAGTATCCGCCAAGCTAACCGAACGATCTGGAGAGCAACGGCTAGAGTTTTCGATCATTGACTCCGGCATCGGCATGACGCCCCAGCAACTGCAAAAGATCTTCGATCCGTTTGTGCAGGCCGACAGCAGCGTTACGCGAAAGTTTGGCGGTACCGGACTTGGGCTCGCGATCAGCAAACGCATCGTCGAATCGCTGGGCGGACAAATCACAGCTAACAGTCAACCCGACGTCGGCAGCACTTTTACATTCTGGATCAAGGTTGGTGATATCTCCCAGCAACCGCTGCTCGACTTGCAGGACTTCCACCAATCGGTGTCTGAGAGCCGGACAAAACAGGTAGAGAGCATCACGCGCCTACCGGCCGGAAGGATCCTGATCGTCGATGACGGCATCGCCAACCGCCGTCTTTTCAAGCTGATTCTCGAGAAAGCCGGATGCACGGTCGAAGAAGCCGAAAACGGCCAGCAGGGCGTCGAAAAAGCGACTGAAGGTCCGTTCGATGTCGTCCTAATGGACATGCAAATGCCCGTCATGGACGGCTACCAAGCGACCGCTGCTTTGCGTAAAGCGGGCTACCAGAAACCAATCGTGGCCCTTACTGCAAACGCGATGACCGGAGACCGAGAGCTATGCATCAGTGCGGGGTGCGACGACTTTCTAGCAAAGCCCGTCAACATCGATGACATGCTGGCCACCGTCGCACTGTACTTGGGGCATCTGCCACCACCGGCCGACACCCTTGGCGCCTCCTCGGCAACGCTCGCTACTTGCGAAACCAATCGCGAGACAGCGGTAGAGGGGCGGACAAAGGTTACCGCGCATGCAGAAGCGGCGGAGCTTCGGATTATTCTTCAGGAACGCCTGATCGAGTTCCAACAGGCAATGGACCAAGGCGATCGCCAGTCCATGCAGGCCACGCTCCAGTCCCTGCATGAGCAACCCCAGCTGGCAGGCTTCGAGGCTTTGAAGACCGCAGTTAAAGAACTTCGGCACGCGTGCGGAACCGGCGATCAGAAGACTATTTCGAAAGCGTTGCCCTCGTTCATCAAAGTCGCCCGTGACCAGCTGAATAAAACGCCCGAACCGACCAAGGCGAGTGCGGAATTTGCTCAAACTGGCAATGGACACGCCGAGCGACCCAGTGTTCCAGAATCTAATGCGCCGCAAACGAGCCCGATCTATTCGGACCTTCCGATGGATCAGCCCGAGTTCCGAGAGATCGTTGCGGATTTTCTTCCTCAGCTGGATATGAAGCTAGACGAGATGGAATCGGCGATATCGACCGGTCGACTGACGGAACTGGCAGCCCTCGCGCACTGGCTAAAAGGGGCGGGTGGCACGGTAGGCTTCCAGGATTTCTACAGCCCGTCTGCCGAGCTAGAGGCCGGAGCGCGATCGAGTGATAGGGAAAAATGCTCTCGAAACCTTCGTGAGATTCGGGGGCTTCGCGACCGCATATCGCTAGACGCTTACGCCGGATGCTAACGCGGCAAAAGTACTAGAGCTGGAACTTGGCCGAGAATGCCTGAGCCCTCGGCAGCGTCCCCCTGGTCATTTCAAAAAGAGATGCGACCGACACGGCCACATCCTTGACCACCGCTCACCTTGCTGGCGTGAAGCATCCGAACTCTCCCCTGCCCCAGCGCCACCTGTGCGGGCTGGGCGACCGATTCTGGTATGGCTGGCGTTGATTGGACTGGCCCGGCATCATCGGACCTTCTGACCTAGACCGCCATTGAAACAGAGCGGGAATGGTCGCAACAAACGCCGTTTGAAGAAAATTTCAAAAAAGGACTGTTTGGCTATTGTTCACGATCCGATCATCCCTATACTTTGGCCCCATCACGGACGAGCCGCTCACAGTGAGCCGCAGTTCGACGATCACGGAAGCAGCCAAGGGTTGGCGTTTTTGGGTTCGACAAGTTCTGACTTGTTGTCTCAATAGACCTTTCAGCCCGATTTTGGCCTTTCTTTAAAAAAGGGATTTAGGTTCGGTTGACAAAGGCCGAATCGTTTGTAAAATCCCCGACCCCTCGCTCGCTGACGAGCAAGTTGATGCTGATTCTGGGTGTTTTTGCCGAATGGCAATGAACACGTCGAATCACCTTCAATTTGCAGAAATGCTCACTTGTGAGGTTTGCCGAACGAGACTTCGGCGTTTTGATCTTTGACAATTTGGTAGTGAAGTAGATGGCATCTTTATGTGGATGTCAGCTAGGTTCAGTTTTACTCTAGGCGTTGGCATCAGTCATGTTTGGAGAATTCTGATCGACGGCTGGCTGAAGCTTAAAGACTACAATTTTTTAACTTGAGTAGCGTCAGTCATCCTGCAAGCGTTCTTTTAGTTCGTGGCGGGATGGCAGTCAAAAGATTCAAAAATATTAAGCGATATCGTTGCGTCCGACTCTTTGAACT
>CAZLFF010000108.1:0-7229 GCA_964558755.1 uncultured Pirellulaceae bacterium
GTTCTCGAAACACTTGCAGGAGCACGGCCAGCGCGACTGCCAGAACGGATCCAATCAGCATGCGGGTTGGAAATCTGCGGCGTGCCCCCGTACTGGCGTGTGCGTCATTTGCTGACGTCGAAGGGTTAGGCATAAACGTGGCTCACGGCATGGGGCTGGCAACGGAAAACCCAATCGTATCCCAACCCCCAATTTGCCACCAGCCAAGCGAATGAACCGCCCGCCGCGACTTTCAATTCAAATCCGCGGGCACACCGGCACTTCGCTTTGCCCGCGCTGATCTGGCAAACGAGGCAAGATCGGGGTTATCACGCCAGCGACAGCAGGGGCGTTTGCCAGCATTTGCACGCGTGCGTTGGTGCCGATCCCGAACGTGCTTAACCCGGGCGGCTGCGCTACCGAAGATAGAAGTGCAGGACCAAGATAGGCTTTGCGACGCGAACCAACATTCAACTAGGCCCAAAACTGTGAAGCAACCAATCACGCTCATCATCGCTTGCAGCGACCAAGCGGAGCACCTTGCCCGCTGCGTCGCAAGCAGTGCCGGTTTTGCAAACGAAATCCTAATCGCCGATCTTGGTTGTGATCCGGACGCGTTTGACCTTGTTCCGCACCAGGATCATGTTTGCGTCTTGCCACATGCGGATGCTCCCGCGATCGATTTACTGAACTGGGCTTTGTCCCAAGCGACCAACGAGTGGATTCTATTTGTTGACTCCAACGATCGACTACACTCAAACCTGCGAGACGAAATCGAACTCGAACTCAGCCGTGGCGCGGGTTACAATGGCTATCGAATTCAACGCACCAACCACGTTTTGGGACGACAGCTAAAACGGCTCAACGGTCGCGATGATTGCGTTGTGCGTTTGTTTCGCAGATCGGTGGCGGAGTTCGAGTCACAAAACGGAACGGCGGCGGTCAGCATCGCTGGTCAACCGATTGGTTCGTTGCCGATCGCGCTTCACTGCGACCCGGAGTGGCGATTCGGCCGTCTTCACAACGAAGCGATCGCCCGCGCGGAGGCCATGGCTCATTCCAGATTCACCGCAGGAGGAGGCGTTTCTGCACTGGCGATGCTGACCCGTCCCGCCACCGCATTCGCATCCGAGTACCTGCTAAAAAGCTCATGGCGCGACGGCATGTTGGGCATCCAAACCGCATGGCTGGCTGCCTTCGAAGCATTCAGCGCCGCGGCGATCCTGCAAACACTCTGCCGCGAGTCAGAACTTGCCAACCAACAACCCGCCGCTCCCACGAATCACCCCAAGCCCATCTACCGCAACGCCGCTTGAAGAGCGGCACGGCAACTGGTGGACAAACTCAAACACAACATACCTTTGCACAAAGCAAGGCTGACTTTAAGCAGTTGGCATACATTCTTTTGCCCCAACTCAATCCGCGACGGCAATCTTTGGTTGGTTCATCGCCTGGTGCAAGAATGTGGGGTTCGGTTTTCACGCGGACTTTAAGAGAACTGCGGGCGGCCAAACCCGGAGGTTCACCCGACCGCCCAGCTATTTCAGAAACGCTTCGGTTGCGAGAGATCTCTTACGGCAAGTCGTCTAAGACATCGCCATCGACGATCCGGAGCTCGATCTGTTCGCATCCCTCCGTTTGCAGCCAGGTTAATACCGCCGGCAATCCGACCAACGGGTTGCGGAGATGTAGATAGTAAAACCTGATGGTGCGATCGTCGCTCAAAACCATTCCATTGGTCGCCGAATAGCGGTACGGACTCAGGTCGGTCGCACCGGCCAAGACATTGCTTGCTTCGTCCGGTTCGTTCCCCACAGGCTCAGTTTCCGGAATTCGACCCAGCAAGTCAGCAAGCTCCAATCGCCATTGCCGTTCGTTCGCATCCGTTGTCGCCTCGATGTCTCGAACTTCAAACTGCGGACCACCCGGGCGGCCCTGCCAATGCTCGATCACCGATCGATCATACAGGCCAGTTTCGTCGGCCAGCATCTCTCGCACCGCTAACTCGTACTTTCGCTCAAACGCCAAATCGTACTCCGCGAATCGGTCTTCAACTTCCGCCGGGCTATTTGAACCCACGACTTCTGCCGAATCACTCAGCCGGATCAGTTCCTCATCAGCCGCCGCGTCAAACGGAGCATCGAGTTTTCGGCGCGTCGCGCGGCGCAGGTATTGGCCGTCGGTCAATTGATGAAGGGGTGACCATGGCTCGCTCAAACCGAGATCGTTCCCGAACAGAAACATATCGTCGGCTCGCTGCGCCAATCGTTTCGCGGCCTGCGTGTCGCTGGCGAGGCACGAAATCTGAAAATAAAACGTGTCACCGGTTTCAAACCAATGGTGTTCTTCAGTCGCTACTTTGAAGGATTCGAGCAGCTGCGTGCCCGCGGGTGTCACCGCTTCGTCAATGTCCATCGAAACAATAATCGCTCGGCCGAAATTGATGAACGCGAATTCACAATCGTCTTTCTGGGTAAGCAGGTTCGCACAAGTCTCCGCTGCCGCAGGAGTCGTAAACATGCCTTGAACAAAGTACCGATCCACGTCGTCACGAGTCGGCTGCTGCGAAGCACGCTGGATCACGGGAGTCGCTGCCACCGCGATCGTAGGAGCCTCCGACCATGCTCGGTTCCATTGCGGCCACAGAAAGATCGCGGCCAGCACACCGAACGACACGATCCAACCCAGCAGATACAACGCTGTCAGCGCGAGGGTGGCCAGCGCGGTCGGCGGAGGCGTGCTCGCGATCTCAAAAATCTGTCGGACTCGGGTCGCCAGCGGCTTCGGCTCCGCGCTGGGCCCAGTGGCGGGCAAGCGATCGAGAATCTGCGCGACGAATTCCGGTGGAATCGTTCCGTCTTCGTCCGGCTGAGCGGGCGTTAACCGGTGACGCAGCGCGCTGGCAATACGAGCGTTTTGGATCGCGACCGGTGTTGCGATCAACATAAGGATTCCAAATCCGGTAAAAAAGAACAGCTGCCAACTCACGCCTATCAGGATCATCGCGCCCGCAGCCAACACGCGGAATAGGGCCTCCAACCAAGGCTGGCGATTAAAGTACAGCGCGTGGGCAACCCAACCGCCATCGAGCGGCAACAGCGGCAGCAAATTGAACGCGTTAATCAGCAGCACCAGTGACGTCGCCTCGCGCCAAAACTCGCTCTCCCACGCGATCGCCATGACGCCCATCGGAATGGCGAGCAAAATTCCCGGCAGCGGGCCTGCCAACGACACCAGCACCTTCTTCCATGCGGGCACATTGTGACTCTGCCCTGAAACTGCCGCTCCCAGTAGCGGAACGAAAAACATCTTCACGTTGCGATATCGAAAGTACCGCATTGCCACGTAATGCCCAAGCTCGTGCACGATCAAAATTGGAATCAGCTGAACGACCAGCGCAAGCGACCAGAACCACGCGCCAAGAACGACAAACGCAACCAAAGAACCCAGCAGCAGCAAAATCGATCGGCGGGCGGAATCGTTTTGATTGATGTTCTGATTCAGCTGGTCGATGACGGCACAGACAAGCGCATCGTTGCCGGTGTCTTTCAAGACTTCATCGTGAGGCAAGCCGTTTTCTGATTCGCTGTCCAATCAAATTCTCTCGAATGAGCTATTCCGTTCGCCCTGATGGCCACCGCAAAAAGCTGTGACCTGGTCCAATCATACTCACGATGATGACAGCAGAGTTCGGCCGACCTCGTAGACCTGTTCGATCTCAAGCACCAAATCGTTTGACTCGAACAGCATTTGGATGCATCGGCGGTGGATCTTCATCTTGAAACCGCCGACGCCGATAGCGCCGTAACACTTGGTTTTGCCTCGCGTCGCGGCTTTGTCCATGACCTCGATTCCGTGGATCCCGCTTGGCGACACCGCGTTCAGGTCGATCGCAACCGCCGGCGCGGTTGACGCGTCGAGCCAACCCTCACCCAGCAGTTCAACTCCCGCCGCTCCGGCGGCAAACACGACGTCAGCGCCTTCGATGGCAGCCAAGGCTTCGTCCGAAGTACCCGTTTGAGTCGGAACGAGGTTCGTTTCTCGGTCAATGGCTGCTTCTAATGATTCACAAACGGTTTCTGCTTTGGCAAGTTTTCGCGAACAGACTCGCACGGTCGCGGCTTGATTTCCAAGTGTCGCAGGCCCAGCAACCAAGTGAGCAATCCGTTGCCCAACCGGGCCGGTGCCGGCCAACACGGTGACTGTCTTTCCCGCGAGGTCGACCTCTTGTTGGGCACACAGTACGGCGGCAGCCGCGGTCGTATTGCTACCGTTTGGGTCGGCCATCAACGAGACTCGCATCGGTCCAAAGAAGCATTTCTTGGCGGCCGCAACGAGGGCATTAGTTTTTTCTACATTGCTGCCACCAAAAAACAACGCGGTGCTTTTCAAATCGTCTCCTCCGCGCGTAAACATCGCACCGTGAACGAGGCCCTCGATTTCATCTTCGGTAACCCCTGGATGCAGCAGAAGGTGATCAACACCCGAGTCGATCGCTACGACCGAGTCAAAAGTACTAGCGTGCGAGTCGGGATCAAATTGAATCAGAATTTTGGGCTTAGCCATCGTGAGACGCGTTTTGGTGTCGAGTGTTGGATCGTTGCAACAAAGTATCGTGGCATCCGGATCTGGCAATAAATCCGGCCGTAAAAAAACCCGCGCCGATGCGCGGGTTTTTCTTGATCGATTTTGGCGGGCGTCGCCAGCCAACGAGCGACCTTAGAATCCGCGGAATGGGTGAGCGGCTTCTTCTTTGCCAGCGATCATTTCGTCAGCGGTTGGCGTTCCCTTCATGGCCGCTGCGATGGCCATCTTGGTCGCTTCGTAGTTGTAGTCGTAGATCTTCTTGTCATCTTCGGCTTCTGGGTGAATGAATACGCCGCAAACGCAGACTAAGTTCTCAGTCTGGTCCTTTGGAATGACTCCGTCAGCAACTGAATCGGCCACGGCCTTCGCAACGGCAGCTTGAGCAGGACCGAACATTTGGACGGCTTGCTTCATCCCTTTGATCGTGACTTTGGTAATCATGACCGTGGCAGGCTTGACCGCCAAGTTCGGAGTAAGCACTGCCAGCAAGTTCGTATGGCCTTCACTTTGAGTCGATAAAGCGTTTGCAAATGCAATGCCGACGGGTCCCGACTTGTCACCGATCATCAGGTCAATGTGAGCGATCTCATTTCCGTCGCCCGTAAGCGCTTCACCGATGTGCATGGACATTCAAAACTCCTATTACGAAAACCAATTGAGTTGAAAAAATTACTTGGTACAAACTCAAGCGAGATACGCGGTCGGCAGCTTGCTTGTGTCAGATTACGGTATCAAACTCCATGGCTCATGCCAACCAGACGAAACAGGGCATCAGACGCCCCGGCCGATACATTTGAACAGATTGAAGGGTCATGAAACTGCTGATCGTCGGAGCCAGCGTTCGAGCGGCCGTGCAAAGCGCTTTGCGTGCTGGGCATTTCGTCACAGCCTACGATCTGTTCGCCGACGCGGACACTCGCCGGATGTGCGACGAGACGAGCGAAGCGGGGAACCAGCTGCGTGGAACCATCGATCGAGTCGACTCGTTCACGCAGTTGATTGAGATTGCCCGACAGGCGCAAACGTCGCCGGACCGAATCATCGTGACGGGTGGTGTCGAGAATTACCCAAACGTTATGACAGCGCTTGCTGAGTGGGCACCGATCGCAGGTTGTAGCGGTGGCATGGTGGCTCGGCTGAACGACTGGCAGCGAGTTGCTCCTTTCGTTTCGCAGACGGGCTGCCGGCTCACCGAAACGTACGCCCAATTGCCCGCAGCAGCAAAACCAGACCAATGGCTGCGCAAACCGATCGCTGGCAGTGGTGGAATTGGCATTCGAGTTGCGCCCCAAGCCGACCAAGCAAAGCCCCGACCCTCCGGACCTGCCAACCATTACTTTCAAAAACGCGTCGTTGGAGATTCTGTCTCCGCTTTGTTTATGACCACCAACGGTGCGACGAAACTGATTGGAGTGACGGAGCAGTGGGTCGGTCATCCGAGTCTAACGAACAGCCTGTTTGCCTATTGCGGTTCGATCGGCCCGATACTGCTACCCGAAAAGACGGCGTTCCCGATCATCAAACTTGGTCGAGCCATTGCTGAGCAATATCAAGTCGAGGGCGTCTTCGGCATCGATTTTTTGATCAATGCCGACGGCGTCTTTCCCGTCGATGTGAACCCAAGAATCACCGCTTCAGCGGAGGTGTTCGAGCGGTGGGATCACACTCGATCGGTCGCGCGACCGTTTAATGCCGTTGAGGCTCAACTGGGACACTGGCGGCCGGCGAGTGAACGAGGGCACCGGCTTATCGACGGTTCGCCGTTTGCTTGCGCGTTGGGGCGTGGCCTTGAGACGTCCTCCAGCGAGAGCCTCGGCGACAATCTGGTCTGCGGCAAGGCGATCGTGTTCAATCAAACGGACTCAAGCATAACGGTCGCTCAAAGGGCGACCGATCGGTTGCTCTTATTGAACGAGCGGGACGACGAAGTTTCTGACGTTCCAACGCCTAAGACGGTCATTCACCGCGACGAGCCAATGGTCACCGTCCATGCTCAGGGAGCGAACCGAGAAACTGTTGCGAGGAAGTTAATCGCGGCAGCGGAAAGAGCTCGCAGCATTCTCGTCGACTAGCTCTCGAGAAGCGGGACGCTCACCGTTAAGTAAACACCAAGCACACGTCCGTTTCACTTCACTCAACCATGGCTAGCGACGAGAGGGGCGGTGACGCCAAGTCCGCAACGCCGTGACCTCGGACGCTTCGTCTGCCTCGCCATCGGGTTTAGGAAGTCGGTCGATATCACGATCGTCTGGATTGATGGGCTGCAGCTCGTCGTCTAGATCCAACTCAGAATCGATGTCCGCATCGATGTCTTCATCGCGATCGACGTCGACATCATCAACGGGTGCTCGGGGAGCCTGAACCGCCGGGTGTGGAACAAGGTTTGAATCGGCTGACGGCCCCAGAGCCACATTCGGGTCCGAGAAGATCGAGCCAACGCGGCCATAGACCGGATCGGTACGCTCGTGCTTGCCGCCAAACGTCGGGTAGTGATAGTCATAGGGGCCGCAGCACATGCTGCATCCGGCCAAGCCGAGGCCGATTACCGCTGGGGCAACCATCGCCGCCACACAAGTCGCTTTTCGAATTCGATCGAACATCATCAAGGTTCCTTGTTCTCTAATCTTGGATTCTGATCTTCGCGATCGAACGCGTTGAATCAT
>CAZLFF010000108.1:7239-12005 GCA_964558755.1 uncultured Pirellulaceae bacterium
GTTGAAGCCCATCTCATCCCAGTGCTTGGACTCGGATCCCGACCGGGTTGCGGTTCGAGGAACCGCGTGACCGGTTGAGCGATCGGCATGGCGTGTTCGAACCGCTTGATGTTGCACAGCGGTACGAGCCTGAAGTCGTTTTACGGGTCGACTACCACGATCGACACTCGGCTGCGTGGAGCGGATAGGATTACTTACCGGGCGACGGCTTGCCGTTGGCTTGGTGGCCTGCGGACTCCGCTTTTTCGTCGAAGTCGTCGCTCGAATTCGCGTCACGGGTGCTTCATAGCTAACCTGACGCACGCCGGAGGTCGGCTGGTTTCGTGACATCGAACCTTGAGGAACAACCGGTGTTGGCATTTGATTGATGGGTGCTAGGTTCGGAGCAGGCTGACCGTTGTAGATCGGTTGCTCTTGGATGATTTGGCCGTCGCCTTCGTAGTACGGACCGTTGTAGATCTCGCCCTCGATCGGCGTGCCCATCATTTCGTCACCGTAGATCATCGAGTCGTTCACCACGTTGGCACCCGACACGGTCGCTCCGTTGTTGCCGCCCGTTGGCCAGTTCTCGCCACGGCTGATGACCTGCGGACGAGTCCAACCGTAGTTCAGAGGACGGCTGGCACTGCGACGCCGAGCGTTCTCTTGAGCGTCGATGTAGGCTTTACCGGTCCATGGCCCTTCGCTGAACTCAATCCCGCTGTACGGCAGAACTGTTCCTTTACGGCGGTGGATCAACGCGATCACTTTGTTGTACTCACACAAGGCGGTGTAGAACGCGATCTCCGCCTGCGAGCGTCGACGCTGGGCGTCCAAGGCAACGTCGAGCGTTTCGACGCCTTCCTCTTTGAGCGTTTCGAAATGCTGTTCTTCAATCGACGTGTCCTTCCAACGGTTGAACGAAGATCGCATGATCATCTGGTTGGCCGCGAGAGCCCGCATGGCTTCGCTAAGTTCACGTGTGACGTCGAGTTCCATGTCTTCAATTCGAGCGATCTCGCGAGCGAGCTTCAGCTGAGCGTTTCGCACGTTGGCCAGTTCGCGACGGAAGCCGACGGGCATACCGAAGTTCACACCAAACTGGAACTCTTGGAAGTCACCCCCATAAAGTTCATTCAACGCACCGCTCTGGCCGACGTCACCGTTACCCGGTTCACCCGTTGGGAACGAAGCACTTGTCCCGCTGGTGCCGAAGCGGTTACCCAGACCAAGGAAGCGGTACAAAGCCGTTGCGTTTAGCTCAGGTAGCAGGCCGTTCTTTGAGTACGCCAGTGCGAGCTCACGTTTCTTGATCTCCCAACGCTCCTGACGAAGCTCTGGGCGGTAAGTCAACGCTTCGCACAGGCTGTTGCACCAATCGAACTCGACCGGAGCCATGACGGGCTCGTCGATCGGGCGAATCATGCGGCAGTCGGTCGATGCCCAGCCGAGCAAAAAGCGAAGTGCTCCCTCGGCGTTCAATAGGTTGTTGTAAGCGTCGATAACTTGAGCGTCAAAGAAGTGGTACTGTTCGCTGGCCTGAGCCTCTTGCTGGATGTTGACGTCGGTTCCTTCCTCGCGTTTCGCTTTAACGATTCGCCAAGTCTCCAATGCCGCATTGCGACCCGTCTTGGCAGCGTCCAAGTTCCGGTATGCACAGTACAAATCCCAGTAACGAATTTCGACATTGGTGACCATGTTCTGCAACTGGGCTTCTAGGTTGGCCAGTTCCTGATCGGTTCCGATTCGCGAAATTACGATCGGCATTCGGTTAACGAATGCTCCTCGGCCTCGCAACAACGGCTGGCGGACTTCCGCTTCAAAATTGACTTGGTAGAAGCTATTCGCGCCTTGGTTTCGATTGACGTCATTCAGTGGGTTGTTGGTGTCGGTGTAGGTATTGATGTTGCGGAAGAAGATCTGAGTTCCGTTGGCAGTCTTCTTGGCAAGTTCGGCTTGCCATTGGACTTGGTCGCCGGTCGAAAACAGGAAGTCGTTTGGCTGTAACGCGCGGTTGCCGATATTGCGCGGACGATCCGTGTTGGACCAACTGATGCCGCTAGTCAGCTGAGCATCAAACTCAGCAAGAGCCGATTCTACGCCTTGGTTGACGTCGAGTCCTGTGTTGGTGTTTAGACCGCTTGGCGAAGAAATCTGGCCGGCGGTGCCCAAGAATCCGGGCTCGGTTTCACGAACGGCAACATTGTAAATCGTTCCCGCTGCGGTTGGGCCATTGGCCAAGTTATCGACACCGGGTGAAACTCGTGTTCCTTGCAGGCCGGGCGTACCATAGCCGCGAAGAACCTTTGAGTTCTGCAACGCGTACGAAACGGCTGACTCGAGCGTCAGATCTTCGTAGGAATTGAAGTCCGGGTCCATGACGGTCATCGGCACGTTGGCCTGAATGACCTCGTCCAAAGACGCTACTTCCGTATCCGGGTACTCGACTTCGGTCGCCTGGTCCAAGTAATAATCCAAGTTCCCTGATTCATTCAGGTAAACCGGCTTGGTGGGCGTGCAGCCGACAGACAAAAAGCTGACGGAAAGCAACCAGATCAATGTTTTCGAGGGTTTGCAGCTCATCGGACTTCCATATCCTGCTGTGTAATCGAATCAAAAAACGCCTCGTGGCGAGAGACCAAGGTCTCTCAACCACGAACACGTTTTGGCAAATGTCACGTTTGCCATCGAACCCCCCAGTTCGACACCCTCTGACCACCTACGCATGAAGCGCAGGCCGCGCAGAAGATGCTGACAGAGGTGTTATCGACCCCCGGATCGGTAAACTTTTGTTAATCCACAAAGTTTATCAATCGCATGGAGACATTCGGTTAAAACCGAGAAACGGGCGGATAAGGGGGCTGAACGCGTTGATATTGGTAGTCAGAAGACTCAAAAACAACTCCCAGACCACCCATGCCCCGCAGACCTATGTACCAACCTGGCCTGTTAGACCCTCACTCAAAAGCCACCGTGGCACGAAGTTCACGGGGGCTGGGCTTGGATTCACGCTTGCGCAGGCTCATTTGGACTGGTTGGATCGCTAAGCGAGCGAGCTAGGCCGGGCGAGCAACGAGACGCGGCGCTACGCCGCCGTTGGCAAACGGCTCTAATTTGGGTCTGACTCAACAATGGCTGACGTTTCGCGGTAGAACCTGCCGAAAATACGGTTTTCCCATGGTTTCCGCCGTTGAGGCCCAGCGGCCAAACGATTAGAATCCGCCCTTCAAAATTTAGTCGTTAACTTGAACGGCTTAACAAACTTCACAGAGACCCAGTCCGATGGCAGTTCCAAAGCGTAAGCATTCCAACGCCCGATCCGGCAGTCGCCGAGCCCACAATGCCCTGAAAAGCAAACCGCTCACGTCTTGCCCCAAGTGCTCAACCACCGTTCCGACCCACGTCGTCTGCCCTAGTTGTGGTTACTACATGGGCCGAGTGGTCAACGCAGCCAAAACGGAAGAAGCCGTCGCCGAGTAGCAAAGGCCCGGTGCTCCCGACAACAACCAGCGGAGTGCTGGCCGACACTGCTCCTTAGCAACGAATGAAGCCGTTCCTAAAACGGCAACCGGCCATCCGCCAGAAAGCATCTCACAATAGGGGATGCGAACCGAAGCCTCCGCCAAATGCCGGAGGCTTTCTGCTGCGCAACCGACAACCAAAAACCGAAAACCAACAAATGTCTCTCTCTCAAACCGAATACGCCCGAGCGAAAAAACTCATGCCGGGCGGCGTTAATAGTGCGGCCCGTGCCTTTGGAGCGGTCGGCGGCGAACCGATCGTGTTCGAACACGGCAAAGGGCCCTACCTGTTCGACATCGATGGCAACCGCTACCTAGATTACATTGGCTCGTGGGGCCCAATGATTTTGGGGCATCAGTTCCCAGCAGTCAAAGAAGCCGTCCACGCGGCAATCGATCGCGGCACTAGCTTTGGCGCCCCAACGGTTGCCGAGAACGATCTGGCGGAGCTAATCATTGATGCCGTCCCGTCGGTCGAGATGGTTCGCCTGGTCAACAGCGGCACCGAGGCCACCATGAGCGCGATTCGAGTGGCTCGCGGGTATACCGGGCGGGACATCGTCATCAAGTTTTCGGGCAACTACCACGGCCACGTTGACAGCCTCCTCGTCGCAGCCGGCAGTGCGGCGGCAACGCTTGGTGTGCCTAGCTCGCCCGGCGTCACAGCGGGAACCAGCCAGGACACGATGGTTCTTGGCTACAACGATGTCGCCGGAATCGAAGCCGCTTTTGCTAGCCACGGCGACAAGATCGCAGCGGTCATCATGGAACCCGTTTGCGGTAACATGGGCTGTGTCACGCCAACGCCCGAGTTTCTGACCGCGGCCCGCAGCCTGACTGAAAAACACGGCAGCGTGCTGATTTTCGACGAGGTCATGTGCGGCTTCCGCGTTAATTATGGGGGGGCTCAAACCCTGTTTGGCGTGACACCGGACATGACCACGCTGGGCAAGATCGTCGGTGGCGGCCTGCCACTGGGTGCTTTCGGCGGCAAACGCGAGATCATGGAACACGTCCTTCCGGCCGGCAAAGTGTTCCAAGCCGGAACGCTCAGCGGCAACCCGATCGCGACCGCCGCTGGCATCGCCATGCTGCGTAGCCTACGTGACGATTCACCCTACGAGCGACTCGAACAGATCAGTGCTCGACTGGAAAACGGGCTACGAGAGGTCGCGACAGCGGCCGGCACGGAGTTCTGCATCAACCGCGTCGGCAGCATGCTGACATTTTTCTTCCACCCCGGTCCAGTCACCGATTGGGATTCCG
>CAZLFF010000109.1:0-11139 GCA_964558755.1 uncultured Pirellulaceae bacterium
ATATGCAACACCTGCACATCACTTTTCTTCCCCAGTGACTTAAAAGGTTTTTGCCGGGAAATACGCCCCCCCCCCCCGTGTTTTTAGCAACTTGGAAACTTCTTAGTTTGACGCTATGTCTGGCGATTGTATTCGCCTGCTCGACTGGGACCGCCCAAATGCGTGTCATTTATGGTGTTGACGACACCAACGACCCGAAACTCTATCAGGTCCGTGGTGCCCGCTACGACCGATTTTACGATCCTCCCGTGGGAAGCTATGCGGAGGGTTTCGAATGGATTGGTGAAGGAATCGATTGGTCGGGGGTTTCTCGTGGTGCGTCGTTGATCTCACCAAGCTTTGTGATGTCCGCCGCCCATGCGTCCCCAAGTGCGATGGAATTCCGGGTCGACATCAATCGTCTTACGCCAAGCATCCGGCGTACTCGATCGGGACCACCCTCAGACTTAGGAAATGACTTAGCGATTATCCGGATTGGTGTCCCGGTGCCCCGAGAGATTGCAACCTACCCAATTTACACGACCGATGATCCTGAGGATTTGGTTGGCATCGATCTCTATCTTTTTGGCAGGAGCGACGCAAAATCGCAGTTTAACGGAAACACTTTTCTGGAACAGCGATTGGGGCGAAATCGGATCTCAAGCGTACGAAGCAGCTACAGTCACCCAACAGCTGACACGACGGATGACAACGCTCTTTATGAGTTTCGTAACGACGCTGCCGATTGGTCGCGGGCCGATTTTACAGGCCCCGAAAGCGTAGGGGACGACTCGGTGGTCCGCTCTAAAGAAGTTGCCATCGTCAGGGCGAATCAAGATGTTGGAGCCAGTGATTTTCCTGCCAGCTACCTTGACGGAAATATCTGCCAGCAACCTGGTGATTTCTTCGATCTCTTAGTTTCTTTGGAAGGCAACGAGGGAAATTTAAGTAGGAGACTCTGGAAGAGCTCAGAACATTCTGTGAAGAAGAGGATACGAGCTTCAAAATCGACCTTGCCGACGTCATTATCGCCAGCGCAGCGGCGGGCGCAAGCAGCGAAGAAGAGATCAACAGCTTCGGGTGGGACGAGGCGATTTCGGTTAAACATGATTCCAGTTCGACCAGCTTTACGTTGATCGATGGGAAACCGGTCATTATTGGCGTCCGGAGCCAATCTGACACCACAAATTTCAGCCGTTCTATCGACGCTTGGGTTGGCTATGAGCCAGCGGCGATTGTCAACGCATTTTCAGCCGCGAATTCTACGGAGCAACCCTGTTTCATCAGCTTCTCAAAGAAGCGGGTTATTCGAACTCAGGCGTATGAAATAGCACCCGGACTGGTAAAGAGTCGGCGAGTTTTAGGCGACCTCAACGGCGACTTTCAGTTGACAGAAGCCGATGTCGAAGCCATGGATCAAGAGATCCGCAACCACCGTGAAAATGTCGACTATCCGATGAACTGGGGTTTCGATCTGAACGATGACGGAGCAATCAACGGCGCGGACATGAAGGTGCTGATTGAGGATGTACTTCGCACCGCACTAGGTGATATCCACGGTGGCGGTGACCAAAAAATGGACGGAATAGTCGACGTGCTGGCCGACGCAAGCGTCCTACTCAACAACTTGGACATGCAAGAACCCAGCTACTTTGATGGCGATCTGAACGGAGACGGCGCAGTGACCGTTCTCGGAGACGTTTCAATACTGATCAACAACTTGAATCAAAAACGTGTGTTTAGGCTCGACCTTGACTTCAACGGGGACGGTGTTTTGGACGGTGGTGATATCGAGGTCCTGACGTCCAACATGACGGTTGACCCCGCCAACCCCAAGCCATACGACGAGGCATTTGATTTAACGACGGGTACCGTGAACTATGGCACCGGGGACTATTCGGACAACGTCGTCAACATCACGGTCGAGCTCAACGAACAACTCGCAGGTGTCGCCGATGGCGTCGTTGATCGAGCCGATTTGCATTACTACTTGGAGGAGTTTCTCGGGACAAAGTTTGGTGATGTCAATTTAAGTGGAAGGGTAGATCCGTTGAGCGATTATATCGCTATTAACCAATCAGTACTTAGCGGAGAGGGATCAGGCTGGTCCGGCGGCGACCTAGACTTTAATGGGGTCGTAGACCAAACGGACATCGATATCTTCATCAATTCGTTATCAAACTAGGCGAAACTGAAATGCACTTCTCAAACCAGTTTTCTTTCGGGTTGTAACATGAGCCAAATTTCAACAATTTTTCTTGCGGTCGTATTGCTTATTGCCAATGCAGCCTATGGCCAAACGCTTGTCGGTGACCCACGCGATATCCCTGCGGAAGAAGCCAACACTGCGACCGCTTACTACGACTCGAGCACCGGTGACGTGTATCTTTCTCTAGGTGAAAACTTGATTTTCGCAGGGATAGAAGGCGCAGATTTCGGTTTCGTCAACGGTGAACTTGACCGCTCAACAATTAATGAAAACACTTTGCTTGGGTCTCCTTTTGTCGTTGATGATGAAATTGCGTGGTTGCGATCGTCGGTAGCTCTACCCGCTGGAATCTTCAACATAGGCCGGCTGTTGCCGCCGAACAGGCGTATCTTCAACCGAGACATTTTCGCGGATGAATATCCCGAAGCAAGGTTCCTCTACGGGCCTCTTGGGACGAATTTTACTCAGGGCTTTGAAGTGATCGCCCCGCTACCAGTTGCAATTCCAGAGCCCAGTGGGTGGGCATTATTTGCGATCGTCAGCACCGCTGCCATGTTGACGCGACGAAGATTGCGCGACTCCTAATCTGTCAAAGCGGGAGAGCAATCGCGTCTCTCTGACTATTTTTCACCCGATGTCTTTGTGTCTTTGAGTTCTATCAACATGCTACGTCAAACCGTATTTGATGCTCGCTACTACGGGTTGAATCCGTCGCGTGCCGTCCTATCTGGAGTGTCGTTATGATTCGTTGTACGTCTACCGCCTTAGTTACCGTGTTCATCTCACTTTCGGCGGCGTCAGCGTTCAGCCAAAGACCATGCAGTCCCGACCAAATACTACCCGAACCACCCAATAGCGCTACCGCTTATTACGATGCGAATACCGGTGACATTTACTTATCGCTCGGCGAGGGAATTGTGTTCGCCGCGATCGACGGCGCACCGTTCGGATTTGTTGGTGGTGAGTTTGATGAATCGACCGTCGTCAGTAGCACGCCGCTCGGCCAAGCCATTTTCCCGGCTGGTGAGATTGGCTGGATCACGAGTGACGCCTCGGAATCACTGCCGGCCGGAATTTTCAACATCGGTCGTCTGCTACGACGCAACTTTCGCACAACTTCGGACAGCGATTTTGCGGAGCGGTACCCAGAAGCAAGATTTGGTTACGGTGGCCCATCATTCGGAGCGGTTTTGACTGGATTCGAAGTGATCCCACTTCCCGCCGTGGTCATCCCCGGGCCAGAGTTTTCACAACTCCCCGAGCCCAGCGGTAGCACTGTTTTACTGTTCGCTGGTGTGATTGTGATGCTGAAACGAAATCGCTTCGCCAAACCTAATGGCGATCAATCTGGCTGTCGTATGCATCGGCTGCATCACCCCTGCTGATCGTAAACCGCTTGCAACATTGCTTCGACGTCTTTGAACTTTTTCTTGGTCGCCATGGGAGCCTCCAGCAGCTTGCGGGCTTCGGTTTCGCTGTGGCCTAACGAAACAAGGATCTGGTAGGTCTCGTCGGCGACGTTGGTTTCGGCTGACGCGGCCGAGGCGCCCATTTCTTGGCTGACAAGCAACGCGAACTTGGCCATTTTGCGGCGCAATTTGGCAACGATTCGCTCCGCGGTTGCCGGCCCGATGCCGGGCAGGGTGGTCATGAGCTTGATGTCCTGCTGCTCGATTGCCGACGCGATATCGGACACCGGACGCACCATCGCACGCAGGGCCTTCTTCACGCCAAGTCCATCTACGCTGCAGAACATCTCGAAAAACTGGCGCTCGACGTCGCTGCTAAAACCGATCAGTTTGGGCGTCAGCCGCCCACCGCCCTGGGTGTTGCCGTCGATGTACTGAATCGTGTGCAAACTGACGGTTTCTTCTAGCTTCAGCTGCAAGTAGCGGCGGGTAAAGTCGGGGACGAGCACTTCGTACTCAAACGGGTCGATCGCCAACGTTGCTGCGTCGTCGGAAAGCGTAATCAGGGTGCCTGTGATTTTGGTGATCAAGAGAGACTCGATGGTTTCAAGGTCAGGTAGTAGTGACAGATCGCGATCGCCAATGCGTCAGCGACATCGGGGGGGTTGGGGATTTCATTCAGGTTCAAGTGCCGCGCAACGGCCTGCTGGACCTGAACCTTTGGGGCTCGGCCGTTGCCGGTGAGCACTTTTTTAACCTGAGTCGCCGCATAGGGGACAAGTGGAACGTCTCGCATGCCCGCCGCCAAGCAAATCACGCCTCTCGCGTGCCCCATGATGATGGCCGTTTGGGGACGCTGGTAGTGGCTGTAGAGTTCTTCCAACCCCATGCAATCGGGTTTCAGCGAATCGATCACGTCCAGCAAGCCGTCGTGAATGGACTTAAGCCGCATCGTCAAATCCTGCGAGCGCACGCTGCGGATAACCCCGGCCTCGACGACCGAGATTTCGTTGTCTTCGATCGACACAACGCCGTAGCCCGTGATGTTTAGGCCGGGGTCGATGCCGAGAATTCGCGTTGCCGAAGGAGGGGTCAAATGCGGAATGCGGAATGCGGAATGCGGAATGTGTTTGCGGCACGCTGCTGCAAATCTAAGGGCGTCTCATTCGTTTACACTGCTTTATGTAACAAAGCGATGCACTGGGCCTGCATGATTTCGCCCGTGCCAACCGCGCCCACGCCTTCGCCCGTTTTGGCTTTGACGCCGATTTGGTCAGGCGACAAAAACAGAATCTGAGCGATGCGGATCGCGATGGGGCGTTTATAGATCGATAGTTTAGGTTTCTGAGCAAATACAATGCAGTCGAGATTGATGATCTCGAACCCAGCGTCCCGAACCTCGGCGGCCGCCAGTTCCAGCATCTCTGCGGAACGACGCCCCTTGTTCGCAGGATCGGTGTCAGCGAATAACTCGCCAATGTCGCCCAATGCCGCAGCGCCGAGGATTGCGTCGGTGACCGCGTGCAGTAAAACGTCGGCGTCGCTGTGCCCGACCAGTGAGTGGTCGTGCTCGATTTCGACACCGCCCAACCATAGAACTCCGCCGGACTGAGTCCGATGCGTATCGTGGCCGATGCCAATGCGTAGAGAACGATCATCCATGCGGCGATGATAGCGATTCGCGGCGGATGCGTAGAGTACGGCGACGTTTGTATGGCGACCTTGTGGCGACCGGTTTTCTGTCGCAGCGCGTCCGCAGCGCCTTTTCTTCGGGCAGGGACGCTGGCTGCGTCCTCCATTGGGCCTTCGAGCCTCGATAGGCCAGCGGATTGGCTCGACCGCCTTAATCACCCGCCTCTTCTGACCGTCAAAAACCACCCAGTCGGCTTGTTTTCGCGCTCTTGGCTGCTATTCTGGAAGGTGGTTCTCGCGGGATTCCGCAGACGAACAGCTATGAAGACGGACAACATGAGGAAAATTGATGTTTCAGTTTGGTAAACAGCCCGGCAAAAGATCGCTCGCTTGGCTATCGGTAACCGCTGCACTGGCCTTGGTATTGACCATCTCGAGCGGAGATTCCGTGGTCGCAGCCGGTGGCAGCTGGGGTGGTTCGGGTGGCTTCGGCGGTGGCAGCTGGGGCGGTTCGCTTGGATCGGGTGGCTCGCTTGGTTCCGGCGGTTCGGCCGGTTCGAGTGGTGGTCTGTTCGGTGGCCGACGTCCCATCCGAAACTTCCTAGGCAGAATCGCCTCGCGTCTATCCAGTGGATCTGGCGGATCCGTCGGCTCACTGGGCTCTCGCGGCGGGAGCTTCGGAGGTTCATTTGGTGGCTCGACTGGGAGCAACTGGGGCGGATCGAGCGGTAGCTACGCCAGCAGCTCAGAGAGTAACTGGGGCTCTGTTGGAACGTCACTCGCTTCGTTCACTTCATCATCAAGCTACAGCATCGCAGCAGCTCCAACTGTTTACGCGGCCCCAAGCTACGACGCTTACATCGGCAGCAGCAGCTTCGTTGATACCGCGTCCTTTGCGACGCCGGGCATCGCCGCATGTGCAACTTGCGCAACAGGCATGGCCGCACCTTTCAGCTCAAGCACGGTCGAGACAGGCTACAGCGTTGATAGCCAGTTTTCTTCGGACACCGGGTTTTACGACGGCGCGATGCCGAACTACGAAGCGGGCGTGCCGGTCGACGGGATGCCAATTGATGGAAACCACGTTGATGGAATGCCCATCGACGGCGGCTACGATCCTGGATCGGCCGCGCCGTACTATGACAACGATCTTAATAGCGGCAGCAGCTTGTTAGACGATGGGAGCTCGCCACCACCGCCGCTGCCTGGTCCTAGCGACGATGACTCAGCCATGCGTTCGCAGCCCAAAAGCAACAACGCAGCCATCCTCAGCGTCTCACTGCCGACCGATGCCGAGGTTTACATCAACGGCAAGCGAACTAAAACCGAAGGCGATGTTCGCAACTACGTTTCGCGGCGACTGCAATCAGGGCAGAGCCAACCGTGCCTCGTAAAAGCGGTTATCCATCGCGACGGCAAGCGGCTGGTGCGAACGCGCACCGTTGCATTGACCGCCGGCGAGGTTAGCTCGCTGAAGCTAGACTTCGACCAGCCAGCCACAACGTTGTTGGCGGTCACTGTGCCCGAGAACGCGACGGTGCGTTTGTGTGGCTCAGAAACCTCGGCCAAGGGTGAGCAACGATTCTTTGAGACTAACAAGCTGGCCGATGGCGAGACTTGGAAGGATTACGAAATCGAGGTCGTCGTCGAGCGCGATGGAAAGTCGATCGTCACGCGTCGATCATTGACGTTGGTTGCCGGCGAGACCCACAACGTGTCGTTTGACTTGAACGACCAGACGGGCCAACTGGTTGCGTCGAAGTAAGTCCATGCTTACCTAGCTGCCGTCGGGGGCTGCCCCGACAGTTGCTAAATTCGGAATTTTCGACCGGCCCCGCTGCTCACGATAAGCAGCGGGGCCGTTTTGGTTTCTGGGGGCTGGCTGCCGCGAATTAACATTATCATATGCCGACTCGCGAACTTAAAAACTCAGAGGCCCAAAATCCAGCAGCGCAAAATGCTGACACTTGGCCACCCGCACTTCGCGCCGTCGTGTCGATGGCGTTGGCCGTCTACTTGTTCATCTTGCTGCTCGGCCCGCTGACCAACCCCGTCGCCTCCGAACACTTAACCGGGCCACTTGCCCGAGCGTTCGCGCCCGTCCACCGCGTTTTGTTTCAGGGCCATGGGTACCGTTTCTTCGCGCCTGAGCCCGGACCGGGGCATTTCGTTGAAGCTCGGCTGACGGACTCCAAAGGCGACGTGCTCGAAGTGATTCGCTTTCCCGATCGCGATCGACATCGGCCGCGACTGCGATACCACCGCTGGTTCATGCTGGCTGAGACATTGTTCAATGATCTCGACAGCACTCCGCATCCCGACGCGTTTGCGGAAGCTCAAGCCGAAATGCAAACCGAGATCGACCGTCGGCAGGCGAGCGGACAACTGAAACCGGCACGCCGCTTGCGCACCCAAAAGCAACAACTAGAAACCGAATACGAAAAAGCACGCCAACGTGTCGAAACGCTCGTGCGTTCTGTCGCCACGGGAATTTTACAAGACTCTCCCGACGCCGACGCAATCGAGCTGGTATTGTTCGAACGTTCGATCCCGCTCCCTCAAGACGTGGTCGACGGCTCGCGGCTGACCGACCCGCGTTACTTGTCCGATCCACTGCCGATCGGCAAATTCACTCGGTCCGAGCTATCGGCCGATAAGACTTTCACAAACGCGTCGGGGCAGGGCAGGGCGGATGCCATGGAGGAGCTCCCATGAGCAACCGTGCTTCCTCATTGCGAAACGCGAACGACCAGAACATCGTTGCCAACGACAAACACCAAAGCGGTGGCTTGCCGAGCTGGCTCGGTGATTGGGTCGCGGCTTGGAACCAGTTCTGGTTCACTCCCCAAACGTCCGAGACCTTGGCCGCCATGCGTTGGCTAACCGGATTGATCGTGCTTTACTCTCACGCTGTTTGGTCGATCGATCTGAATCGCTTCATGGCTCACGACGGCCTGCTACCGATGAACTACCGAAGCGAACTGATGCCGAGCGGCGGCATGGCATGGAGCCACTTTGATTGGTTCGCGTCTGAAGGGTGGTTGTGGGTCACTCACATCGTAGGACTGCTGGTCATTGCGGCGTGGACGATCGGATTCCAAACGCGTTGGACGGGGTGGCTGACCGCTGCAGTAGTGATCTCGTACGCCAACCGAGCGACCGGGGCGCTGTTTGGTCTCGATCAGATTGCCGCATTTTTGTGTTTATATTTGGCGATCAGTCATTGTGGCGATCGCTGGTCGGTGGACGCATGGCGACGAACCAAGAACAACGCTGAACTTCCGGGGCAGGGCAGGGCGGTCGTGAATCGAATCGCGACACGGTTGATCCAAATCCATCTGTGCGTGGTGTACTTATTTGCAGGGCTCGGAAAGCTCGGCGGCGAGTTTTGGCTCAACGGAGAAGCCGTCTGGGGCGCGTTGGCCAGCTATGAATATCAATCGTTGGACATGACTTGGCTAGCCAATCACATGCCCATCGTCGCCGCCATGACGCTGGTGTCCTTGATCTGGGAGGTCACCTACGCTGCCCTAATTTGGTCACGGTTGACTCGGCCGATCGTTTTGCTGGTCGCCGTCTTCGTCCACGTCGGCATCGGCGCGGCGATGGGCATGATGACGTTCGGACTGATCATGCTGGTTGCCAATCTGGCATTCGTCGAACCGACGTGGCTGTCCAACTGGTCGTCCAGCAGGTCGACTAACGTTTCGCGGCCTGACTCAAACTGAGTGTGGCCAAGACGATTCACCACGTTTGCGATATAACGGTCAACGTGAAACGCTTCCTCAAACTTACGATCGCTTACGATGGGACCGACTATGTCGGCTGGCAAGTCCAGCCCAATGGCATAACGATTCAGCAACGGTTAGAAGAAGCCTGGGAATCGGCAACTGGCGAGAAGCTTCGCATCACCGCCAGCGGCCGCACCGACAGCGGTGTCCACGCGCGCGGCCAAGTTTGCTCGGTTGGAACGAACAGCAAACTATCGTGCCGCGATCTGGTTCGCGCACTCAATGCACTTGCGCCTGAGGATATCGCTGTGCTGTCAGTGGAACCGGCTCCGGCGGGGTTTCACGCGATTCGTGATGCGGTCGAGAAGACTTACGGGTATCAAGTTCAACACGGCAACATTCTCGATCCGCTCCGACGGCGTGAATGTTGGTTTGTGCCGGGGAACCTCGACATTGACGCGATGCGTGAGGCGGCCAAGCATCTAACTGGCCAGCACGATTTCACGAGCTTTCAATCGCTGGGCGCCGAGCGTCTATCCGCGGTGCGGAACGTTTGTCGATTAGACGTGGAACCGCATGAGCACTCGCTGCGGCCCGAGCTAACGATTTGGATCGCGGCCGACGGTTTTTTGTACAACATGGTCCGTCGGATCGTGGGTACGCTGGTCCGAGTTGGACAAGGCCGGAAATCGCCAGCTTGGGTACAGTGGGTGCTCGATCAGAAAGATGGTAGCCTGTCTGGCCAAACGGCGCCGGCCCATGGCCTGTTTCTCGACCATGTGCGGTACCCCGATTTCTCCCAAGACCCGGCCGTCGTCGCCGAATATGAAAACCAATAGGCCAGCCGGTCGTCGCCAGTGGCACGTCGGTTCGATTTTCATTCCACCAAGGATCACCCACGCTCGTGACGGACGCATCGCCCACCAAATTTCAGCGAACTCCTTTCGTGTTGCTCATCGTGGCCCTGTTGTCGACCGCGCTGTGCCACGCCGGACGCGGTGCGATGGTTGGCAGCGCGGGCTGGTGGTTCGAGGTGGGTTTCGTTCTTTCGATCGCCACCGCGATTTCGATCGTTATCGCCCAGGCCTGCGATCCATTTAGCGACGCGGCCGCCTGGGTAGGGCAAAAACTGCAAATCCCCGAATCGGTCCGCGGAGCGACGCTCGACGCGATCGCCAGCAGCATGCCCGAGCTATTCACTGGCTTGTTCTTCGTCGTCGTCGCGTTGTCCAGCGATCTCGACCAGCAAGCCCAGCTAATGGCTAGCTCCGAAGGTTATGGCTCAACCATCGCAACATGCGCGGGCAGCTCAATCTACAACCTGATTTTGATCCCCGCGTTGTGTGCCATCATGGTTTCTTATGCTCGTCCGCAACGTCCGGCGGTGGAGATTGAATCAGACGTGCTGTTTCGCGACGGCGTTTGGACGTTTTGCGTCCAAGCGGGTTTACTCGTGTTTCTTTGCCAGCCTGAACTGTCATGGTGGATGGGGGCTTTGGCCATCACGGCGTATTTAACCTACATCGCACACTTAACGCTTTCGACCTGGCGATACCGAGCGCAGTTGAAAGCGCGAGCCGCTGATCTTGATCCGGTTGCGGACGAGATCGAGGATTCATGCGAGGTTTTTTTCAACACCTTGGTTATCCGCTTAACTTGGCGGACGGCGGTTGCGATCTTGGTACTGGCGACCGCAATAGCTGCGTTTGCTTGTTATTTCTTGGTGGAGCTAACCAATTTTTCGGCCGAACGGCTCGGTGTGCCGCCGTTCTTCGTTGCGGTAATCTTGACCGCTGCTGTCTCATCGGTACCCGACACCCTCCTGTCACTAAATTCTGCCCGGCGAGGCGACGATTCGGGAGCCGTCTCCAATGTTTTTGGGTCGAACATTTTTGACGTGTGCGTGGGCATGTCGATCCCGCTGTTGGTCTGCTGCTATCTAAACGACTGGCAGCCCGTGCAACTGGTCGGGCCGGACGGCAACCCGATGCCGGGTGTCGTGGGCCTGCGGATCTTTCTATTCCTGCTAACCACCGTCGCGCTCAGCATCATGTGGACGCGCCGCCGCGTCTCACGAAAGTCAGGCTGGGTGCTCGTTGGGCTGTACGCACTATTTACAACCTACGCCGTGCTGGGCGGGCTGGGCATCGTCGGGTTCTAGCCGAACGAGCGGTGCAGG
>CAZLFF010000109.1:11149-11822 GCA_964558755.1 uncultured Pirellulaceae bacterium
ACCTCGGCCCTAGCGTGGACTTTAGCATTCTCACCCGGTCAGTTAAAATTGGGCGGTCGTACGAAAATTGCGGGCCGTCCTAACGCCGGCCGCATGCAACTTTTTCCTCCAACGCGTCAGGAACGCTTGTGTCCGATGGCCAGAATTTTATCGGTCCTTACCAGCTGCTGAAAACAATTCGCAGCGGTACCAGCACCGACGTCTACGAGGCGTTGCGGGGCGGTAGCAACAAGCGTATCGCGCTGAAGGTTCTTCGAAAAAAGTTCCACAAGGACAAGGAAGAAGTTCGCCAGTTGAAACACGAGG
The DNA here is from genome assembly GCA_964558755.1 of uncultured Pirellulaceae bacterium. Lineage (GTDB taxonomy): Bacteria > Planctomycetota > Planctomycetia > Pirellulales > Pirellulaceae > Mariniblastus. The sequence continues at coordinate 11,456 of CAZLFF010000109.1, forward strand.
CGAATATCGGCACGGATTTGGATCACCCCAACGTCATCAAGATCCACGAGTTCTTTGATCAACAGAATGCGATGCTGGTTTCGATGGAGCTATTCCACGCACCGAACATGAAAATCGTGATGCGAGAAAAACCGGAACTGATCGCACCCAACGTCGCGCCGATCATTCGGCAGTGCGCCAAGGGGTTGCTGCACTTGCACGACAAGGGCTGGGTTCACTGCGATGTGAAACCCGACAACTATTTGATCGACGATGACTGCAAAGTAAAGCTGATCGACTTTTCGATTGCCGTCAAAATGAAGAAGGGCGGTTTGGGCTCGCTGTTCGGCGGTCGCCCAAAACACATCCAGGGCACACGCAGCTACAT
>CAZLFF010000110.1:0-7992 GCA_964558755.1 uncultured Pirellulaceae bacterium
CAGCAACGCTTCCCGTTGGCGGACTCGCCCGGAAGCTCGCAGTAGCGGTCGCTGGCTAAACACTGGCCGTATTGCTGACGCAAACGAGACAGCGCTGATTGGTTTGGAGTCCTTACTGAACATTGGAGCGTTTCAGCTTAGCGGCGAGTACATGCGTCTGAACGTCGATCGTCGCGGAGCCCTGCCAGGGCTAGAGTATGACGGTGGTTACGTTCAAGCATCGTACTTTCTGACCGGTGAGCACATGCCATGGAACCGCAAGACGGGAACCGTTGATCGCGTGAAGCCTTTCGAGAACTTCTTTTTGGTGCGTGGCTGCGATTGCGAGACCAAACGTGGCTGGGGAGCATGGCAGGTGGCAGCCCGCGTTTCATGGGCTGACCTGAGTGATGAGAACGTGCTCGGTGGCGAAGGCGAATCTTTGACGCTGGCCGTCAACTGGTTGTTCAACCCTTACTCACGGATGCAGTTCAACTACATCACGGGACAGATTTCAAACAACAACGGCCTCGCTGGTGGTCCCAACGTCAACGGTGACTACGACATCTTCGGCGTCCGCATGATGGTGGACTTCTAGACCGCAGCAACCGGTTCGGTAAACGCACCGCGTGTCTTCACGAACGGGTTCAAGCGGCTCCCGCGTTCTCAAAAACAAAACAAAAATTAGATAACGAGTAATTCCAATGAATTTGACCAACAAAACCCTGATCGCCGTGGCGTTAATGCTGGGCGGTTTGATCTCAGCCGAGGTCATGAACGTTTCAGTGATCGAATCCGCCCGAGCCGCCGGTGACTGCGGTTGTGCCCAAGCGGCTCCTGTCGACGCCAGTCCTTGCGGTTGCGGATGCAGTGAAGCCCCGGCCGAAGTCGCCTGCGACGCTTGCGTGGAAGAAGAAGCATGCTGCGAATCTCGCGGCTGTGCAGCACGTGGATGCCGAGCCAAGGGCTGCCGCACAAAAAAATGCCGTGAGCCACGCTGCCGTAAGGTTGCGTGCCCAAGCTGTGCGGTCGAGTGCGACACATGCACTTTAGAACTGGACAAATACGAAGAAGAGAAGACGTGCTTTAAGACTGAGCAAAAGATTGTTTGCATCCCGCCGGTTCGTTTCCCGTGGGACAAATGCTGCCCTCCGGGGAAAAGCAAGACTCGGACGGTCAACGTGCTGAAGGTCCACAAGTACAAATGCAAAGCATGCGGGTACAAGTGGAAGCTGGATGAAATGCCCGAACCGACGGAACCGAGTGCGGAAGACGCAGCCGAGCAAGCAGCACCTGCTGAACAAACGGCTCCCCCGACCGTCGATCCAACGATTGCTCCTGTCGAAAACGGCGTGCTGTTGCCGCCGGAGAGCGTTCAGCAGCCAGCTTTCGAATCCACCGGCCTGCCGGATGCGACCGAGATTCCCGCGGCCCCAACGGCTGACGCGGTCCCGAATCCACCCGCGTTACCTTGAGAACGTCAAGCAAAACGCATGACTGAGATGAAACAGACTCGGCAGCAAACACATTGACGTTTCCACGGCATGGAAACGAACTCCCAGGAACTGCGGTGGCCCATCGGTCACCGCTTTTTCGTTGCCTAGTCGCAAACGGTCGTTCCACCAACTAGAACAATCGGTTGTATCCATTGAGGGCCGCCACACGGTAGGCTTCCGCCATGGTCGGGTAATTGAACGTTGTCCTAGTGAAGTATTCCAAGGTGTTTGCTTTCCCGTCCTGCTCCATGATCGCTTGACCGATGTGAACGATCTCGGCGGCGTTCGGGCCGAAGCAATGAACGCCCAAAATTTCCAGTGTCTCGCGGTGGAACAACAGCTTCAGCATCCCAACGCGTTGGCCTAAAATCTGAGCACGAGCAAGGTTTTTGAACTGAGAAATACCAACCTCGTAGGGCACTTTCTCCTCAGTCAACTCCTTCTCGGTTTTACCGATGCAGCTGATTTCTGGGCTGGTGTAAATGCCCGATGGAATTTCTTGCAAACGCTGACACTCAGGTCCGTCACCACCCAAAATTCGCATCGCAGCAGCTCGTCCCTGCGAGTAAGCAGCGCTCGCCAAAGATGGAAAACCGATCACGTCTCCAACGGCGTACACGCTTTCCGCATCGGTCTGGAAGCAGTTGTTGACCGCCAAGTATCCCCGGCTGTCTGGCGTTAGGCCGATGTTTTCTAAGCCCAGATCGTCGGTGTTACCCGTACGACCAGCCGCCCACAGCAAGCAATCGGATTTCAGTTGCTTGCCACTTTCCATATACGTCACCACACCGTCGTCGGTGCCCTCGATCTTTTTGTAACTCTCGTTGTGCCGAATCACAACGCCGCGTTCGCGCATGTGGTAGCTGAGCGCATCACTGATTTCATCGTCCAAGAAATCCAGCAACTCACCACGGCTGTTGACGAGGTTGATTTTAATATCAAGGTTACGAAACATCGAAGCGTACTCACAACCGATCACGCCAGCACCATAAACGGTCATCGACTGCGGTTTATGGTCCAAACCCAAAATCGTATCGCTATCGAAAATGCGAGGGTGATCAAAGTCGACATTGTCCGGACGATACGGACGTGAGCCCACCGCGACGACAATGTGATCGGCCGAGACCTCTCGATTACCATCAATCGAAATCGTGTTCGCGTCAACAAAACGAGCTTGGCCAGATTCCAGTTCACACTCGTTGCGCAGGTAGAACTTTCGCCGCATCGCCTCTTGGCTGGAAATCACGTTCTGCGCGGTGTCCACCAGCTTGGCGATCGAGGTCTCGGGCTTAATCCCCAAGCTGGAGATCATCGGATGGTTCATCGCATCGGTGTAGCCTTGAATCGCGAATTTCAATGCCTTACTGGGGATCGTGCCCCAATGCGTACAGCCACCGCCAATCCTCTCATAACGCTCGACCACCAAGACCTGCTTGCCAGCTTTGGCCAACTGCATCGCAGCTCCTTCACCGCCGGGGCCTGATCCAATTACGATCGCATCAACTCTATTTTCGGTCACGTTTCGTTACCCGCGCGTTATCGCGCAGACTCCCGCGGAGGTTGAAAAGACATCACTTCGGCGGCAATTTTGACAGGAATACCCAAGTTCCGCAATTCACATTGCACTGCGACGGTCGGACAGCCCCAGTCTCGTTCAACTAGCGATCCAATTGCAGAAACTCAAACTCTGGCCTTGCATTCCCTTCCAACAGCTCGACCAAGTAATTACCGATCACCGGCGTCATCTTAAAACCATGCCCTGAAAGTCCGGCGGCAAACACCACGTTCTCGTGCTCCGGCACCCGATCGACCAAGAAATGTCCGTCGGCTGACATCGTGTAGGGACAAATACTATGGTGCACCAAGCGTTTGCGACCAAAAACCAGCCGCTCATCCATCATGGACTCAACTGCCGCTAATTCTTCCGCGTCGAGGGATCGATCGATGTTCGTTGGGTCATCAACCGCGTGCCCGCCAGAGTGCCTGCAGATTTTCATGCCTAGATAATCGATCTCAGGGACACCGTAATACAATTCGCCGTTTGGTTGATCAATCAGAAAAACGGGAAAGTCATTGATGGCTTTCTGGTCCACTCGATCCAACTGGTACCAGTGTTGCTGCTTGCGAACGACCGTTAGTTGCGAACGCAAGAACGGCAAAAACTCAGTGCTACATGCTCCCGCGGCGACAACCAGACGATCGGCGGTGAAAGTCCCACGATCGGTTTCCACTGAAACCAAACCACCATCATCGACGTTCCAACCCCGCACCGTCGTGTTGACCTGCAACTCGGCGCCGTGTCGCAGCGCCTGCGAGATCATGGCTGTGACACATTGTTCGACCAGCAGATAGCCAGCGTCTTGCTCGAACACACCTACGAAATTGTCGGGCAGGTTAAAAATTGGCAATCGACGCCGAACTTCGTCTGCCGTGAATCGCTCATGGGGCAAATCAAACTGCTTTGCAGCCGCCGTTACACCACGAACGGTCTCACTTTCCGGGCTGCCCAGCGTCAGCACACCGGTTGGCTCGTAAAGCTGCGGGATCGAGGGATTCGTGCGATAGCGTTTATTGAGTTCATCCCATAAGTCGTATGACTGTTCCAGTAGCGGCACGTAGTCAGGGTGCTCGAAGTACGCCTTGCGGATGACTCGCGTCCGCCCATGTGAGCTACCGCGATCATGGGCCGGCCCAAACCGATCGATGCCAAGAACACTCCACCCCTTGAGCGCCGCAAACCGCAAGGCAGCAGAACCAACGCCGCCAAAACCAAGCACAATGCAATCGTAGTGTTTCATCCGGCCATTGTCTCATTCACGATCCGCATCCACAAGGTAAACCATCACCAAGATGGATCCCGCCGGAACAACAGGAAGGCCGGAACGAGAGGGCAAAACGGAAAGAGTGAGAAAGGTTCAAACGAGAAATCCGTGGGCTAGACATTCTCAACATTTCAAAACATCTAATCGAAAATCAAGCATGCTGAACACCCCAACCACTCGAACCACCATATCATCACAAATCAGTGATTGGGCGTTGGCGGACGATAGTGATCGAGATCGATCCCGCGGAACCAGTCGATTGTCTTCTCAAGCCCATCGCGTAACGCGACCTTTGGCTCCCAGTCCAGGTGTTTTTTCGCCAGCGTGATATCCGGTTGCCGTCGAGTTGGATCATCCGGCGGCAGGGGCATGTGAACCAGTTTTGACTTGCTACCAACAATCTCCAACGTCAGCTCGGCCAATTGCTTGATCGTAAACTCACCTTGGTTCCCAAGGTTAATCGGGCCGGTCACGTCATCCGGAGCATCCATCAATCGAATGAATCCCTCGACCAAATCATCTCGATAGCAGAACGATCGCGTCTGTGAACCGTCGCCGAAAATCGTAATATCCTTGCCCGCAAGCGCTTGCACAATAAAGTTGCTGACCACACGACCATCAAACGGATGCATCCGCGGACCATAAGTATTGAAGATCCTCGCGACTCGGATGTTCGTCCCGTGCATGCGGTGGTAGTCAAAAAACAATGTCTCGGCAGCACGCTTACCTTCGTCGTAACAAGCGCGAAGTCCGATCGGATTCACGCTTCCGCGATATGATTCGGGCTGAGGATGAACTTCTGGGTCGCCGTAAACTTCGCTCGTCGACGCCTGAAAAATTTTAGCGTTACATCGCTTGGCCATCCCTAGCAAGTTGATCGATCCCTGCACCGAGATCTTCATCGTCTTAATCGGGTTGTACTGGTAGTGCCCAGGCGCGGCGGGGCAAGCCAAGTTATAAATCTCGTCGACTTCCAGAAGAATCGGAGCGACAACATCGTGTCGGATCAACTCAAAATTTGGATGATTCAACAGATGAGTCACATTGCTCTTTTGGCTGGTAAAAAAATTGTCTAGGCAAATAACATCATGCCCCTGATCGACCAGTCGCTCACACAGATGGGAGCCCAAAAACCCAGCACCTCCGGCCACCACAATTCGTTTTACTGTTGACATCAAAATCTCTCAATTTCACTGCATCAAATTCACTCTGCGCGGAAATCCCTAGCCCCAAAGACAGCCACAGCGACGGCCCGCGCAGGGCCTAGTTTAGACGACACCTGCTTGCATCCTAGAGGCTGCCTCCAGCTAGGTCGCAAAGCCGTCAAAAAAGCACTTGCACCCACGATTCTACGCACACAAAACACGGCCGTGCATTTTGGCCGCCAATCGCCATCAGACGCGACGGAACACATTTCGCACGTCACTGAAAAACTGAAAATCGCTCAGCTGTCGACTCCGGAAACGCGAGAAATGCAACGATTCTGGCTTTTAAGTCCCGCAGAAATTCTCCCTGAGCACTCGACAAATTCTCCTGTTTGTTGGTTTGGCGCGGCTTTTCAACAAGCACCAGAAAAAAATCATCTGCTTTCCCACATCGCGGATCCGTATTATTCGAACTCAGCCCTCACGCTGTATGTCTCATTTTTCTTATCTGTTCACTTTTCCAAATGGAGCACTAATGGATCTTTCGAGAAAGTTCATTGCAGAATTACTAGGAACGTTTTGGCTTGTCTTCGCTGGCTGCGGCTCAGCGTTGTTGGCCGCTGGATACACAACCCCCAACAACATTCACCTCGGCATCGGTTTTGTCGGAGTGTCGTTGGCGTTCGGCTTGACCGTCGTTTCAATGGCCTACGGTATCGGGCATATCTCTGGCGCACACCTAAATCCAGCCGTGACCCTCGGCGCGTTTATGGGTGGCCGAATGCATGTTAAAGACGTCGTGCCCTACATGCTCGCGCAATGCGCGGGCGGGCTCATCGCTGCATTTTTGCTGTTCTTTATTTGCAGTGGAGCGCAAGGATACGACCCAGCTAGTTATGCAGGCGTCTGCAACGGATTTGCAGAACACTCGCCGGGCAAATACAACATGGTCGCCGCGTTCGTCACCGAAGCCGTTTTGACATTCGCATTCCTAATGGTCATCTTGGGCGCAACCGACTGGCGCTCACCTGCAGGATTCGCCGGACTGGCGATTGGATTGTGTCTAACACTAATCCATCTGTTTGCCATTCCGGTTACCAATTGCAGCGTGAACCCTGCCCGGAGCCTTGGTCCGGCGGTCGTCGCAATGACCAATGGACAAACTTGGCCACTTGAGCAACTATGGCTCTTTATTGCCGCTCCCGCCGCCGGCGCAGCAGTGGCCGGCGTCCTGTATCGATCCGTATTCCACCAAGCGAACCCGGACGACTAAACGAACGCGTTAGCCACGTTTGTTGAACACCAAAAACAAAAGCGTCTCCGATCATGCCGGAGACGCTTTTTTCGTTTCGATGATCTTGCTAGGACCATTAAGCAGCGGACGGAGAGGGATTCGAACCCCCGGTACGCGAACGCACGCCGGTTTTCAAAACCGGTGCCTTAAACCAGACTCAGCCATCCGTCCTAAGATCTATCAATTGTGAGGTGAATGTTGATGTCAAATGACGTCAACAGCAGGTTTCGGGTCGACGAAAGAGAATTACCCTCTTAACCAGTCCCAAAACGTGCCTCACATGTTCAGAGTCTAGCAAAACCCGTCATCGCGGCAAGCCATATCTGCAACCAACATCCCACAGACCCGCAAAAATCGATTTCGCGGGCCGCCTGCCTCGGACTCAGCAGCCCGGGCTGGATCACTTACGGCTTGGTCGCTTCTGCTAAGCCATCTTCTGCGGGCGTCTTCAGGAACTCCAGTTTCTCAACGTCGGCACGCTTCACTTGGTTCGTCTCGACGGGCAACCACAGCGATACGCTGGGGACGTAGGTCACGACCAACAAGGCCAGCAGCATGGCCACGTAAAAGGGCATCAGCGACCTGATCGTTCTCGCGATGGTCGTCTTACCGACTTTACAGCCCACAAACAGACACGTTCCCACCGGGGGCGTGCAAAGCCCGATTGAAAGATTAACGATCAGAATCATGCCAAAGTGAATCGGGTGAATCCCTAGGGATTCCGCAACGGGTAAAAAGATCGGCGTGAAGATTAAGATCGCAGGCGTCATGTCCATGAATGTCCCGACGCACACCAAAATGACGTTGATCGCCAACAGGACCATAATCGGCTCGTTGGACAAACCCAACAGCAGCGAGCTAACCGACTGCGGAATATTGGCCAGCGTCATAATCCAGCTCAAGCCCGAACTGGCGGCAATCAAGAGCATGACGACTCCCGTCATCGTGCACGTCTCTAGCAGGATCTTCGGTAGTTCGGACACGCGAATCTGCCGGTACAACACAAAGGATAACAAGAAAGCGTAAACCACCGAGATCGCTGCTGCCTCGGTCGCGGTAAAGATCCCCAGCAGAATTCCACCGATCACGATCACCACCATCAACAGCGTCAGAAACGCGCGTCGAAAGGTATCGAAGCAGACCAAACACACCGCGACCAGCGCGATCGCTAACCAGGCTGCTAACTGCGGCTGCGACTTAGCAAGCAGGGACGCGATGATTGCACCCACGATCACGCCCGTTGCCGTGAGCACTTT
>CAZLFF010000110.1:8002-11547 GCA_964558755.1 uncultured Pirellulaceae bacterium
CTCGGTTGACGTGGGCTCGCCGCGATAGCCATTGATCACCGACACGATTGCCGCAGCCATCATGATAAACAGGCCGGTTAGCAAACCGGGCAAGAACCCGGCCATGAACATCGCGGAAATCGAAACCGATCCCGCTGCGACCGAGTAAACGATCATCACATTGCTGGGCGGAATCATCAGACCGGTCGTCGCGGCCGTCGTGGTGACCGCCACATTGAACTCGCGCCCGTAACCTTTGCGATTCATTTCGGGGATCATAAAGCCACCGACCGATGAGACCGCGGCGGCAGCCGAACCGGAAATCGAACCAAACAGCATGCACGTTATTGTGTTGACGTAGCTTAGCCCACCGGGCACCGAGCCGACCAACGCGCCACTGAACTCGATCAGACGACGCGCCAAACCGCCTCGCCCCATGAGGTTTCCCGAGAGAATAAAAAACGGATCGCCAATAGAGCAAAACTGTTGACACCGTTCGCCATCTTCGAAGCCAACAGCACCGCGGGATCCGCCGAGCCTTCGGCAACGATCGCAAGGAAGCTCGCCAACACCAACGCCGCCCAGATCGGCACGTCAAACACTAGCAGAGCGACGAAGGCCGCAACAAGAATGATCGCAACTTCAAACATCAACGCCCCCCCGCTGAATCTGAGGATAGAGTTGATGACGACGTTGGAGACAAAACTGCAGGATCACCACCCGGCGCGTTACTCGGGCCAATCTGATCGTCTACCTCTTCAAACAGCTCGTCCGGACTCGATCGCCACATCGTCAAAATGGACTCGATGGAAAACAAGAGCATGAACACGCCGACGATCGGGATCACGAAATACACATGACCCATCTTCCAGCCAAGCGCCGGTGTCATCTGTTCTAGCACCAATGCGTCACGGACCAGCTGCACGCCTCCGAAAATAAGAACGGCCACCGCGACGAAACAAACGAGACACTCGGTGAACAGAGCCACTCCCTTGCGGACGCTTGGATCGAATTTGGTGACGACGAAATCAATCCCAAGGTGCTCCTTACCGCGATACGCGATTGCACCACCGAGCAACGAAACCCAGATCAGCAGAAACCGGGCCAGTTCTTCGGTCCACTTGGCTTGATCGCCCACGAGGTATCGCGTCACGACACCCCATACAACATCGAGTACCAGAACCGACATCACGACGACCGCCGCTACGTTCAACAGTTGAGCCAGCATCATATTGAGTCGACCAAGCTTGGACACAAAGCCCGTCGAAGCCGTAGATTCAGAAATCACTCGACCTCCCGAATCTCGACCAACAGCCGTTTCAAATCTGCGTCCTCCACTCGATCGAGCATCGGCTGAACCTTTTCGGCGAACGCAGCCGTATCAACCTCGTAAACCGTCACGCCCTCGGACTCGGCCAATTTTCGCGACGCCAAAGTTTCTTCGGCCCACAATTGGCGCTGATAGGTGGCCGAATCATTGGCCGCCTGAGCCAGCCAATCCTGCTGCTGCGCCGAAAGCTTGTTCCACGCTTTGGTCCCCATCAACAGAATGTCGGGAACTCGCGAGTGCCCATCGAGCGTAAAATGCTTGCAGACTTCGTAATGTTTGTTGGCCGAAAAACTAGGCAGGTTATTCTCCGCTCCGTCGACAGTCCCTTGAGCCAGCGCCGTGTAAAGCTCGCCCCATGCGATTGGCGTTGGTGACGCGCCGAACGCTTCGACCATGTTCATCGCCGTCGCACTATTCATCACGCGGATTTTTAACTTGGCCAAGTCATCGGGTGATTCGACTGGACGACTCTTGGTGTAAAAATTTCGGCTGCCAGCATCGTAATAGCAAAGCCCCCGCAAAAACTTGGCTTCACCTTGGCTCAGCAGCTCTTTCCCAACCTCCTCGTTGAGTACCGCCCAGAAATGATCTTCGTCTCGGAACAAATACGGCAGGCTGAAGATCGCCATCTGAGGAATGAAACCCTCCAACGCCGCAGCCGACGTCTTTGTCATTGCCAACGAACCGTTCTGCAGCATTTCGATACTTTGCTCCTCTGAGCCAAGCTGAGAACCCGGATAGATATCGATGGTCATCGTTCCACCGGACAACTCCACCAGCCGATCCTTCATGCGCTCGATGCTTCGATGCACCGGGTGATTCGTCGGTAGCGAATGCCCCAACTTCAACACTGTCGCGGCATTCGCCGAGCCTGCGTCCGCGGGCTTGAACTTCAACAACGTCGCAAACCCGACGGTGGTGGCAAACACGCCCGCCAAAAAGCCTGCAATCAATAACGAGGTAGTCTTACCCATGGATCTCTGAATTGGAATCAATCGAGTGTGCGTACAAGCGGGCAAAAATGAGCCGACTCGGAAGACGTTTCGACCCGTTGCGCGTAAAAGAGCAGAGCGACAGTGTACACGCTAATCGAGCTCGAATCACGTAGCCAGCCCGCGCTAAGTTTAAGCTTAGTCGCGCGGGTTAATCCGCTACAACCTCGCCGCAATATCGATTCCCGTTGGCTCCTGACGAATACTGAGCCCAGTTCACGCGTGATTCTTGGTCTGGTAAAAATGGAGTCAGCCGTCGCCAAACGCTGCATCGCGTTCGCGACATCGAAACGACGATCTTTGGCCAATCAGAAAGCCGAGTGATTCATGGCAAAGTCTACTATTTTCCTAGCAGGGCTGCTGGCCGTCGTCACAAGTGATTTGCTCCGCGGTGACAACTGGACTCAGTTTCGCGGCCCCGATTTTGGACGCACGGCGGAGACGAAGGTCGCAGAAGAATGGAACGACCAGGGCGTCGCGTGGAAAACACCGCTACCAGGCCGCGGTGCGTCGAGTCCCGTTGTTTTTGAGGACCATGTCTACCTGACTGCGTTCACCGGTTACGCGATTGATCCGAAAGAGCCCGGGGATCCGACAAAGCTCGTTCGGCACCTTCTTTGTTTTGACCCGAATACTGGCGAGAAACAATGGGAACGAGCCGTGGCGGACCCATCGGAGAAAGACCCGTTCGCAACTTGGGGCACGGCCAAAGCGGGCTACGCGTCCAGTTCAGCCGCCGTTGACTCCTCTGGGGTTTACGTCTTGTTTGGAGCGACCGGCGTTATCGCGTTTGATCACGACGGCGAAGAGCGTTGGCGAACGTTTTGTGGCGATGACACGCACGACTACCCCGCAGGAAATTCGCTCGTCATCTATCAAGACACCGTCATCGTTAACGCATCGTACGAATGCGGTGACCTGATCGCCCTCCGGAAATCGGATGGCGGCGAAGTATGGCGTCAGGAGGGGCTCGACGAATCTTGGAACACACCCGTAATCTATCAATCAACCGACGGCGCTGACGAACTGGCGGTCGCCGACAAAAGCGGAATCATTGCGTTCGATCCGACTACGGGCGAGCGACGTTGGCACTGCACGGGTTTCGACGCATACGTTTGCCCCAGCATCGTCGTCCAAGACGGTGTCCTGTACGCATTGAGCGGAAAAAGCGGCAAAGGAATTGCGGTTCGATCCGGCGGAAGCGGTGACGTGACCGAGTCCCACCGGAAATGGCTCATTGGCAA
>CAZLFF010000111.1:0-997 GCA_964558755.1 uncultured Pirellulaceae bacterium
CTCCATCAGCTCAACGCCCTGCACCGCGTAGTGGTACTCGCCGTCTTTCTTGTGATCGGGCGCTGGTGGCAGGTTCCATTGACGATCTTTGGCGACGGCACTTTCGACAAACGCACGCACATTGCCAAACGGGAAACCGGGGTAGTTTTCGACTTCGGTCGTCCAAGCCAACTGCCCCAGTGGAATCATTTCGGGCTTAACCGTCCCCTCATAGACCACGGGTGATAGGCTGGCTCGTGCCGCGTAGATGGCTGCTGCCCAGCCGGCCGGTCCACTACCGATGATGACTACTTTTTCTGCCACGGTCTTGGTCTCCTCTTGTTTCGCGTATTAGCCCGCGCGATGAATCGCGGATTTTGGGTATAAAACATGATCTGGCCCACCGCGAGCGGCTCATTCGACGACGCTCGCAGCGGGTAGACGCAAAGTATACGTTGATCGCGGCTACGGTGGCAGTAGTCCAGATCCCGACGGACTCTCGTTGCGAATCGAAACCGGCTGAAGAACAATGGTCGCAGTTGCTATGATGCCTGTTTGCGATCATGGTTCAAACAACCGCCAATTTACCAGCCTATGAATACGTTTCTTATCGCTAATACGTTTCTTATCGCTGTCGGATCTTTCTTCGCGTTCATTGTCGCCTACCGCACGTACGGGCGTTGGCTCGCGAGATCCATTTTCGGCCTGGACGATCAAGCAACCGTTCCCAGCCACCAGCTTCGCGACGATGTCGATTTCGTACCGTCGCGAAAAAGCATCGTGTTCGGCCATCACTTCACGAGCATTGCCGGGACAGGGCCGATCGTCGGACCCGCGATCGCCGTTTTCTGGGGCTGGCTACCGGCACTGTTGTGGGTGATCTTCGGCAGCATTTTCATCGGAGCCGTTCATGACTTAGGCGCGTTGGTGGTTAGCCTGCGGAATCGCGGGCAAACCGTTGGCGAAATCGCTGGGCGGTTGATTTCACCCCGTACAAAACTTTTGTTCTTGCTGACGC
>CAZLFF010000111.1:1007-11527 GCA_964558755.1 uncultured Pirellulaceae bacterium
TTCTTCGCGCTGACCATCGTGCTGGCAATTTTCGGATTGGTCATCGCATCGATCTTCAAGCTCTACCCGGAATCGGTGTTGGCCGTGTGGGTGTCACTGCCGCTGGCCGTTATCGTAGGTATGGTGACGCGGCATCGCCCGAGCCTGCTGCTGCCGCTAGCGATCGGCTCGTTGGCATTGATCTACATCGCGATCTACGCCGGTGCGTATTATCTGCCCATCACGCTGTCGGTATCGAATCCAGTCGTCGTGTGGACCGTGATTCTGCTAGTTTATTGCGCGATCGCGTCGGTGCTGCCAGTTTGGATATTGCTGCAACCACGCGATTACATCAACAGCCTGCAGCTGTTCCTCGCGCTGTTTTTGCTGGTCGCGGGTTTGTGCGTTGCCTCGATTTCTGGAAACGCCAGCTTGTTCGAATCGACCCCCGCGATCGCCCAAGAGATGCCAGCCGGATCGCCTCCGATCTGGCCGTTTCTGTTTATCACGATCGCTTGCGGAGCCATTAGCGGATTTCACTGCTTGGTCAGCAGCGGTACCAGTAGCAAGCAAATCGCCAACGAGCGTGACGCACAAATGATTGGCTACGGATCGATGTTACTCGAAGGAGCTCTCGCCGTGATCGTGATCCTTGCGTGTTGTGCTGGCGTCGGAATGGGCAAGTTTGAGAAATCCGTTGCTTCGGCTGACACTGCCGCAACATCAGCCGTCACGTGGCAGCCGTTGCTTAATGCGGACGGTCAACCAGTGACGGGTCGAGCGGCGTGGCGAGCCCACTACAGCGTCGATCGTTCGTGGAATCAGTATGGTTTGGGTAACAAGGTCGGAGCGTTCATTGACGGCAGTGCAAACTTTCTGTCATCGCTGTCGATTCCTCGCACATTGGGAGTTGGCATCCTGGCGGTATTGGTGGCCTGCTTTGCCGCCACGACGCTGGACTCGGCCACTCGTTTGCAACGCTACGTGATCGAGGAATTGGCCAGCACGACGGGCGTCACACCGCTAACCAACAAATACGCCGCCACGCTACTGGCTGTCTCACTGGGCGCTGCCATCGCGATGCTACCCGGCGCGGACGGAACGATGGGTAAAGGCGGGATGCTGCTGTGGCCTCTATTCGGCGCGACAAATCAACTGCTGGCCGGACTGGCACTGATGGTCACGGCATTCTATCTTTGGCGACGGGGCAAACCTGTTTGGTTCTTTGTGCTGCCCATGCTGTTGATGATGCTCTTGCCCGCTTGGGCGTTGCTATGGCAGCTGTTCGCTGCTGAAACAGGTTGGTTCTGGTCACCCGGCAAACACGCGTTGCTATTGGTCGTGGGCCTTGTGACCTTGGGCTTGCAAGTTTGGATGGCTGTCGAAGCGATCATCCTTTGGCCGTCGGTACGCGGCGTGTTGGAAGAAGCTCTACCACCTCTGCCAGCCCGAGCGGCCAAGGAAGCCGGAGGCCAACAATGACGGCCGAACGTCTCAAGCTGACCAATCGATTTTTCAGGGAGAAATCACATTCCTGCAAAATGATTGCAACGAGTCTACTCGTCGCGTGCTGCTTGAGCCTCGGTTGCGATCCGGACTGGCCGGGGACGACCTCAACGGCGACTGTCAGCGGCACCGTATCACTCGACGATCTCCCGCTGGCTGATGCTCACATTTTTTTCATACCGATTATGCCGCTTGACCGTCCGCTGGGTGAGCCCAATCCAATGTCGTATGGAAAAACCGACATCCACGGCAAGTATTGGCTTAAGCAGAGTAACGGAACATCGGGTGCGGTCACGGGCCAGCACGCAATCATCATTTCCAAACCTGTCGCCACCAAACAGGACGACTCACGTACCCCGCTGCCATCGCTGTTGGAAGTATCAAACGCAGAAGACGTCGTGCCCGATTTTTATCGTCGGGACGGGTATCTAAAACGACAGGTCATGCCCCTGCCTAGCAGTCAGGCAATTGATTTTCGTCTGTCGTCGGTCGATCCGCTGCTACGAGATGACCGGTAAATTAAAGCCAGCAGAGCGAATTGCTGCTGGTTGGGTCGCGTGCAAGACGGCGAAAGCCGTTACGATGGCTGGGTTCGTTATCGGTTTTCGATCAGTTCTAGCTGGATCTCGAAGATCCTGGGACAGTACTTGCCAGTGACGAGCATCTTGTTCGTTTTCGGATTGACAGCGATGCCGTTAAGCACGCCGCCGCGTGGACGCTCGCGTCTCGGCCAGAGTCCAGTCAGATCGATGACGGCCGTGACGTACCCCGTTTTCGGATCGATCTCGTAAACCAGATCACTCTCGAACGTATTCGCGTACAGTTTGCCGCCCGTTCCAAACATCTCCAGTTCGTTCAACCGCCCGACGCGCCTCTTTCCCAGCCGCACCCAGACACTACGAACTTCCTCGAACGTCTCCGGATTAAAGAAGCGTAACTCGGGTGTACCATCGCTGAGAATCAAATGCGTTCCGTCGGTTGTTAAACCCCAGCCCTGACCGTCGTACTTAAACTGACCGACCTCGTTTAGCTCGCGATCGTAGACGAAACAAATACCGGCCTTCCAAGTGAGCTGATACAAGCGATCGTTCAGAATCGCCAATCCCTCGCCAAAGTACTTTTCGTCCAAGGATTTTTGCGCAAGCACTTCGCCCGATTCGAGATCAACTTTTCGGATCGTCGATTCGCCATACAGCCCCGTGCTCTCCCACAAAAAACCACTATCTTCGACCAATCCTTGGGTGAACGCAGTCTTGTCATGCGGGTATTCGTTCAGCTTTCTGTACGTGTAAGTCGGCAGCTCCAACGGCGGACGCATGGCGATCGCCAAGTAGGTTCCGCCGATCGAAATAATCAAGAACAGCGCGATCAAGTTCCAATTGACGGGCCGTTTTCCGGGCGAGTTAGTCGAACCGGGGGCTGGCGTTTCCGCCGGGCCACCGAACGCTCGGGAGGGTCCACGTTTTTTGTTGGCCATGATTTTTCTTGAGTGCGAAACGACGTCACGAGTAGAGCAACAGTACCGGCGACGTTGTAACGCGCCCGTGCGAAGGGAAGCTAGAGGGCATCCCAAAGCAAGTACTGGCAGGCGCACAAGAAGCGGCACAGCACTTCATAACCCGAAACGTCGGCGAGATCGGCGCGTCGCTGACCAGCCAATTTGGGCCAACGTCCATCGAAGGTTTTTGCGTGTGACGTTGCAGATGAATTATTCACTCAGGCTTCGCCATCCCAATAGTGGGCGAAATTTAGCTTGGGAGTGAAACTGCCGCTGCCGTCAGCGCGGCGTTGCAGCAGGGCGATCGCCCTTTGACGCCCATCGATCGCCAAGAGCTGCTCGTGATTCGCAACGCTGCTGATCGCCCGAGCATCCGTGGGCGTCCATGGAATGGCATCCAGCAACTGCTTGACAGCCGCGTCATCGATTTCAACCGTTGCGAAGCAGGGTAGGGCCGTTTGTGGGGCGACCAGCGATGCATTCAATCGCTCAAGCGTCAATTCTTCGGGCGCAATGGCGTCATCAAGATGAAAACTGCCGACAGCCGTGCGAGTTAGCTCGGTCATGATTGCGTCCGAGCCTAACGCTTTGGCGATGTCGCGGCCGAGCGTTCGCACGTAAGTACCGCCGCCGCACTCGATCTCGATTTCGAAATCAGGGTAGTCAAACCGAATCAACTCCAGCTGGTGAATCGTCACCGTGCGAGGCTTGATCTTTGCTTTCTCGCCACGTCGCGCCACTTTGTAAGCACGTACCCCGTCCACTTTCAAAGCGGAAAACTGAGGCGGCGTTTGCTCAATTTCACCAACGAATCCCGGTAGCACGGCATTCAACTGATCGACGCAAAACTGGGGCGAACCTGAGAGTGATTCGACCTCTCCGGTTATGTCTTCGGTGTCGCTAGTGAATCCAGCACGGAACACAGCGTGGTAGCGCTTAGGCGCTTCTTGGATAAACTTGCTCAAACGTGTCGCCGGACCAATCGCGGTCACAAGGACACCACGCGCAAGCGGATCGAGCGTGCCCGTGTGGCCCACCTTGTGCGGACGGACGAGCCGAACGACGCTGTTGATGGCGGTACGTGATCCGAGGTTCCGAGGTTTGTTTAGGTTTAGAAAACCAAACACGCTACGAGGCTTTCAAGCGAGTGATCTCGGTTTTGATGTCTTCGATTTGCTTTTCCAAATTCACAATTTCTTCAGGTTCGTCGGTCTGCTGTTTCGCAGCAACCAGCAGTTTTTGGGTTTTTTCCTGTTTCTGACGCAACACTTCTAGTCGCTTCTTCGCTTTTTTGTCCATCGGTCGCTCAAAAAGTTAAATCATGATTTGCTAGGACGCAGTTTTGTCACAGTTTTACGCTTGGATCAAGCCGTAGAAAAAGATGGCCCGCCGCGTTGGCAGGCCATCTTGTTAACAACATTGATTATGGGTCACAGGACAGATTAACGTCCACCGCCACCGCCGCCGCCACCACCAGCATTGATTCCTTCGGTGCCCGATGGAACTGGAATCGTAGGTGGTGGGGTCTGCTCAAACAACAGTTCACGCTGACGCTCGATCAACAATGCACTGTTGGTGGCCGGAATTTGGTTGCTGAACGAGACTTGAGTCGCGTACACGTGGCCAAACATTCGGTCCACCGAGTTGCGAACGCTCTCCAGACGCTGCTGCGACTGAACTTCGTCGGACGTACGATGAACAAAGATTGTTTTGCGAGCCTGTGGCATCGTCTGAACTAATCCTGCAACGATCGTCTCACCGAATCGAGTCAGCTCGTTCGTTTCCGAATCGAAGTGAGCCGAAGACAGAACGCATTGACGCTCGTAGCCAGCATCAATGAACGGGCGCCATGTGTTCTCATAGCCTTGACGATCCAAGCAAGCGAACGGCTTGGGCCACGCGTCGTTACGAGCGGCGATCAGGCCATTGCGGGCTTGAGCTTTCTCAATATTCGCCTTCAGCTGGCCGTGCCCCAAACCGCATCCAGCGGCACCGCACGAGCTGTCTCCGGGAAATCCAAAGGCGGCGTTGGCACAGGAAGAACATTCTTGGCCGACTGCCTGGCCTTCGATCGACGGCCCGCCGAGCACTGTCAGTGCAACGCATGCCACGATCAATTTGATTTGACTGAACATCGAATATCGCTCCGTTTTGCTAACTTCCTGAGTCCCCACGCATCACACGCGACGGACACGACTCGGCCGCGTCCGCCCAATCCGTATCGGACCGTGTGAATTGCCCTCGCCGATGTTTGGAGAGTGAAAACCGAGAAAACAGGAGCAATCGATAGCGTCTGTGTTAAGCACTAACGATTCGGCAAGAGCTATCGGGTGGATTGCCCGCGATGGAGCAATCGCAAGCCAAAAAAGCGTGCCACTCGAGTTATACTCGGATGGCACGCTAGCATCCTGTTCGCTTTAGCCAAAGCGCTCTCGGCGAACCGGTCAGGCATTCGGCGGAGGGGCTTGGGCTTTGCTTTAACCACCCATCATTGGCAGCATCTCGCGGACCATCGTGATCGCAGCAGGGCCAACGAGCACGACAAAAACGCCAGGGAAGATAAACAACACCAGTGGGAAAATCATCTTCACCGCGGTCTTTGCTGCTTTTTCTTCAGCAATCTGGCGACGACGTGTTCGCATACTATCACTCTGGGTACGCAACGCGCGACCAACGCTAGTACCGAATTTGTCCACCTGAATCATCACGCTGGCGAGAGTCCGGAGATCGTCGACACCGTTTCGGTTGCCCAGATCATTGAGCACAGGCTCGCGAGCCTTACCCATCTGCAACTGTTGGTTACAGATATTGAATTCGGCGGCGATCACCGGATGAGCCTTCACCAGCTCTTCACTAACGCGACGCATCGCTTGATCGAGTCCCAAACCGGCCTCAACACAAACAACCATCAGGTCGAGTGCATCGGGCAAACCGAGAAAGACTTTTTGCTTTCGTGACATACCTTGGAAGACGACGACCATTTCTGGCAAGTACATTCCGATGCCGCCAGCGAAAATGGTGTAGAGCAACGACATCGAATCGACACCCTTGGTCATAAGCGACAGACCACCACCCAATACGAGACCGATGACGGCTCCGACCAGCTTCAAGGTCGACAGTGTGGCAACCGCACCTTCCCCGCGATACCCCGCTTCGATCAAGGTCTGCTGCATCTTAGTGAGAGCAGCCTCACTCTTCGGCTTCATCGTTTCCGACAGCGCTGGGCTGGCTTTAGCCAACAGCTTTTGAATGTTGTCCTTCGTGCCGCTGGTTTCCTTAACCGCAGCGGTTCGGTTGTTGATCCGCTCCAAACGGCTTTCTGTTTTCGTGTTGTTGCTAAAAAACGTTTCAGCAACGACCCACATTCCGATCGCTACCGCACCAAAAATGGCGAACGGTAGAACGGTTGTAAGATCAAACGCAGCTAAAAAAATGGTTTCCACGGTTTTATACCTTAATATCAATAATTTTCTTAATTGCGTACGCTCCGACCAGCTGCAAGAAGACCGCAACGCCCAACATCATTTGGCCAAGCGGATCGGTAAACAGCATCATCTCGTAGTCGTAGTTCAGTTTCAGCATCAACAAGAACAACGCCGGCGGCATGCCCAATAGCACGGCACCCGACATTCGGCCTTCTCCAGTCAGGGCTTGGATCTGGCCTTTAATCTGAAAACGCTCACGGATTAGCTTTCCGATCTTGTCTAGGATTTCAGCGAGGTCACCACCCGTCTGACGCTGCAACACGACAGCCGTTACAAAGAACTGAAGGTCAAGGTCTGGAATTCGCTCGGACATGTCGACCAACGTATCAGTCAACGCAACACCCAAGTTCTGTTCCTCAAACGCTCGTTGAAATTCAGGGCCGAGCGGTTCTTTCATCTGCTGACCCACCAACTGAATCCCAGCGGGCAAGCTCTGACCGGCTCGCAGGGCTTGAGCCATCAGGTCTAGCGCCTCGGGCAGTTGCGATGCGAACTGAGCCAAGCGGCTTTTTCGTTTCCACCACACAAACAGAAACGGAATGATACCGGCGGTAACCGCCGCGATCGGGACAATCGAGATCCATGGGCAAGCGAAATAGCACAAAATCCCAGCGCCAAACGTCAGCGCGACCGTCATGGTAACGAACTTTGTTACCGTCAGCTCGACACCCGATTCGGTGATGAACTTTTGAAGGTTGAAGAACTTCGCGACGAATTCGTCGACCGAATTGACCTGCTCCTCCAAGGGGCTGCGGAGAATGCTTCCGGAGTCAAGGTCCAGTTTGCTCTCGCCTCGGCCGCCGTTTTTGGTAAGCGACGCGAGCCGGTCCTCAACTTGGTCGTTGCTTTCGCCGAAAACCATCGCCGCGGCGAATATCATTCCGCCGATGCCGATGGCAATCGCACCGAAGATCAAGATCGTTGTCATGTCCATGGGATAAACTCAGACTATGGCTGTTATAAATTGGGGTAAGGTGCAGCGGCGGTCATGCCGTTGACCACGCCCGGTCGCCGCCCGAGGTCCGAGCAACGACATTACGAAAGGGGATGACTAGCTAATCTAGTCCTCCATCATGACTCGCTCGCGGAAGATACTTGCAGGCAGTTTGATGCCCATGCCCTCGAGTTTGTCCATGCATTTTGGGCGAACGCCCGTACACAAGAAGCGACCTTTGGCTCGACCGTTTTCGTCAACGCCCATCTTCTCGAACTTGAAGATGTCCTGCATCACAATGGTGTCGTTCTCCATGCCGCAGATCTCAGTGATCGCGGTAACCTTTCGAGGTCCGCCTTGCAGACGGTTAGCTTGAATGACCAAATCAACCGCACTGGCGATTTGAGTCCGCATCGCTTTGACGGGCAACTCGAAGCCCGACATCATGATCATCGTTTCCATACGAGCAATCGCATCGCGAGGCGTATTCGCGTGCGTCGTCGTCAGCGAGCCATCGTGACCCGTGTTCATCGCCTGCAGCATGTCCAAGGTCTCAGGACCGCGACACTCACCAATGATGATTCGCTCGGGACGCATACGCAGACAGTTTTTCACGAGGTCGGTCGCGGATACAGCACCCTTGCCTTCAATGTTTGGCGGGCGAGTCTCCAAACGGACAACGTGATCCTGTTGCAACTGCAATTCGGCCGCGTCTTCGATCGTGACGATACGGTCCTTGTTACTAATAAAGCTAGACAGCGTGTTCAGCAGGGTGGTCTTACCGGAACCGGTACCACCAGAAATGATAATGTTCAAGCGAGCTTTCATGGCTCCTTCGAGCAACATCACCATCTCTGGCGTGAACGCTTTGAAGTTCAGCAGGTCTTCCAGCTTCAGCGGGTTCGAACCGAAACGACGAATCGACATCGCGGCTCCGTCCAGAGCCAGCGGCGGAATGATCGCGTTAACACGAGAAC
The DNA here is from genome assembly GCA_964558755.1 of uncultured Pirellulaceae bacterium. Taxonomy (GTDB): domain Bacteria; phylum Planctomycetota; class Planctomycetia; order Pirellulales; family Pirellulaceae; genus Mariniblastus. The sequence goes on from CAZLFF010000111.1 coordinate 9,387, forward strand.
CATCGGTCAAACGGGCGTCAACCATCGGGCAAGTCTCATCAACACGACGACCAACCTTCGACACAATGCGGTCGATGATTTGCAGCAAGTGCGCGTTGTCGCGGAACTCGACGTTGCTCTTTTCCATCTTACCGCCGCGCTCGCAGTAGATATTCTTAGGGCCGTTGATCAAAATATCACTGATCTTGGGGTCCTTGAGGAGCATTTCTAGCGGTCCGAGTCCAAAGACCTCGTCCATGACCTCTTCGACCAAGCGATCGCGTTCGCTTCGGTTGAGGAAGTTGTTCTCGCCGTCACACAGACGTTCGACAACCGTGCGCACTTCGCGCTTCATGTTCTCGTTTTCAAGGTCGGTAACCCGACTGAGATCCAGTTTACCGATCAGCTTTTGGTGAATGCGCTGCTTAAGCACTTCGTAGTCGCTGTGTCCCTCTTCTTTTGCAATCGCCATAGTCAACGTCTCGTGGTTTGTTTTCAATCGATTATGAAGCAGCATGCTCGGACCGGCTCACGCCCCCTATCGAAGGGGCAGCGGAGCGTCAGGGTCCAATCATCTCGCGAAAACATACATCACGGTTTGCGCACCAAGCTCTGGCACCGTGATTTGCAGATTTTATTTGCATCACACAACCAACAAGACGATGCCAGTCGTCAACACCGGAAGATTAGAAGGCGGGCTGAAGATGCCGGATACCCGCGCAATAAACAAAATCGGTACAATCGAACTCCCGAGCGGCCAATCTACGGCGGCCGCCGTTGCAAAGAACGCATTTTCAAGAATTCAGCCGGCAAGAAATCCCGCTGTTGGAATGTGGCCTACGGCTTCCGCAAGCGATCGGCCAACTGCTGCAGCTCTAGCTGATAGCCGCCAGAGAGAATCGGGAATCGACACCACGTTTTCGGGTCAAGGTTCTTGTCGTCCAAGTGAAACGACGGGGCATAGCGCTCGCGTTTCCACTGATTGCGGCTCCACAAGCGGAAGAAACGCTCAATCCATTGCTGCAATTGAGCCTGACTAACGTCAGGATAATCCGATTGAAGATGATCGTGGATCTCCAGCGGCAACAGCTTGTCGCGAATCGCCAAACACTCAATCCGATCGAGCACGTCGTAGGGCATCAGATCATCTTCATCGGTCTGCTTCTGCTCGGGCGGCCGCAACTCGGCGGTTGGCTGTTGGTCGTTGACCGATTTCAATTGGGGGAGCGGGCCGATTTCCAGCGGACCGTCGGTCTCCATCCACCGCAACCAATGCCGCAGAAAATTCTTGTCGATCCCCGCAATCGGACTCAACCCGCCCGAGGTATCCCCGTCCATCGTGGCGTATCCAACCGCGGCTTCGCTGCGGTTGCTGGTCGACAACAGCAACGCGTTGTTCAAATTCGCCAGCATCCACACGGCCGGCGAACGCACCCGCGCCTGAATGTTTTGTAACGTGATATCGTGATCGTCCCAGTTTAACTTCTCGCCAATCGCGTCACTGACGACCTTGCGATAACCGGTGACCATTGGCTGGACATCAAACTGATAATGAGTCGCACCGATCGCGTTTGCGACATCGGCTGCGGCGTCTCGTGTCACGTCGCCGCTATTTTCAGTCGATTGATAGACGGTGGTCAGCAAACGACCAACGAGCTGAGTTTCATCCGCGGGCGGGTCTTTTTCTAACCAGCCTCCCAGTCGCTGCATCGTTTCCTCGAACCCCAATTGAGCGACGGCGAGCTTAACCATCGTCGCGACCAACGTGACGCACGCGGCAGAGTCGCATCCGCCACTCAGTGATACCACAAACCCGCGCGAGCGGCTTTTGCGAACATAGTCAAATAGCCCCAAACAAACGGCTCGTGTGAACTCTTCTTCTTTTACGAACTCGCCTTCCATCCACGGCTCGCGATAAACTTCCGTGCGAACCAGCGAACAAGTGGGCCACTTGAATGCCACGTCAACAACATCGGTCTCATCACCATCGACCTCGGGCTCAAAACTGCCCGTCCGGGCCCGCGCCATTCGAGTTGATTCGACGTTGACGACGGCGGACGTTAACAGGTGGCTTTGATAAGAAATCCGTGGCCCGACAGCCAGCATCTGGCCTCCCGAGGCAATCATCGCGTCGCCGTCGTAGATCGCTCGGCCCGCCTCGT
>CAZLFF010000112.1:0-3679 GCA_964558755.1 uncultured Pirellulaceae bacterium
TTGCTTGGCTTCGGCTTTGGCGTCGAAGATTGGGAACAGCAACTGCTCAAGGTCGCTACCTTGAACGGTCATCAGAGCGTCTTTGGGGCTGAGCAACTTCGGCTGCTTCTCGCCCGAGATCACGTCGGCACCGGTAGCCATCTCGACTGCCCAACGAACGCCAGCCAGACCAACACGCTTCGCGTTACGAGTCTGAAGCATGTACAGCTTGCCCTTTTCGATCGTGAATTCCACGTCCTGAGGGTATTTGTAGTGCTTCTCCAGCTTGGCCATGATCTTCAGCAACTGAGCACCCGCTTTGACGAGTCCCTTATCGCTTTCGTTGGCGATTTCGTCGAGGTTCAGTGGCGTGCGGATACCAGCCACAACGTCTTCGCCCTGAGCGTTGACTAGGTATTCGCCCATTGGCTTAGCTTCGCCGGTCGAACCGTCACGAGTAAACGCAACGCCGGTCGCACAATCGTCGCCCATGTTTCCGAAGACCATGGTTTGGACGTTCACAGCCGTTCCGATCAGGCCGGTGATCTTGTTGAGGATACGGTACTTGACCGCACGCTCAGTTTGCCACGAATCAAACACAGCATTGATGGAAAGCTCAAGCTGCTTCATTGGATCCTGTGGGAAAGGTTTGCCCACGTGCTTTTTGTAGATGGCTTTATACTCGCCAACCAACTCTTCCAACTGTTCTGCTGTCAGGTCGGTGTCCTGTGCGGCTTTGTACTTTTTCTTAATCTTGCCAAGTGCCGCTTCGAAGTGATGGTGGTTCAGGGTTGAATAGGGGCCCATCACAACATCGCCAAACATGTCGATGAAACGACGGTAGCAGTCCCAAGCGGCTCGCTCGTTGCCAGTGGCATCAGCGAAACCTTTGACGGACTTGTCGTTCATGCCCAAGTTCAACACGGTATCCATCATACCGGGCATCGATTGAGCAGCACCTGAACGAACCGACAGCAGCAACGGGTTCTTGGCGGCTCCCAGCTTTTTGCCCTCAAGCTTTTCCAACTTGGCCAATTCTTTTTTAACCTGCTGCATCATCGCGGCAGGGTACGAACCTTCTTTTTCGTAGACGGCACAGGCTTCGGTGCTAACGGTGAAACCAGGAGGAACTGGCACGCCCGCGTTACACATTTCAGCAAGGTTGGCACCTTTGCCGCCGAGGACTTCTCGCATGGTGCGATCGCCGTCGGTCATTTGTTTTCCGCCGCCGTAGAAGTAGACGAATTTCTTTGCCATCGTTGTAAGCCTTTTAAGTTTCGTTCAACAAATTTCAGTTTAGTAAATCGTTAATCCCGCAAGTCACGGGCGTCACAGCGAGTGTAATCCGCACCTCGAACGCAGACAGAAGCTCGGGTCCCGACCGAAATGGGCCAGGAAAGCAGAAACAGGTGACCTAGTGGCCGACTGCTACAGCTACTGAAACGGGCCGACCGAAATCAAAGCACGTCACGTGCGCACATCGGCCACCAGCTTTTCACAGCGTTTCAAGGGCGACTAGCGTAGCATGAGCCCCAAGTACCGTAAAGTGCGAAGGAATCGCTGATTTCAGGGGTTTGGTGAAATCAGCAGCGAGCGGTGCGGCGAATGCATCGGCAACCAGTTCCCAGAACCCAATGCTCTTAACATTCGCTGACCAACACCCGTAAATCGCACACATTTGTCCGAGTCGGTGGCACGCGAAGCAAACGCCCCAGTCGCCTGAATACCCGGTAGCTATCGCACTCGTTCAGGGCCGAGCTGACTTCATCCAAAATCTCGGCCGACGCAATCCCCGAATCCAGCCACGCCCCTGCAACGGGCACATTTCCGTCTTCACCATCGGTCCCGCCAGAGAGCAGACAAAACGTCGCATCACCCATCGGCACACCGCTCAAGCGCTGCAAAGCCGCCAACACCAAATGCTGATTCCTGCCGCCAGCTCCCGGGTTGGGCGGCAGCGTCACCGTCGGCTCGCCGCCCGAGATGATACAACGTTGTCCTGACGAAGCAGTAAGCTCAACCAACTGATCGGCCAGTTCTTGCCCCAGCTGCGTGGCGTCAGTACTGCCGTCACAAGTCTGCGCAAGCTCGCATTCGTACCCTAACTCAGCCGCCTTGGCCGCCGCGGCAGCGACCGCCGTTTGGTTGTTGCACAAGATTCGATTATGAACGACAGGATTGTTCAGCGCCGAGCTGGCGACATCCGGTCGCCCCACCTGCCCCAAAACGGTGAGCACACTCGCCGGAGTAAATTTCAAATCAGGGTCAAACTTGCGGATTACGTCTTGGGGGTTTTGTTTCAGAGAGTCCTCCAGCACCGTCGGTCCCGACGCGATCACCTCCAACGGATCACCGATCACATCAGACACAATCAACGAAACCAGTTGCCCGGCCCCACACTGCCGTGCCAGTCCACCGGCCTTGACTTGGCTGATTGCTCGCCGCACCGTGTTCAGCTGCCCGATGTCGGCTCCACCGGCAGACAACATCGTCGTCACGGCACGAAAGTCCTCCAATGTAACTGGTGCCACTGGCTGTTCCAGCAGCGCCGAACCGCCACCGGCAATGAGAAATATGACCACATCGCGTGGGCCGGCAGCTCGAACGTATTCCAGAATTTTTTCCGTCCCAACCAACACGCGTTCACCGGGTAGGTTTTCGCCCGGTGGTCGGCAGCCCACGACACGAATCGATCGGAGCGTAATCTCCTGATCGTCTGGCACGTTCACCCACCCGGTCACTCGCTCGTCCGCGAACGCTGCACCGACCGAGTCTTCGAATCCTGCGGCCATCCAGCCACTAGCTTTTCCAGCCCCGACCACAATCACACGCTCGATCTGATCAAGTTCTAACGTCACGTCGGACACCCGCAGCCAGTCGTCCGTTAGCTGAACCTGGCTCTCCACCGCCCGGCGAGCATCCACAGCGTCAACGCCCGCTCGCCAGATCGCCGTTGCATCGGCGACGACTCTGTCGTGATCGAGTTTGCTAGACATGGTGCTCCTTCATAAGCCAAACGTGATAGAATGCGGGAACGCATAACGGTCCATCCGAAACCTAGTCGTTAGCGAACACAGCCCCGACCTACACCCACCCAGGACATTTGGCTGTTCGTATCCATTCGAGTTCATTCGCGGTCCCTAAACTATGCCCTTGCCCCGAACTGTTCAATCAAACCTGTTTCTGAACTCGCTATTGATCGTTCTCACGTTGAGCGCCGCATCGCGGCCAGTATCCGCTCAAACACCTGCAGTCGACGCCGATGATCAGTTACAGCTTCTGGGCAACATTCGTGACAAAGACATCTCGGAAAGTAGTGGACTCGCGATTTCCGCGGTTACGCCGAACGCATTTTGGACGCTGAACGACTCCGGGCACAAGGCGGAGCTGTTTCTGGTGTCCGAAAAGGGTAAAACCTTGGCCACGTGCGAACTAAGCGGGATTCGCAATCGCGACTGGGAGGCGATGGGGTCGTTCGAACGTGATGGCCAACCGTGGCTAATGGTGGCCGACGTTGGCGACAACAGCCTGAACCGCGCGAGCTGCCATATTCATCTGCTGCCCGAGCCCGCTTTGTGTTCGGCAGACGACAAAACACCCAAAGGCAACAAAAAGAAGGGAAAGAAGAAAAAAAAGAAGAAGAACGACAAACGAAAGCTGCAAGCTACGCCCCAATCGCTTGAGTTCCGCTACGCCGATG
>CAZLFF010000112.1:3689-11495 GCA_964558755.1 uncultured Pirellulaceae bacterium
AACGGCAAAAGTGTTTGGTTCATTGAAAAAATTTACTCCAATGACACACGGAAGATTCAGCCAGGCATCTATGAACTGCAGCTTGATGCTCAGGGCGAAAGCGACGACGACCAGAAGCTTGCCGTTGCCAATCGCATCGCCGACTTTCCAGTCCGCAACGTTACCGGCATGTCGTTCTCCCCGGACGACCGTCGGCTGATCGTTCGCAACTACTTGAATGCTCACTTGTTTACGCGTGCTGAGAATCAAACTTGGCGGGAAACCGTTAACACGACGCGTCCTGTCCCGATTCCCATGCCGTTGCAAAGTCAGGGCGAAGCCATCTGCATCACCGCTGATTCTAAGTTTGCGATCATCACCAGCGAGTTCAATCGCTCGGCCATTTGGAAGGTCGCGTTGCCGGACCTGCCACCGGACGTGTCGTCAGCCGAGAATTAGCAGCTCCGAAATTTGCTACCGAATTCGTTTGGCGGCGCTCGATGGCTGACGGAATCGTCTCGCCGCGTGAGGAACGAATGCCTTCACGCCACCCGCGGTCTCTGATGATGGCGGCACTGGCTGGACCCCGGCTGGCGGATTCGTCCGTTGCAGAGGAATCGATGGCTCCATCTCTTTTCTTGGCGAGCTATTCCGCGGTTTAGATTGATTTTCCTCCATGAATAGTCTTTCTGCATCCCCGCTCACTGGCTGCTGTGAGTCCATTATCGTCCCCTGCTCAAGAGCCATCGTTTCGCCTTGGTCGGGCTGGACAACTTCCTCGTAAACGACTTGTTGAATCGTGCCGTTACATTCTTGGCAACGATGCTGGTCGTTCTGCAGCAGCTCGCCGGTCGCACGCTTGAGCACAACGTATGCGATTGCCAGCTTTGCTTGGCTGTCGAGCAAACTTTGCTCGGCGGCGGACAAGCGATCCTGCGACAGCAGCAGATCGTTCAAGTACAACGCTGCGGTTTGGTCTTTAGCAAGCAATAGCTTCATTTGTTGATTGAGCACGTCCAGGTCAGCCGCGGTCTGAGACACAACCTCTTGATTGTTGTCAACGATGGCGCTTAGGCGATAAACATCCCGAAAGGCAGACCGGGCCGCCAACGTCACGTCGCCCAGCGTTTTTCGCAACCGGTTCTGCAACAATCTTTTCTGGATCTCTTTCCGGTAAACTCGGGCGTTACTGGCTCGACGCCCAATCGGGACTTCGAAAGCCATGCCCACCGAATACGAAGGATCTCCGTTGCTAAACTGATTGCCCAAGGCTGCACCCACGTCTTTGTTGGGATTAACGCCGACGACGTACGACGACAGAATTGCGTCGAGCTGTGGCTTCAGGCTATCGACAGCCAAGGCTTGTTCGACCGTAACTGCTTTGATCTCCGCGAGGACTTCTTTGACCTCTGGTCGGTTGCTGATCGCCAATTCGGTTACACTTGCCAAATCGTGAGGCATGGCGAACCTCGGCGGAGCGTCGGTTGGAATGATTTCAACCAAGTTTGCGTCCGCCAATGAGTCACCGTGCGTCAAATTCATCAGACGTTCTTGGGCGTCCGCAACGGCGTACTCCGCGTCAATTACCTCTGACTGACGAGCCGACGCGATCGAGCGAGCTCGATTGATTTGCCGTTCGAGCGAATCTGCGTTCGCATCGTCCATTAGCCGTTCTACGACATCTCTCGCGCGAGTCGCATTGCGATACCGCTGAGAAAGAATACCTCTTGCTCGGTAAAGGTTCCAATACGCCGTCACGACGTCGACTAAGAACTGTTGCAAATGTTGCTTCGTCGCGTGCTCGGTGACCTCAGTGCTCAAACGAGCCAACACGATCTGGCTTTGAGCAATGTCACGTCCTCGGCCACGCATCAGCGGCTGACGATAATCCAGCGAAAAACTCGCCAAGCCCTGATCTGGTGGGGCCAAAAATGCGGAGTTGTTGTCGACCGTTCCGATCGTGCTGGCAATCGCCAACTCGCCACCCTGGTCCAAACGCTTTCGAACGCCAGCACCGGCAAAGAACTCATCCTCTTCGAAGCGCCCCGTCCGCGAGCCCGTTTGCAGCTCGTTCCGAACGGGTTCGTTAATTTGACTCCAGCTGGCATCGATAAACGCTGTCCAATCAAAATCTGCCTCCCGCTCGGTAACGAAAGTCTGTTGAACCTGGGGCTGATCGTTCAGGATTTGCACCTGCGCCGAGTTCTGCAACGCAACAAATACCACGCCGTCTAGGCCGGCGAGTTGCGCGTGCCGTTCGGGCCAGAACTGCTGCCCAACCGTTGCCTCCCACCAAGCGTCGCCGCCTGCTGGGGGGACCTCCATCGGCTGTTCATTCATATTGTCACCCGCGTCGGTCGGTTGACTTTCGACGAAGCGGTTTCCAGGATCGGCGATTGGCATATCATCGATCTCAAGGCCCGATTCAAATTCCAGCGGATCAGACCAAGCTGATTTTTTGGTGGATTCGGCCGATTCAGTAGACCGTTCTTCAGACGACGGCCTGTCTGCCTGTTGATCATTCATTGCCACGTCACCCCGGTCTGAATCAGAAGCTTGACCAGACGGTTTCGGCGATTTCGATCGTTGGGTCACAAGTTCATCGGGCGAACTTGAATCCGCTGCCGGTGACTTCTTCACTTGGTCCATCGCGCCCATATCGGCGCGAGCCGGTTCGTCACCTGGAATATCCACCGCGATTTCGTCGCCAGTACTATCTGCTGCGCCACCACTTTCGGCATCTGCCGCTGGAACCTCATTGGTGGCGGAGTCGGACTGAACCGAGTCGCGCCCCATTTCGCGGTCAACCCGCTCGATCATCTGATCAACATCAGATGAGGGACCGGCATTAGCACTGCTCGAATCAGCAGCATTCGCTGCCGCCATCTTCGCACGTTCCTGTTCCGCACGCAGCTCTGCCAACTCCCTTCGCACTGTCGCCACAACGTCCTCGGGCGAGTCCGCGGATTGCGGTACTTGAGCAAGTGAGTTCGCGTTGGCCGCTTCTCGCGGCGAGTCTGACGCGGCTAGGCCAGCTGCCGAGCGCGAGTCTTGAACCAACATTCGATCACCAACAGATGACACAACGCTTGGGTTGTTGACCCCGCTCATTTCGTCGCTGCTACGGTTCTCGTATAGAGGCTCGCCGTGCTCGTCAACATTTCCCCGATTCGGATCGCCTCCGATAAGCCCCCGTGCCAAATTTGCGGCCGTTGGCCCCATGAGGACAACGCCCACCATCGACATCGCGACCCACAGTAAAGGCTCGCGAAGGACCATTTTGGTTTTTTCGTCATTGGTCATTATCGGCATCCTTGCCAAGCCACCCGCGCACGAAGAGCGAGTGACTTTAACGGTTGTAATGGTTGTACGACCGTTTGTATCGAACCCAAATTTTGTCGTCGCCAGTCTTTTGCGACAAAACGCGACGGATTTGCGGCGAACGTGCGTTGAGCGACGATCAGCAGCCATCGGCTGCCAGCATCATTACGCTAGCAGCGATCCAAACCAAGAAACTGCTTCGCATTGCCATAACAGATCCGCTCGACCATCGGTCCCACGATTGAATCATCGTTTGGGATCTCGCCGTTTTGAATATCGCGACCAAAGATGTCGCAAAGGATACGGCGGAAATACTCGTGGCGGGTGAAAGACATAAAGCTGCGGCTGTCGGTCAGCATTCCAATAAAGTGCGACAGCAGACCGGTACTTGAAAGCGTGTTGATCTGCATCTCCATGCCTTCTTTCTGGTCGAGGAACCACCAACCGCTGCCAAATTGCATTTTGCCCGCCGTCTGGCCGTCTTGGAAATTGCCAAGCATCGTACTGATCAAATAGTTGTCCGTCGGATTGAGGTTGTACACAATCGTTTTGGGCAGGCAGTTCTCCTGATCTAACCGATCCAGCAGTTGCTGCAAAGTGCGTCCCTGAGGAGTATCGCCCATGCTATCGCACCCAAGATCACGGCCAACTGTGTTGAACAATCGTGAATTGTTGTTTCGCCAGACGCCGGTGTGAAACTGATTGGTCCAGCCCTTTTCATGGTCTAACCGAGCAAGGTACAGCAACAAAAAAGTTGAGTACTGATCGTGTTGCTCTGGCGTAGCAGCATTGCCATCCATCGCCGCGTCGAAAATCTTAGCTGCAGTGGCTTCATCACAGAAACTGGCCGGGACGTACTCCATGCCGTGATCCGACAATCGGGCTCCCATCTCGTGGAAGAAGTCATGTCGTTTCCGCAACGCGTCCAGCAGATCACCAAACTTCGTGATGCTCGTATCCGCGACCTTGGCTAACGATTCAATCCACGCTTTGAACTCTTGTGGGCGATGCACGAACTGAGCCCAATCGGGCCGGAAAGCAGGATAGACGGCCGAGTGACAATCGCCCGCGTCGCGAATCGCTTTGTGGTGCCCCAAGCCATCGATCGGGTCGTCGGTTGTACACAGCGCGGTCACGTTAAACTGCTGCAGGATTCCTTGGACTCGCAGGTCCTCGCGCGAGGCGATTTGTTCGTTGCACTGGTCCCAAATAGATTCCGCATTCGACTCGGATAGCAGTTCATCAATTCCGAAAAACCGTTTCAGCTCAAGGTGCGTCCAATGGTAGATCGGGTTCCTCAGGGTATGTGGAACGGTACGAGCGAACGCTAGGAACTTGTCTTTCGGATCTGCATCGCCCGTACACAACGATTCGTCAACGCCGTTGGCCCGCATGGCTCGCCATTTATAGTGATCACCCTCAAGCCACATGTCGTGCAAATTCAAGAACTGTCGGTTCTCGGCAATGTCCTGCGGTGACAGGTGATTGTGATAGTCGATGATCGGCTGGGTGGCGGCAAACGTATGGTACAGCCGAACCGAATGCTCGTTGGTCAGCAGGAAGTCGTCGTGGATGAAAGACATGGTTAGCGGTCCCTTTAATTTCAGCGAAGCATCGGAGAGCAGCGAATGAACACTAGCTGGCGCAAATAAGAAACTGGATTCGCGTCAATTCGAGTTCATCTGCTATTCAATCTTCCTCAGTGCGCCCGGTCGATTGGAGGTCTGGACGCAATCAGATGGTCATGCAGGCGTAGCCGCCATCGACAATGGTCTCGGTGCCGGTCATGAACGAACCCGCCTCACTAGCCAGCAACAAGGTCGCGCCGATCAGCTCTTTTGATTCACCGAATCGCTTCATGGGCGTGTGCCCCATGATCTGGTCAACTCGTTCTGGCGTCAGCACTTTCTTGTTTTGCTCGGCGGGGAAAAACCCTGGGACCAGCGTGTTAACACGAATGTTCAACGGTGCCCATTCGCGAGCCAAGTTAGCCGACAGATTGTGTACGGCAGCTTTCGTGGCCGAGTACGTGAACACTCGAGACAACGGGATCACGCCGGACATCGAGCCGATGTTGATGATCGATCCGCCTTCGTTACGCTTGACCAAGTAGTCGCCGAACACTTGGCACGCCAAAAACACACCCTTCATGTTAACTTTGAAGATCCAATCGAATTCATCTTCAGGAATCTCCAAGAACGGTGTCGCGCTATTCGTGCCTGCGCCGTTAACGACGATGTCGACTTTACCGGAACGCTTGAGGACTCGATTCAACAGGTCTTCGAGGTTCTCTTTCTTGTCCACTTCGCAGGGCTCAAAATACGCCGTGCCGCCAGCCGACTCAATCTTTTCGAGGCGAGCCTTGGCTTTTTCTTCGCTGCGACCGACCAGCACAACTTCGGCACCAGCGGATGCCAAGCCTTCGGCCATCGCGCCGCAGAGTTCTCCGGTGCCACCAATGACCACCGCAGTTTTACCGGCCAGTGAGAAAAGCGAATTCAAGTAGTCAGACATGTTCGTTCGTTAAGTCAATTGTTTTGCGTTATAAGTTTTGGTTTTACGCTCTGTTGAATGGGCCTACACAGCTTGCTTTAGTCCGCCGACATCCCAAGTTCCTTGCCCGCACTCTTCTGCGATTTCATTGAAGCCTGCGATTTCTGCTTCGCTGAACAGCAGGCCACCGTTTTCGTCACTACGCTTGGCCGCCTGAGCCTCGAACTGCCCGGGCAAGATCGAGCCGTCGTTACCGTGACCAATGATATCCTCAAGAACCGCTTTCACGTTCTGGGCTTGGTTCCGCCCTTGAGCAAAATCTTGACCGTTCATCGCGTCGGGATGAATGACTTGGAAGTAAAACGCTGGCGTATGCTTTTCGTTTTCGACGCTTCCCCAACGCGAGCGAATCGTTGGCAGCGAACCACCGATGAACGCACCGACGATCTCGTTGATGACCGACAGCCCATAGCCTTTATGCTTGCCGAAAGTCGTCAGCGCCGCGACGGCGTTGGCGTCAGTCGTGTACTTTCCATCTTTGTCGACCGCGGCCCCTTCGGGCAACGCCGTGCCCTCACGCATAAACTGTTGCACACGCCCCATGGCGATCACCGAGGTAGCCCAATCGACAACCACGGGAAATCCGACCGCATCGGTCGTTGGGAATCCCCAACTGTGCGGGTTGGTGCCCAGCGTCGGATGCTTGCCACCAAACGGCACGACCTCCGCGAGAGCCGCTGTGCAATTCGTGTACGCGATGTAGCCCTTTTGTGCAGCTTCCATTACGTAACCGCCGCCCCCCAGATAATGGAACGCGTTATCAACCGAGACCTGACCGATGCCGTACTTGTCGGCCAATCGAATCGCTTCGTCCATCGCTTCGTAAGCCGTCGCTTGGCCCAACTTTTTGTTCGCATTCCAAACTGCTGACGCCTCGAAACGTGTTTCCTTCTTCTCAATCGAGGCGCTAGGAACGCAACCACCAGCAGCAGAGCCGAACAGGTGATCGAGATGCAACGCTTTTAGGGCATTGTGCGTGCGAATTCCATGTCGACTGGCAAACGCAGAGAACTTCGCGGCCGCTTTGGCTTCGTCGGCGCTAAACTCGCGAGCCAAATAGGCCGCTTCGACCAGAGCGTTGTGCTGTGATTCCGGGACAACGTAAAAAGTATCAGACATGGGAAAAAGAATTTAGGTTGGAGGGTTTAGGTTCAGAATGTTGTAAATAGGGATGGCAACCTAAATCAACGCGTCTGGGATTGCGACGTCGTTGACTTGAGCCAGTGGCTGCTCGCCCTTCAAGCAATGGATCAGGTTCTTGGTGGCCATCATCGCCTGACGCTCCACCGATTCGTAGGTCCGCGAACCAATGTGAGGCGTAATCACGCAGTTAGGCGCGGTCAGCAGAGGATGATCGGCTGCGGGTGGTTCCTCGTCGAGTACGTCGGTCGCGTAGCCGCCAACCTGGCCGCTTTCTAACGCAGCACGCATATCCACCGAGTTCACCAACTCACCGCGGGCACAATTGACGATCACCACGCCTTTTTTCATCTTTGCGATGTTCTGGGTGCTGATCAGGTCGCGTGTCTCCTCGGTCAGGTTGGTGTGCAAAGAGATAATATCGCACTTGGCAAAAATGTCCTCGATCGAACCGGCCTTCTCGACACCGTGCTCGCTGGCAAACTCCTCTGGCCAGTACAGGTCATGCCCGACAACGTTCATGCCAAACGCCTTCGCCCGCGTGACGACCTCTTTGCCGATTCGGCCCAGACCAACCACGCCGATCGTTTTTCCCATGATCTCGTGACCCGTCATCCGCGTCCATTTACCTCCGCGAGCATCGTTGGCTTGAACCATCAGGTGACGGAACACTGACAACATCAGACAGAACGTGTGCTCACTGACGGTGGTGTGATTGACCCCCGGGCAAAATGTCAGCGGAATGCCAAGCTCGGTACAGCTGGCAACGTCGATCTTGTCCACGCCGATTCCGTACTTTGAAATGATCTTCAG
>CAZLFF010000113.1:0-11251 GCA_964558755.1 uncultured Pirellulaceae bacterium
GCGCTGGATTACGGGAGATCGGATTGCCATCCTGATCCATGGGCTTTGCGGCTGTCACGGATCGCCTTACATGCGACGCACGACACAAAAGCTGCGTCGGCTTGGTGTGCGAGTCATTCGCGTGGACATGCGAGGCTTTGGCGATAGCGAGTTCATTTCGCGGTCTCACTTGCACGGTGGATGCAGCCCAGATTTGCAAGCCGTTTTTGAGTTCGTTCGCAAGCTGAGCCCTCTGTCGAAAATCAGCCTTGTTGGTTTCTCGTTGGGCGGCAACATTGTGCTCAAGGCGTTGGGCGAATGGGGAGACCTTGTTCCTCAAGAGATCGATTCAGCGATTGCCGTCTCGCCGCCGATCGATTTGATTCACTGCAGCTGGAACTTGCGGCAAGGTGGCAATCGCATCTATGAAAAGTACTTCATGCGCCGACTGCGCGCTCGTATTGCACGGCGTCGGTCTTTGGTAGAGGGGTTAGTCGACAGTGGCGTGAATCCGTTGCCCGATCGACTGGTCCATTTTGACGACCAGTTTATCGCTCCTGTTTTCGGATTCTCCAGCGCGAAGGACTATTACGAGAACTGCAGCGCAGGGCCAGTGCTGGCCGATGTTCGGGTGCCTACGATCATCCTTACGTCGCAGGACGATCCCGTCGTGCCGTTTGGCATGTACGACCGATTTCCGATGTCCGATCACATTCAGCTAATCGCGACCGAGTATGGCGGGCACCTTGGGTTTATCAGCCAGACGAATACGACGGCGGGTCGCAATTCGAAGTATCAACCTCTAAAGGACTTTGATCCATACTGGATGGACTGGCGGATTTGTCAGTGGATCACTTCGATCGACGAAGCCAACTATCAACACGCTGAAATGCGAGAACGGATCCGGCAACGGGCTCGCAAACGCCGCTACGCTTAACTCAGGATGCTCGCGATGTCGCGTTTGGTATCATGGCGATGCTGCTTGTTTCCCACTGGAGTCACCATGCCCCGACCATTCGCCTGCACCCTTTGCATCCTCGTTGTCCTCGCCTCCGAGAATCTGTTCGCGCAGCAATCGTGGAGCCGATTTCGTGGGCCCAACGGCACCGGTGTCGTTGCGGATGCTACGCTGCCCGCGACATGGAGTGAGCCTAAATGGACGGTTGATCTCGCGGGTGCCGGTTCCAGCTCGCCAGTCGCGTGGAACGATCGGTTGTTCGTCACCAGCTGCGACATGGACACCGCCGAGATCCACATCCAGTGCTTGAGTTTAGACACGGGCAACCAGAAATGGGTCAAGCATTTTGAGTCCGAGCCCTATCACTTGCATGGTCGCAACACGTACGCGGCCAGTACGCCGGCGGTGGATGCGGACTACGTTTTTCTAACGTTTGCGGCTCCCGAATCGACGATGTTGATTGCCTTGGACCACGAGGGCAATGAAGTTTGGCGACGGGATTTCGGACGCTGGGTTTCGTCACACGGATTTGGGATGTCCCCGATCATCCATGGCGACCATGTCATTTTTTGCAACAGTCAATCTCGTGAGCAGCTTCCTGCTGGCGTCGCCCCGGGCGCGAGTCGCTTGATTGCTGTTGATCGAAAGACGGGGGAAGACGCGTGGTCGCTGGAACTTACCACCAAGCGTGTTTGTTACGGGGTGCCGTGTCTTTGGCGAGACGCTGACGGCAACCAGCAATTGGTCAACTGCAACACGGGTGATGGATTTTATTCAGTTGATCCAGCAACGGGGGTCAAGAATTGGTCGGCGTTACCTTTCAAAATGCGCGTCGTCGCCTCGCCATTGGTGGCGGGTGATTTGCTGATCGGAAGCTGCGGTAGTGGGGGTGGCGGTAACTACTTGGTTGCGATGAAGCCGGGTGAGGTCTCAACCGATGTCGCGGCACAGCCCGTGTACCGAGTTCGTCAATCAAACTATGTGCCCAGCCCGATTGCGGTAGGTGACCTGCTGTTTGTTTTTACCGATAAAGGGATCGTTCAGTGCATGGACCTGAAGACGGGCGAGCCACACTGGAAGGAACGCCTGTCGTCCGGCTTTTCGGCATCACCGGTCGCCAGCGGGAGTCAAGTTTATGCGGTTGATGAAGACGGAGTGGTGTTTGTCATAAAAGCTGCAGCTGCCTTTGAAAAGCTTGGCAAGATTCCGCTTGGGGAATCAACTCGAGCAACGCCCATGATCGCCAACGATCGTTTGTATTTTCGCACCCGCACTAAGCTCATTTGCGTTGAGTAGGCCCCGATGTGGCACTTTTGGATTGATGTTGGCGGGACGTTCACGGATTGCGTAGCACAGTCGCCCGGCGGAAAACTGCTGCAGACAAAAGTACTCAGTAGCGGCCAGTTTAAGGGGCGCATCCGGTTGGATGATCTGTTCGACGCGGCTCGAGCCGGCGAACCGGCTGGCTTTTGGAACACGGCTCGTTTGAACTGGTTGAACGAAGCCGGGGAATCGATCAGTTCGGCGACGGTCGAAGGTTTTGAGCGCGGCCAGTTTGTGCTTCGCGAGCCAATCAATGCCGCCGCTGACGTAGACTCCTTGCCCTACGAGTTGGATGCAGCCCAGCACGCGCCTTTGATGGCGATGCGAATGTTGACGAAAACGCCAGTCGATCGACCGCTGCCGGCGGCAACCGTTCACTTGGGTACGACCCGCGGAACCAATGCTCTGCTGACTCGGTCCGGTGCGCAGACGGCATTGGTCGCCAGCCGCGGCTTGAAGGATTTTCTGACCATCGGTGATCAGGCTCGACCGCACTTGTTCGAACTGGCCATTCGCAAGCCACAGCCGTTGTTCGCGACCTCCATCGAAGTTGATGAACGAACCCTTGCCGACGGAACGGTCGAACGCGTCCCCAATCGGGCTCTCGTTCGCGAGCAGTTACGGCAGCTCAAAGAAAGCGGAATCGACTCGATCGCGATTTGCTTGATCCACGGCTATCGCTATCCGCAGCACGAGCAGTTGATCGGTCAAGTCGCGGCCGAGCTAGGATTTGTTGACGTCCGAATGTCCCACGAGGTGTCGCCGCTGATCAAGTTGATCCCACGCGGTGAAACAACTGTCCTGGACGCCTATCTGAATCCCGTTATCGGGCGGTATCTTGACGAAATCGAACAGGGCCTTGGTTCCGATTCACGTCTTCAACTGATGACGTCGGCGGGCGGGCTCGTCTCTCGCACGCAGTTTTCTGGGAAGGACTCGGTGTTGTCCGGACCGGCAGGTGGCGTGGTTGGAGCCGCCCGTGTCGCGGCTCAGTTTGGCTTTCGCAAGGTCATTGGTTTCGACATGGGTGGCACCAGTACGGACGTGTCGCGATACGAATCGATTGATGGTACGGATGGGTTCGAGCGAGATTACGAATCTATCAAATCAGGCGTTCGTATCGTCACGCCCATGATGGCAGTCGAAACGGTAGCTGCGGGTGGAGGATCGATCTGCTGGTTCGACGGGACGAAGCTCTGTGTGGGCCCAAAGAGTGCGGGAGCCGACCCTGGCCCCGCCTGTTACGGCAAAGGCGGCCCGCTGGCGATTACCGACATCAACTATTTCCTCGGGCGGATCTCGGCTGGCCAGTTCCCGTTTCCGCTCGATCGCAACGCCGTCGAGCGTCGGTTGGACGAACTTTGTCGGGAGCTCAGCGAGGCGGGGTTCGCGTACGATCCGCTTGGGCTGGCCGAAGGGTTTTTGGCGATCGCGAATCATAGTATGGCCGCGGCGATCGAGACCGTGTCGGTTGCCAAAGGCTACGCGCCAAACGACCATGTGCTAATGTCCTTTGGCGGCGCTGGTTCGCAACACTGCTGCGGCGTGGCCGAGAATCTGGGAATGCAAACGATTCTCGATCACCCACAGAGCAGCATCCTCAGCGCGGTAGGAATTCGCTTGGCCGATCAGGTTGCTCACGCGACGACTGCTTTGGATGAGCTGTGGGATGATCGCCTAACGACGCGGTTGGACGGGGTGTTCGAGCGTTTAAAGACCGACGCCCGCCAACGCCTCGCCAATGTCGATCCGCCACAGAACAGCGCGGGTTGTGATGAGGTACCCATCACCATCGTGCGCCGGCTGGACTTGCGCTATTGGGGTACTGACCAGTTTCAGACGGTTGATTGGCCGGCCGATGGGGATTTCGCGAAGCATTTTCAGGATCAGCATCGAGCGCTGTATGGGTATGTGCTGGATCGTCCAATCGAGGTCATCGCGGCTCGGGTCGAAGCGGTGATCAAAGGGAATCGATTGACTTCCAGCGAACGCCCGTCAGAATTCCAACAGATTGAGCCAACCCATTTTCAAACGATGCAACTGACCGGAGTCACTCGATCGGCAGCTTGCTTCCACCGCGAGTCATTGCAGCGGGGCGACCAGATCAGTGGCCCCGCCATCGTCACCGATCGCTATTCGACGACGATCATTGATCCCAGCTGGACCGCAAAAGTGATCGACCAAGGTGTTCTGCTGATTGAACACGCCACTCCTGAGCCTAAGGGTGTCAACTATTCCGCGTCCCGCGTTTCGAGGGGCGCACCTTCATCACCGGATCCGGTTCAGCTGGAGATCTTTAACCGTTCCTTTGCGTCGATTGCTCGGCAAATGGGGATCGTGTTGCAGCGAACGTCGGTTAGCGTGAACGTGAAAGAACGTTTGGACTTCAGTTGTGCGATCTTTACGGCAGTGGGTGACTTGGTCGTTAATGCACCGCATATTCCTGTTCACCTCGGGGCGATGAGCGAAACGGTGCGCGAGACGATTCGACGGAACCCCTCGGTGGTACGTGGCGACGTGTTTGTCACCAACGATCCCTATGCGGGTGGCTCGCATCTACCTGACGTGACGGTGGTCTCGCCGGTGTTTGGTGAAGCTTCGGGGCAGCTGTTGTTCTGGGTCGCCAGCCGATCGCACCATGCTGAGATTGGTGGCAAAGCTCCGGGCTCGATGCCGGCTGACGCCAAGTGTCTGGCCGAGGAAGGTGTGCTAATCGATAACGTCAAGCTGATCGATGCGGGCCAAGAAAAGTTCGATCAAATCGAAAAGCTGTTGTCTGCTCCGCCCTACCCGTCTCGCAACGTAAAAGAGAATTTGTCCGATCTCGCGGCGCAAGTTGCCGCGAACCAGGCAGGTATTGATGACTTGTTGAAGCTAGTGGATCGTCACTCATTCGCCACGGTTGAACAGAACATGGGTTTTATTCAGTTGGCGGCCGAGCAAAAAGCGCGGGCTGCGATCGCGTCGCTACCCGCAGAACTCATGCAATTTCGCGACCGGTTGGACAACGGAGCAACGATCGCGGTTACCATCCAGCGTGACGGTGATTCGCTAACAGTGGATTTCACGGGCACCGACCCAGTAACGCACGATAACCTGAACGCTAACCCAGCAATCGTTTCGTCCGCCGTGATGTATGTGCTCAGGTGCCTTGTCAACGAAGGCATTCCGTTGAATCAAGGCCTGCTAAAACCGGTTACCATCCGACTTCTCGATTGCCTGTTGAATCCTTCGGTTGGCGATCTGCATCCGGTGAACAGCCCAGCCATCGTCGGTGGGAACGTCGAAACCTCGCAGCGAATCGTGGACGTTCTGCTCGGTGCTCTGGGCGTTGCTGCTGCAAGCCAAGGCACGATGAACAACTGGTTGATTGGTGATGAAACATTTGGCTACTACGAAACAGTGGGTGGCGGAAGCGGTGCAACGACCGCGCAAAACGGGGTAGACGCCGTTCATGCTCACATGACCAATACGCGATTGACCGACCCTGAGATTCTGGAAACTCGATACCCGTGTATCCTGCGCGAGTTCTCGATTCGAACAGGCAGTGGCGGAACGGGTAATCGGTTGGGAGGCGACGGGATGATCCGTGAAATCGAGTTCACTCGACCGTTGACGCTGTCGCTACTTACGGGCAGAAGAAACACGGCGCCGTATGGGATGAACTGTGGGACGTGAGTAAAGCAAGGGGTGAATCTGCTGCGGCAACCGGACGGGACTCAGCAGACACTCGACTGGCGTTGCGAGATAAATGTGAAAACCGGACAGCGGCTGAGATTGGAAACACCCGGTGGCGGCGGATTCGGTGGCGAAGGCTCTGAATCGACGTCGCATTAACCAATTCGGTTGCGACTGCCTGTGCTACGGAGCAGACGCTGCGTTGGGCAGATCGACTTCTGGAGCGGACGAGTCATCGACTGAAACGTTGCCGGCCATGATTCGTGATCGCGCGGCCTCGCGAAAGGCCAAGAACAGGTTCTGCAACTGAGCCGTTTCATCTGCGGTCAGCTCATTGTAGTGTGAGTGCCATAGCGAAACCTGGACCAGTGGCCCCTGAACGTCCTGTCGCGCGGCTTCTAGGCGTGAACCAATGACGCCGGTTGCCACTGGCGGAGAGACTGGATTGCCAGCGGCGTCAAAGTAGCCGTACAGCAGTAAGCCGCTTTCACCCCAGAGTTGGGAAAGGCTGCTCTGTACGAAGCTCCAAGATCCAGCTGCCGAATCATCTTGCGCAACGTCAAGCACGGTGGTTTCTCCCACGTCCCAACCTTGTCCTGCGTACATGGACGTGAGGTCGTACCACATTCCGAAAAACTGGCGAACCGAACAATTCGCTTGCAGATCAAGCGTTTGATATCGCCAAGTCGATTTCGCTTTTCCAGAAACCGTTGTTCCCGGGAGCTGATGGTCAACGAAGCTTCTGTCTGCCAGTCCCCAGCCATCGATGGTGCTAGGTAAGTCATCAACTGTTAGCTGAAGCGGCACAGCGGAAAATTCTCCACCGGTGGTTTTTCCGGGAAAAACAAACGATAAGACACCCGCAATGAGTAACGCGCCGGCCATGATCCAGCGAGGCAGCATGGACGGAGGTTTTTGGGTGATCGTAGGGGGCTTCCGGCCAACGATCTGGCCTGTGTCATTAACGAACGGTTCGCCTGCGAGGATGTTATTCCAAACGGCAGTAATGAATCGCCCAAAGTCGTAGGATCTGCCAATCTCCGGATCAACTGGGCTAAACGCAAATCGAAAAAACATGCCAGCGCTAAAAATCATTATGACGGTGCCTAGCAACAGCAACACACGAACCATATTGTGCCCCGTCGACCCCGGCAGCATATCGATGTCCAAGTACAGATTCAGCACCGGCAGTAAAACTAGATATGTGGTATTCAGAATCAAAGCCCACAAGAAACAGGTGCCGATCAACAGGAGGCTTTGAAAAAAGTTGCGCCGTGTGAGAGCGATGTAGATCAATGCCGCGAAAACGAGTGTGTATAACGAGCCGATCCCGATCAGCGAATCCGCAAACACATAGGGTGATTCGGCTTGGATCATCATAAAAGATGATTCATCGACGGTGTGGGACAGCAATGCTCCGGCCACGTACATGAATCGGCTTGCTAGATAAACAGATCCCTCATGCAGCCAAGTGTTAATGCTCAGGTCAAAATTGAGCGGCGGTCGTAAAAAAGCAAACAACGGCAGCACGCCGTACCCAATACTATGCAGGCCATCTCGATGGACGGTTGCTGACAAGTAGCTTCCAATCACCAGTAACACACTCAGTGCGGCCAGCCACGGCTGCACCATCAGGCCGCCAGCGAGCCCTGCGACGACGGCCAGTACTGCCAGCAGAACCGACTTGATCGTGTTCCGGTGCAAAACTGGCTGGCCCCATGGCCAACGCAATAATGACACGGCGATCGTTGCAACAAAGGCCAGCAAGTACAATCCGTAATGCGGCCGACTGACGAGATCCGCTAGGTAGCGAATCAGCAGAGGCAGTTGGACAACCACGCCGATCACGTACGGAGCGGCAAACATGAGAGGTGGCGTTGCGGAGGAACTGGGGGCAGCAGTTGACACGAGTCGTACTTTGCTTGGTTAGAGTTGAAACAGGGCGGTCAGTAAGTTAACGCTGCTGTTGAAATAGGGAGATTCAAGGTTTGGAAAAAATTGCGTGCCGAGTGTCGTGGCAAATATAAAGGTCAAAGTGATATCGGATTCGCCCTAGAATGGGAAATCGTTGTCGCCCGAGCTGCTTTCGAGTCCGCCACCAAGTCCGGCAGCGGGCGTCGCTGTGTCCGATGAGGCCGGAGCAACGGGACTAGAATCGCTTGGTTGGACGATTCCTTTCTTTTGAAGAAAGCGTTGGCGGAGAGATTCACGAAGCACAAAGTAACGGTCGCGGATCTCGTTTTTCAGGTCTTCGTTCAATGGTCCGAAAGACTGGATAAACACTTGCGATTGGTAGGCTTCACTTTGGAACAAGCTGGCTCGTAGTTTGTGAGTCATACGGCCACGCAGTCGGGTTAAGAGTGATCCAAAACCTCCCCACGTCGCGGGCGGATCCAGAGATTGTCCTTCCGCGTCAAACAGACTGAACAGAAGGTATCCGTGCTCACCGGTTTCCTGCTTAAAGGTCGCCTCAATGTATGGCCAATCAAGAGCCTTCGAGCCACGTATTTTCGGTTCAACTTTCTTGCGATTGATCAATTCCCAGCCGCCGTTTCGGTAGCACGTGGTCAACTCATGCCACCCGGGAAATGTTTGATCAAAAGATAGATGGGCCTGACATCGAGGGGCCCGAAACTGCCATGCGTCAGATCGCAGACCTAGATCTGCACTACGATCCCGCGATTCAGTCCGAAAATCAACCTTGCGCCAGTTGCCGACCTCAGTTGGAATGTCCCCTTCTTCAAACGGAACGGTCACGTTTGGGTCGAAAAAGTTAATTTTAATGTTGGGATTCGCGAGTGCACTTCCGACCTGATAGATCTCTAAAACGCCGCACAACGAGATGATGCCGGCGGTCGTCCACAGCAGTGCCAAGGTGGGCTTCGACACGCTTCTGCGTTTCTTTTTCCTTTTGCCGAAGACGGCGTTGTACGCCAATGTAAATATTCCTCCATCTGGATTTCTTGGCCCCAGAATGGCTTGGATCAATTGATCGGTGCTGATCAAAAGCAAAATTCCCATGACCAACACGGCATAGCCAAGCAACGCGTGCTTAAGCCCGTGAACCAAATCGATGCCTGCCCACTCTTGAGCCAACGGGATCGAGACGATTCGCACAGTGTTCATGAAAATCGCCCAAAACACGGACGCGACCACAAGCAGCAAGCTGCGAACCGCCGTACGACGAAAGAAGACAATGAGCACCGTCGCGAAAAAGAGCAAGGTGAAAAAGGACTGAACCCCACTGCACGCCTCTTCAATGCCGTAACCTTCTGTTCCCGGCACTTGAATGATGGTTCCCTTGTTAAAGTGCTTCAGCCCAACGAGGTCCAACAACATACTGGTGACCGAGGAACTAATCCGCTGTAGCTGGACGATGAGCCGCGTGTCGTAACGCAGGGGTGGGATTAGGCACGCGAACAACGGCAGCACGGTGACCCCGAGACTTCCCAGTGTTTCCCCGTCGGTCGTTCGCGTCAGCAAGCTGGCCACCAGCAGCATGACACTTAGTGCGGCGAACCAAGGGGCTTGGAAAACGGCCGTTACCATGCCACAAAACAAACCGGCACCCAACAGCAGGTTGCTGACTAGGCTGCGGTGGAACGGCGAGGGCAGATCGCGTGGCCAGCGGACAAATGCGAACGCGACCGTAGCAAAAATCGCGAACGGGAAAAACTGATAGTGCGCACGCGACCAGAGATCGCGAAAGTACAGAAACAACATGGGCAGTTGTGCACCAATTGCGATGGCGTATGGAATCGCAATTTTGTACAGATTCGACTGTCCAGCCGCCGTGCTGCTGGTCGCTTGATTGATCGTTGACGTCGCCATTGCTTGGTGATGCTACGTATACGAGAGTGGTGGTTAACGAAAGCGCAGAGCTAGTAGGTTAGCGGAAAAACCTTGGAAATTAAAGGTCTGACTGGTATCGCCGAGGATGGTAAGCCGCTGTTTGAGGGGGCCGGAAACGTCGCCCTAGCCCGCCCAGATGCTCATTTTCGCATCTCGTTTGTATGGCCGGAGTGAGAAGCTGGTTCATTCACCAACGCTACGCCAATGAGATTGGCCTAGGCCTCGGTTCCTTATCGAGGTGCCACGACACGAGACCTTGTAACTCTTCGTCCATCAATGTGGTTGGCGACTAGTCGAATATGAGACTTGCGTCAGGAAAAACGCGTTGTCGCTACGTTGCTAGAAACGCTTGAACGGCTGCTGCAATCCGTCCACCAGCTTGCCCATCACCGTAGGGGTTCTTCGCCATGGCCATCTGCTCGTAGGCACCTTGGTCGGTGATTAGCTCGTTTACGCTTTCTATGATTCTGTCCGCGACCGCTCCAACCAATCGCACGGTTCCCGCATCAACACCCTCTGGACGTTCCGTCGTATCGCGCATGACCAGTACCGGTTTACCCAACGATGGAGCCTCTTCCTGAACTCCGCCGCTGTCGGTCAGCACGATACGGCTGTGGTTGATCAGCATTACAAATTCGCTGTACGGCTGCGGCGGAATTAGCTTGATGTTGTCGAACTTGCCCAGCGTATCGTAGACCGGCTCCTGGACCTTTGGGTTAAGGTGAACTGGGTAGATAAACAGATACTCAGGATGAGATTCAGCGAGCGTTGAAAGGGCCGTGCAGATTTCATCAAAGCCGCCGCCGAAGTTCTCCCGACGATGGCCGGTCACCAGAACGTATGGTTTCTGAGTAAAATCTTCGCCGATGGCCTCGGTCAACTTATCCTTCAGCGGTGCTTGGTTCTCAGCTGACTTCTGCCGTTCGATCTCTAAGTGCAACGCATCAATGACGGTGTTGCCGGTCACTGTGATTGTCGATTCATCGACAAGCTCGCGGACAAGGTTCGCTTTGCTGTTTTCCGTTGGCGGGAAGTGCAGGCTAACCAGTGGGCAAGCCAGTTTCCGGTTGGCTTCTTCTGGGAACGGTGATCGCATGTTCCCGGTTCTGAGGCCGGCTTCCACGTGCCCAACGGGGATGCCCCGATAGAAACAACAGAGTGCCGCAGTGAAAACAGTGGTCGTATCACCTTGCACGAGCGCAAGGTCGGGTTTGGTTTCTTCGAGCAGCGCGTCAATCCGCGTAATGAGTCGAGCGGTCAGCGATGGCAGCGTCTGGTTCGGCTGCATGACCTCAAGATCGTGATGCACATCGATCTCAAACAGGTCAACAACCTGCTGCAGCATTTCTCTATGCTGCCCCGTCGAAACCACAATCGGTTCAAGTCCATCGGTGGCATCGATCGCCTTAACAACCGGCGCCATTTTGATGCCCTCGGGCCGCGTGCCCATAAATACAGCTA
>CAZLFF010000114.1:0-5087 GCA_964558755.1 uncultured Pirellulaceae bacterium
GTCCACGACATATCGGAAACGTGCAAGAGGCCATCGATTCCTTCTTCCAACTCGATGAAGGCACCGTAGTTGGTCAGGTTGCGGACCTTGCCGTTGATCTCTTTTCCTGTTGGGTAACGCTCTTCGACTTCGTCCCATGGGTTCTTTTGGGTCTGCTTCATGCCCAATGACATTTGCTCGCCCGCTTTGTCGATTCCCAAGACCGAAACGTTGATCTCGTCGCCAATGTTCACCAACTCGCTTGGGTGGTTCACTCGCTTGACCCACGACATTTCGCTGATGTGGACCAGACCTTCGATGCCAGGTTCCAACTTCACGAACGCACCGTAGTTCATCACGTTAACGACTTCACCTTTTTGGATCGTGCCGATTCCGTATTTCTCTTCAACGTTGTCCCACGGGTTAGGCAGCAATTGCTTCAGGCCCAACGCGATTTTGACTTTTTCGCGATCGACATTCAGAACCATGACTTCGAGGTCTTGATCCATCGACACCATCTGCGACGGGTGCGAGATACGTGTGTGCGACATGTCGGTGATATGCAACAAACCGTCGATGCCGCCAAGGTCGACGAAGGCACCGAAGTCCGCGATGTTCTTGACGACACCTTTGCGAACCTGACCATTCTCTAGTTCGGCCATCAGTTTCTGCTGAGCATACGTACGCTCTTTTTCGATTAGCGAGCGACGGCTGACGACGATGTTGCGACGCTGATCGTCGATCTTCAGCACTTCACACTGAACAACGCGACCGATGTAGTCTCCGATGTCGCCCGGGCGACGAATGTCCACTTGGCTGGCCGGCAAGAAAACTGGAACGCCGATGTCGACCAGCAAACCGCCCTTAATTTTCCGAGTACATGTACCCGTCACGATATCGCCCTCGGCGACTTTCGAGATCACGTCCATCCAATGGATGATGTGATCGGCCTTCTTCTTGCTAATCGCGATCAAGCCCGATGGATCGTCCGCGCGACCTTGCTCGTTCTCGAGATCCTCGATCAGAACCTTGACCTTCTGGCCAACCTCTGGCTCTTCAACCGTGTCTTCCCACTCGCTACGAGAAACCGTGCCTTCACTCTTGAAACCGACATCGATCACAACATGATCGTTGTCGACGCGAACGATGGTTCCCTCAACGATCTCGTTGAGTTCATATTTTTGATCGGGAGCACCGTCTTCTGGGTAGTACAAATCCGCCAGATCGATGTTCTCAAGATCTTCGACTGCGGTGGTGCTGAACAGGCTGCCGAGCTCTTGGTCAATTGAGTCGTCGTGCAGAGAGTGAATGAGGTTACGGTTTACCATGGGAATAATTTTCTTTGACGAAGTGCAGGTGCAGTTCTTGACCGGGACAAAACGGCTGAATCGTTTAGCAATGCACGAGGGGCACGTCGTGGGTAGCGCGATGCGTTCGCGACAAGGGTTTTGGATACAAAAGTGGAGGGCTGTGTTTCGAGGGCCACGGCACTAGGCCACGGTCATTGAAAGGTCAGAAACAGCGGGCTCCACTAACAATTAGCTGGCAGATCGTAGCAGCGGTGCTAGATCCACGCAATGGTCGTGATCGGCAGTTTTCAGCGGGAAATAGACTGCTTTTTCGATCCCGGGGCCAACCGCGGCGACTTTTCGGGACGAGGCAAACCCATGGAGATGGCATCGGGGGCCGGCAATCCGAAAATTTCGGTGTGAACCTTTGTCCGCAAACCCGGTCTGTCTGGCCGTCAAGACAGCATTTTCGCGTGATTTTGACAAGTTCACGATTGCGTGAAATTTGACCTGTTGTCAGACTGGCTTCATCGGATCGCACGAACGCAGTGCGATGGTTTTTCGGCTCAGACAGCGTCTTTCTTACGGCTCGACGCTCGAGAGCTTTCTTGTACGAAAGGAGGTGTTTTTGTGATTTATGTCTTTATCAGCCGAGTAGGTGGCACTGCCTAAAACGGTCGCCGGCGGGTTGCCGCGGCAGCCACCTTTCGTGCAGGTCGACGAATTCCGTCACCTGTTTACGATATCGCCCGCGTTTGGGAGCGTTTTTGCGTCTCAAACGCGGGTTTTTTGATTCAGGTGAAATCTGTACAAGTCACACCGTACAGTTTTTCCAGGGAAAACAGTGATAAGTTCCAGCGTGTCGGCAGTGATCGCCGCCTCGCCATTCCCCGCAAAACACGCATTCCAACAGTTTGGTTAAACTTTTCCGATTATTCGACAGATTCGGGTTAAACACGTCGCACCAATTGTGCCGAAGTGAAAAGCGTGCCGGAATTCGTCCGCGTTTTGCCGAGCACATTCCGTCCCGAGTGGACGGGCGACTCCCCCTAGTATCAACGGCAACACCAGCAAGGATTGCTTCCGTGTTCAACCAAAAACAAAAATCCCTTCGGAAACCAAAGGTCAGAAACCGCGCCCGGTTCTTGGCTGTGGGAGCGTTGGCTCTATTCGTGAGCAGCAATGCCGGTTGCTTCATCCCAATCTACGACGCCGACCCGGCCGTCCGAGCCCGACAATTGATCAATACGTCGGAAGACTTGCGAGCGTTGCGGCAAGAGTGGCAGCGTTTCTGGTTCCTCGACCAGCCCGACCACATGACGCCGTCACGGACTCACGGCGGGATCCTGTAGGCAAAAGTCGCCTTAAACTCGGTCCCAGCGACCGTAATCAAAAATCATCAATGGCCGCCTGCGCTCAGGTGGCCATTTTTCGTAAACTGCGGGACGGTTGAAGGGCGGACCTGCGTCTCGTTTTCACCACGAGAACCACGAAGCACACAAAAAGCATGTAAGTGAGACCTCCGAGTCTCCGCGGCTAGCCGTCTGAATCGCAGCTTTCTCCAACCTGAACCTGGTTGCATCGTCTTTTGTTACAAGTCGTAGTTTCCCCAATCATTTCTTCAAACTCCAACAAAACGCATCAATGAAAGTTCTCTCCGGCATCCAGCCCACCGGCCGTCCGCATTGGGGCAACTATTTTGGAGCAATCTCGCAGTACATTCAGCTGCAGGGGGAAGAGCAATCATTTTTCTTTATTGCCAACCTCCACGCGCTGACAACGGTGCGCGACGGCCAACAACTGCGGCAGAACAGCCTTGACGCAGCCATGGATTTGCTGGCCCTTGGGCTGGACCCCGACCAAGCGACGTTGTTCATCCAGTCCGACGTGCCGGAAATCTCAGAGCTAAATTGGATCCTGCTGTCGGGCACACCGATGGGGCTGCTCGAGCGGTGCGTTTCCTACAAGGACAAAATCGCCAAGGGCTTGCCGGTCGTCAGCGGGCTATTCGCGTACCCGGTGCTGCAAGCCGCCGACATCCTCGCCTACGATTCAACGGTCGTGCCGGTCGGCGAAGACCAAATTCAACACGTCGAGGTCTGTCGCGATATCGCTCAGGCGTTTAACCATACCTACGGCGAAGTCTTTGTCCTCCCCAAGGCAAAGGTGCTCGACACGTCGGCAAAGGTCCCCGGCACGGACGGCGAAAAAATGTCCAAGAGCTACGGGAACTTCATCGAAATCTTCGAACCAGTCAAACCCATGCGTAAAAAAATCATGCGCATTGCGACTGACAGCCGCCCGATGGAAGACGCCAAGGATCCGGAAACCGACCATCTGTTTCAACTGTTTCGCCTGTTCGCGACACCCGACCAAATTGAAGCCATGGCCGCCAAGTACCGTGCCGGTGGATTTGGTTACGGCGAAGTAAAAAAAGCGCTGGCCGACGCGGCGGAGGGTTACTTCGCCGAAGCCCGCCAGCGCCGCGAGGCGTTGGAGCGAGACCCAGCCCGAGTCCAGCAGATCCTAGCCGACGGTGCCGCCAAGGCCCGCGCGAAGGCCGCTGAGGTTTTGGCCCGAGCCAAAAAAGCCTGCGGGATTTAGCGTACACAATTCGGAATCGCCCGTTTCTATCTGGGCACGAACCTGTCCCCTGAACCCTGTCGCCGGTAAACTCGATCGTATGAACAACGTCTTCGGAATCGGAACGGACATCATCGAGTGTGAGCGGATTGCGAACATGATCGAGAAGCATGACCGCACGTTTATTGAGCGTGTTTTTACGCCCGGCGAAATTGAGTACTGCGGCCAACGCAAGGCAGCCGTGCAGCACTACGCTGGGCGGTGGGCCGCCAAAGAAGCCATCCTCAAGGCGATGGGCACGGGTTGGGCGAAGGGCATTCAATGGACCGACATCGAGGTCGTCAACGAAATGGGCGGCAAGCCCTTCGTTCGCTTGGGCGGGGTCGCGAAAACCATCTGTGACGACCGCGGGATTTCAGAAATGCTAATTAGCATCTCGCACTGCAAGCGTTACGCGACCGCTTTTGCGACCGCCGTCGGTCCGGCCGCGACGCCGTAAGCGACGCGTATGCGGGGGCGGAAATCCTAGCCCCAACCGTCCGTTCCGTGCTCCAGCGCTGGCCTCATAACCCGACCTTGGCTCGCTAGGATTCCCGCTGACCCCCGAAAATTGCCGCAACGCGATTGGATCTCCGCATGGTAAAATCGGGGTTTTGCCGGATTGCGGCGAAGGGAGCTTATGCCTCCACGCCGACCGGTCATTGACAGATTTCGTTGCCAAGTAGGTTGTTCGATGTTTCCAAAACCCAAACATTCACTTCGCCGTTTCATCCTCGTTGCCGCCGGATTTAGCCTAAGCATTGGCGGGGCCTACGGAACGAACGCCACGGCTTACGGCCAGCACTTCGACCCGAACTTTATCCACGGGCAAGAGACAGGTGGCTGGCAACTGAACGCACCAACGATGCCCGCACCTCAATTTGCCAATCCGACACAACCAAGTGTTCAATTCACGCCACACGCACCGACACCGGGCGTTCCGCTTGAGCCTTGGGTATTCCCGCTGTCGTCCGTCCCGACTCGACTGCTCGAATCAAACGCAGCGCCGACTTCGATTCAGCCAGCGTTTGAGCTGCCAGGAGAACGACCAGTGGTCATCAATGAGGATCCCGTGCTGGGCCACGAAGTTATTGGCAACGAAGTGATCAGCGGCGAAATGCTCAGCAACGAAGTTCCATTAAGCGAAGTTCCTGCGACGATGGGTGAAGTCTACCCCAGCAACATGTCGTCAGTCCC
>CAZLFF010000114.1:5187-11175 GCA_964558755.1 uncultured Pirellulaceae bacterium
GCGAAGTTCCTGCGACGATGGGTGAAGTCTACCCCAGCAACATGTCGTCAGTCCCGGAAGGCTACGATCCGGCTTATCCAGTTGAGTATCCGGGTGATGACTTTAAGGGCTACTACCCAACCGATGCTGGAGTCGTCGCCCGACCATCCGACGCACCGCTGGCCTCCAGCGAAACCGCCGACAACGTCGCATCGGGTAACGCAGTGTCCGACGACACGAACATGCCAACCATTCCCAACGAAGTCATCGGTGGCGGCGACGTCTTGGAATCAGCCAACGCCACAAATGAACCAGACAGCACTCCAGCAGAGACCGGCGGCGCCGCGGAAACGGACGTCAATTCACCAGAAGCTAAACCGGTCGAGCCACCGGAAATGGGACAGGAAACTGTCGACTTGATCCAGAGCACAGAGCAGGAAACTCAAGCGAACACCACTGACCCAGCCGAGCTAGAGGCCGCTGAGATTTCCACAGCTGATGCTGAAAAATCGAACTCAGCCAACGCAACCGACAATGCCAAAGCAGCCGCCGAACGCGCTGCCGAACAGTCAGTGGCCGCCGCGCTGTTGCGGGCGAAAGAAGCCGAAGAGAAAGCGGCGGCGATCGCGGCGAAGTTTGACGAGACGCAGGACGAAATGAAATCGCTCCAATCCGAACTCGATTCGGCCAAGGCTCGCGTTAGCGAAAAGGAAATGGGTGCCGAAGCGATAGAGAAGCAGTTGGCCACGATGCGAATGAAGCTCGAAAAAGCTCAGTCAGATGCCGCCGCTGAAAAAGACGCTCGTGCGAAAGCGGAAGCCGCGGCCAAGAAGGCCAAGAACATGATGGCAAGAGCCCGCAAAAATGCAGCGGCCGTGAAATCGGAACTCAAGGCAACCAACGCTCGGTTAGCTGAAAAAGAAGCTGCTCAACGTGAGCAGATGAAGCAATTGAAGCCCAACCTTGCGTTACAACCCAAGGCTGGCAAAGCTGCCGACGCGACGAATGGGTTGGCCGACCAACTGACCGAAAACCCAATCCGTTTGTCGGCTCCTGCCAAAACTGCGGACACGGCGAATCCCGTGGACGCGAAATCAAACCCTGATGCTGCTGCGCTCAAAACAAAGGGTGACGAGCCAATCGCAGAACCAACCAAGCCAAAGCGCCGTCTGACCGTTCGCGAACAGGTCCGGGCTCTTGAAATCGAGCGGGACAACGCACTCAAGGCATCATCTAAGTCCATTCGCAAAGACTTCATGGCGAAGATCGATAAGAAGCTCGACGAGGGCAGAACCAAGAAACACCCGGAAGTAAAATCGCTTCGTTCGAATATGCAGGACGAAATCGAGGACAGCCACGAAACAATCCGCCGCGATTTTCAGCGGCAGATCAACCAACTGTGGAAAGACGCCGCAGCCAAGTATCGCAACTAGACGATCTGGGAAATCGGGAAACTCGCGTGTCAAAGTTTGCCAACGGAGTAACAGCTGCTGGTCAAAGCTTCCTTAGCCTTCCCGGGCGCTATCGCAAGTTGCCGGCCGCAGCGCCCGAGCTGCGTGAACCTGTACCGGTTACGGAAAAGGTGCGGTGGCCCGCCAATCGGGCTCAAAAAAAAGTCGCCCGGCGGCTCCCGTTAGGCCACCCTTAAAGGTCGCGAAGCGCCCATTATTGTCGCAGGCGATTGCCTTTTTTTTCGTCAGCGATTATCACTAAAAGGTGATGAAGTGGGGCATTTAGACGCCCTGCGTGATCTTCGGCGATCGATACGGTTCAATACGCTACCGGTGCGGATTCGCCCAGCAGTGATTTGATGACGATCTTAGACGACAAGGAACCTCCATTGGCAACCAAAGCTCCCAACCCAAACTTCGATTCCGCTGCCTCGACTTTGTACATGCCCGACCAAGAGCATGACAGTTGCGGCGTTGGTTTTGTGGCTCAAATTGATGGCCGCCCATCCCGGGCAATCGTGGCCGACGCGCTCTCGCTGCTGGCGCGGATGGAGCACCGGGGCGCCTGTGGGTGCGAAGCGGAAACCGGCGACGGAGCCGGGATCTTGGCCTCGCTGCCAACCGAATTCTTCGCTCGCGTTTGCCGCGAAGAGGGCATTTCAAACAAGGCACCGCTGATCGCCGTCGGGAACGTGTTCCTTCCGGCGGATGAGGAGGCCCGGCAGAAATGTCGCCAAGCCGTCGCCCAAGAAATCAACCAGCACGGTCAAAATTTGCTGGGCTGGCGTGACGTACCTACCGATCCCGACGGCGCCAACATCGGCTCGACAGCGCGGCGTTCGATGCCCGTGATTCAGCAAGTGTTCGTCGGCAGCGATGACTCGATTAGCCAAGACGACTTCGAGCGGAAGCTGTACCTGATCCGCAAGTCGGCATCGAAGGAGATCCGCGAGGATTCGGGCATCGAAGATGGGTCCGAGTTCTACGTTTGCTCGCTTTCGTCTCGTATCATCGTTTACAAGGGGATGCTACAGACGGCTCAGCTGCCGCTGTTCTACAACGATCTTCGCGAGGACGATTTTGCCAGCCACTTGGCGATGGTCCACAGCCGATTCAGCACCAACACCCTACCCGCGTGGTCGCGTGCCCAGCCGCTGCGTTGGATCGCTCACAATGGCGAGATCAACACGCTGCGAGGAAATCGCAACTGGATCACGGCTCGTCAGGGTTTGATGGAAAGCGATTTTTACGGTGACGAAATCCGTAGCTTGATGCCTGTTGTCGAAAAGGGAAACAGCGACAGTGGCGAGTTCGACAATGCCCTAGAAATGCTGATGATGTCGGGTCGAAACCTGCCCGAGGTCGTCATGATGAGCATCCCTGAAGCGTGGCAGAACCACGCGACGATGCCAGAGAACAAGCGCGCGTTTTACGAGTACCACAGCTGTTTGCAGGAACCGTGGGACGGCCCGGCTTCTATCAGTTTCACGGACGGTAAAAGCGTCGGCGCGGTCCTCGACCGAAACGGCTTGCGTCCCAGCCGCTACTACGTGACCGACGACAATCGCGTCGTGATGGCCAGTGAGGTCGGTGTGCTGGACCTCGACCCGAAAACGATTGTCAAGAAAGGTCGCTTGCAGCCCGGCCGAATGTTCTTGGTCGATTTCGAGCAGGGCCGCATCATCGCGGACGAGGAACTCAAGGGCACGATCGCCAACAAGCGACCTTACGCGTCTTGGTTGGCCAACCAGCGAATCACGTTCGACGACCTGAACGACGGACCGGTTGCTGAAACGTACAGCCGCGACGAGCGAATCGCGCGGATGCGTGCGTTTGGTTACAGCACCGAAACAATGGACTTCATGCTGTTGCCGCTGATCACTGTCAAGAAAGACCCGATCGGCTCGATGGGCAACGACATGGCGCTGGCGTGTTTGAGCGACAAGCCGCGTCTGTTGTACGACTATTTCACTCAGCTGTTTGCTCAGGTCACCAACCCGCCGATCGACTCGATCCGTGAAGAGATCGTGATGTCGTTGGAGTGCTACATCGGGCCCGAGGGGAACTTGCTCGACACGACCGAAGAGCAGTGTCACCGCTTGTTGGTACACAACCCGATTCTTGATTTCGAGCAGATGGCCAAGATTCACGCGATCGACCATCGCGGCTGGCAATCACGAGTGATTGACATCACGTTCGATCGCAAAGCGGGTGAAGCGGGCTTCATGAAGCGTGTTGAGGACATTTGCGTTGAAGCCGAACGGGCGATTGAAGATGACTGTGCGATCATCATTCTGTCGGACCGCAACACCAGCAAAAAACGAGTGCCACTCAGTGCGTTGCTGGCGACAAGTGCCGTTCACCATCACTTGATTTCCAAAGAACTGCGAACGCGGATCGGCATCGTTGTCGAAACCGGCGAAGCACGCGAGGTCCACCATCACTGCTTGCTGACGGGCTTCGGTGCCGACGCGATTCACCCGTACTTGGGATTAGAAGCGATTATCGAGCACCACAAGGAAAATCCGGATTCCGATCTGGATGCCGCCAAGTGCATCGCTGCGTACCGCAAGGGCGTGACCAAAGGAATGCTGAAGGTGCTTGCCAAGATGGGCATCAGCACCCTGGCCAGTTACAAAGGGGCTCGAATTTTCGAGGCCATCGGCCTGAACAGCAATGTGATCGACCAGGCTTTCCCGGGCACCGCCAGCCGTATCGAAGGCGTCGGTTTCGATGTCTTGGCAGCGGAAGCACTTCGTCGTCATGAACTTGGTTTTGGTCCGCTCGACGGGAACGCAACCGACACAGAAGCCGAACTAGAAACCGCCGGCACCATTCACTGGCGCAGCAAGGGCGAGAAGCACGCTTGGACGCCGCTAAACATCGCGGACATCCAAGCCGCCGCCCGTGCGGGTGATCCGAATGCGTACAAACGGTTCTCAGACGCAATCAACAAACAGTCGGCCCGTGATTGTCACCTGCGAGGCTTGCTCAAATTCCGCCCGCGCGTTCCTGTTCCGATTGAGGAAGTCGAACCAGCCAGCGAAATCGTAAAACGTTTCTGCACCGGCGCAATGAGCTACGGCTCGATCTCGGCTGAGGCTCACGAGACCCTTGCGATCGCGATGAATCGCCTGGGTGGTAAGAGCAACACCGGCGAGGGCGGCGAGGACTACAAGCGATTCCAGCCGGATGACAATGGCGACCTGCGGCGATCAGCCATCAAGCAAGTCGCGTCCGGTCGGTTTGGTGTCACTGCCTACTACCTAGCCAACGCCGACGAGATTCAAATCAAAATGGCTCAGGGCGCGAAGCCCGGTGAAGGCGGTGAATTGCCGGGCCACAAGGTGAACGAGACCATTGCGGCAACTCGCGGCAGCACGCCCGGCGTGACCTTAATCAGTCCACCACCGCACCACGACATCTACTCGATCGAAGACTTGGCTCAGCTGATTTTCGATCTGAAGAACGCCAACCCGACGGCCAGAATCAGCGTGAAATTGGTCTCGGAGGTCGGTGTCGGCACGATCGCGGCAGGCGTTGCCAAGGCCCATGCGGACAACATTTTGATCTCCGGAACCGGTGGCGGCACAGGTGCCTCGCCGCTGACGAGTATCAAGCATGCGGGTATGCCCTGGGAGCTGGGAATCGCCGACACACATCAAACGCTTGTCATGAACGACCTGCGTTCACGTGTTCGACTGCAAACCGATGGCCAACTAAAAACCGGCCGGGATGTCGTGATCGCCACGATGCTGGGTGCGGAAGAGTACGGCTTCGCAACCGCTCCGCTGATCACGATGGGCTGTATCATGATGCGAAAGTGTCACCTGAATACTTGCCCCGTTGGTATTGCGACGCAAAACGAAGAGCTTCGCAAGAAGTTCAAGGGCAAGCCCGAGCACGTGGTGAACTACTTGTTCATGGTCGCCGAAGAGGCACGCGAAATCATGGCCAAGCTAGGCTTCAAGACAATTAACGAAATGGTCGGCCGAGTCGATGCCTTGGATGTGGACGAAGCGGTTGATCACTGGAAGGCGAAAGGGATCGATCTGTCGAAACTGCTGGCTCCTGCGGTTGGCTGGCACGACGATGTCGAGGTCTTCTGCACGATCGATCAAGATCACTCGCTGGACAACGTATTGGACTGGAAATTGCTCGATCAAGCCAAGGCTTCGATCGAATCCCAGCAACCAGTCAACATCGAATCACCCGTCGTAAACACCGATCGCTCGGTCGGAGCAATCCTCAGCCACCACGTCGTCAAATCGGCCGGTGCGAACGGTTTGCCGGCCGGCACGATCAACATAGAACTAACTGGATCGGCCGGACAAAGCGTCGGTGCGTTCTTGGCCGGTGGTGTTCAGATTCGAGTGACCGGCGACGCCAACGACTACGTGGGCAAAGGGTTATCGGGTGGAACGGTGATCGTGCGACCGCCTGCCGAGTCACCATTCAAAGCCGAAGAAAACATCATCATCGGAAACGTTGCACTTTACGGCGCCACGGCGGGTCAAGCGTTCTTCCGCGGGATCGCGGCGGAGCGTTTTGCGGTTCG
>CAZLFF010000115.1:0-11164 GCA_964558755.1 uncultured Pirellulaceae bacterium
TACCTAGTCAGACAATGCGGCCCCGAAGAACGTTGGACGGGGCTGTGGGATTTTCCTCGATATGAAATCGCGAGTGACAACGCGGAAAACGCGTTAGCCGAAGAGCTGAAAGAACAAACCGGATTGAGGGCGACGTTGCTGCCAACGAACAAAAGAATTAAACACGCTGTCACGCGGTACCGCATCACACTCGATTGCTACATAGCAGAATCACCCAGCGGCCGCCTAAAGAAAAACCAATCACCCACTCAATGGTTGAGCCACAAGGAATTGGCCAACTTGCCGATGAGCACTACGGGCCGAAAGATCGCTGATTCAATTCATCAGTTAGAAACGAACCTTCTGTTTTAGCTTTCCAGCCGGCCAGAGCGGCTTGCGTCTAAAACTAAAAATCAACGTGTCAGCGAGGGCCTATTCCCGCCAATCTACTTCGGGGAGGTGAAGGGGCCCCTTAGCAGTCCGATGGCCCAAGCAATTTACCGCCCAGAGAAGCTTCGCGAACCGGGGGCAACTACGCCCATAAAAAAAGACTCGCCAGTGAGTCATTCAACCACACTGGCGAGTCCCCTGTTTGAGCTCGAACCTACTTGGACTTGGCTCGAGTTAATATGATTGTTTCCGAAAACGGTTCCCAAGACTATCGTAACTGCCGCAATGTGAGAACAATCACATTCACTGACGCTTGGCCGTCGCCCAAATAACACGACGCCATACCGGTAAAATACGCGAGACGGGGCGTCTCGGCAGGCAACTCCGCCGAAATAGCTGCCTCACAGACAGTTGCCGTCGCCCCAGACACTTGCGTCTGGCCGGCCTAACGTCCGCTACTGTGAGCGGGCAACTGCCGGTGTTTGCGACGGCTCTGACCGGCCTGCCAACCGCAGCAGTCCATTCGCAATTTCCAACTCTTCAACCACGACGTGCTGTTCTTCGAACGCCATTTGCTTCTTGGGAATTGTTAACAGTGCGACGGGATACCCGGCGCTGTCGTTGTACCACTGAACATCAATATCTTGCCGAGCCAACAAGTCGACCGCTGGCTTAGCAAAAACGGAAACTGGAATCGGAAGTTTTCCGGCACGAACATCATAGAGTCGTACCCCCAGCCGGTTGCTCACCTCGGTCGGAAAAACTTCAACCGTGGCGACCATTACCGTCGAGGTATTCTGTATCGCCGTTCGAAAAGCAACGCGCAAGCGTTCCGGCTTGATCTCAACACGCGGGGAATCCAGCCCCTTCGGCAGATACCGGCTGAACTTCCGGGGTAGTTCACTGGCAAGCCAACCGTTGATCTGGTCCTCGGTAAATTCTGTCAGCCACGCATCCGATTCGACCACATCGTTTCGCCAATAAAGGGCGGCGATCTCAAGGTCTTGGCCATCGCGATACGCTTGCTCATTCGAGATTACCAAAGCCCGTTGATAGAACGCTGGCTCTTGAGTAGCCAGCCAAAAGCAAACACTGACAACCAGCAACAATAGTGCCGCAACGGCAAATGCAACTTTTAGCACCAACCACCAAGGTGAACGAATGGGCCTAATCGCATCAGCCACCGCACCGTCGGGAGAATCGTTAGACGCATCTCCTTGCACCAACCCCGTCGTCACTTCGCCCGAGACCGGAACCTTTTGCTGCACCGATTCCTCATCGACCGGTGGCTGCTGTCCGTTGGTTGGATCAACGTAGTTCATGAGCAGAATCAGCAGTTCTTAAGTTCGTTTGCTCGCTAGGGCATCAACCCCGTACTTTGGGGTATCGACCGGTCGTTCTTTCCGATTCTCGAGGTTGATTTCGAAAGCCGAATCGCCGAACCCCGCACTTTCAATTGACGCAACTCGATAGCAAACTATTACGCAGCATTTCGGCGAGCGTTCATTAACTGGTTGGCGGACCACGCCAAGTGACCACCCAAATCGATCGTGTCCTGACCTTGTCCCGCGTCTTGTTCGTCGCGGTCGGGGTCAAGAATCAAGTGCTCGATCCCGCCTCGATAGACGTCCATGCACCAAAACATGAACGGCACGTCCTCGAGCTTAGCAACCTCGTAGTCGTTCTCAAACCTGCTGCCGGCCAACCAATCATTCGCCCGCTGCTCTGATGTGAACGCCGGGATGCCCTCATCGGCACTGTCCGCTTCTCCGAGCTTGAAGACCATCGTTTCTAAATCCGCCGCACCGCGCTTTGAAAGTAAATAACTGGGCACTGGACATCCTTGTCGCAAAACACGTAACAAACTTCTTTCCTAACCGGATCATAGCAACGGCCGACCCCCAACACGAGGTCATTCTTTCTCCATCAGCCGCTCGGTCATTTCCAGCAGTTTTACCTGATTTTCAGCGGCTTTTTGTACCTCATGGTCCAACGTTTCATCAGCGACCTCGCTGCCCCGCAGCTGCTGTACACGACGAGTCCGACGGTTCAGTCTCTGTTGTTGTCGCCGCAAGATTTTCAGCTCAGCGGATTTTTTGAGCAGCGGCTGCTTCCCGCCGCCGCCTCCGCCACCGCCGCCGCCTTCTTTCTGGTTTTTGGCTTCTTGCAACGCATCCAACAAATCCAAAATGGCCGCCTCAATTTCTTTCTGCAACAGCTGAGTAAACCGGTCCGTTTTATCTTCGAACAACAGCTCGGCGACCTGCTGCAAATCCGTTCGCAAATCTTGCACCGCCTCTGGAAAGACCACACTGGTACCGTCCTCCAGCATGAGGTCATAAGCCTGCTGAGCGAACTCGCTAATCTGCTGCTCGTCGGTCCCCACACGCAGGATCAACAGTTGATCGCGTCGATTCATGGCCCCTAAGTTCAAGCGTTTATCATCCAGCTCGATCGTCATCGCGGTCGCAACCTTTTGCCGCTCGTACATCTCCTTGAACCGCGCCTCGAGTCGCGCGAGTTTTTCTTCGCGCGTTTCCTCACGCAACTGATTGAGCCGTTCCTCGATTTCGTCGAGCGCTTGCTCCATCTCCTTTTGCGCTTTCTTCTGTTGCTTCTTGGCTTGATTCGAGTCACCTTGATCCATTTGATCGGCGGCTTTCTTCATCGACTGCCCCGCCTGCTCCATCGGTTCTTGGCCAGGCGTTTGCTGCGGCGGCTGAGACTGAGAGTCGTCGCCATTTTCGGATTTCGAACGCGGAGCGTCGTTCATCTTTTTGACGATCTCCATCGCCTTGTCGCGCGTCCGTCGCTGACGACGTGCCATGTCCTTGATCGCATCCGGTGGCAACGATTCAATCCGACGCTTTTCCTTTTTCAGCTCCGATAACGCCTTCTCAAGATTCTCCAGCGCCTTTTCTTGCGATTGACGCGCCTCGTCGGCGCGAGCACTGCCGAGTTTTTCTTCGGCGTTGCGCTGCTGCTGCGCGGCTTTCTCAAGTGCCTGCTGACCCGGTTGCGGTGCCTTAGACTGATCGTCTTTGCCTTGATTGGACGTTTCGCCTGGCGAGCCACCCTGACTCTTCCCCGCTTTCCCCTGACCAGACTTCCCGTCCGTCGGACTACCTCCCGAGGGCTTGCCGTCTTTTGGTTCACCTGATTTGGCGTCGCCATCGGTGGTCTTTTCGTCCTTGTTTTTCTCGTCGGACGATTCCGCCAACTCTTTGGCCAAGCCTTCGGTTTCCTTGCGAATCTTAAACTGCTGATCGGCAACCCGGTCGAGCGCTCGCAAGCCACCCTGGCGATTCTTTTGCGCGGCGTCGATCGCTCTCTTTTGGTCGTCGATCAAACCATTGAGCTTCTCGATCTGCGCAGCCAATTTTTTGGCCGCCGCATCCTTGTCATCGATCTTGGCAACTTCCTGACGCTGCCTCTCTTGCTCCCTAACGCGTTCTTGAATATCGCGCTTGATCTTTTCGAGCGCTTCGATCTCTTCCTGCTTGGTAACCTCGGGCGCTTTTTCATTAACCAGCAATCGGATCAGCCGCTCAAGGTTCTGAACGACCTCGTCGAG
The DNA here is from genome assembly GCA_964558755.1 of uncultured Pirellulaceae bacterium. GTDB lineage: Bacteria > Planctomycetota > Planctomycetia > Pirellulales > Pirellulaceae > Mariniblastus. Next base: position 3,944 of record CAZLFF010000115.1, read on the forward strand.
TGTTTCCTCGGCCTGCGGCAGCTTGTTCTGATCCAGCAGCCGACCGACCTCGGCCATTTTTTTCGTGATTAGCTTCTCCCGCGACTCCTGATACGCGTTGATCAGGCGATCGGCTTTCTTGGGGTTCTTCTCGCGAATCCGATCGGCGATCAGAGTCAACTGACCCTCCAGTTCCACCATCTTTCGCTCAACCATCCGCTGTCGAGCACTAAACTCATTTCGAGGACTGTCAGCGTCTATCACGCGTCGTGATGATTGGTTTCCTTGAACCGCCGCGGCACCCTGGACGGAGGTAAACCAAACACTCAGTCCAAACATAACGAGGATACAACGAATGCCGATTGCCATAACGGTTTTGCTAATCATCAAACACGTCCTCCAAGTCATCGTTGTCGAAAATGTCGTCTGGCTCGAGCGATTTTTCGATATCTTGCTTCAGCCGTTGCTGAGCGGCTTTCAACTCCAACGCTTTGTTTACGACTTCCTGATAACCCTCGCTGCTTGTCATCGCGTCGAGAATCAAATCCATCTTCCGCACCGCTTCTCGCTGCACCTCCAACGCCCGAGCGACCGCACCCGCAAGTCCCTTGCCGGCCAACATTGCCATCCGACACGCGTCCAGCTCGCGCGATGCCTGCGCGATCTCGTTTCGATCCAGTTCGCGGATCGGCCGGATGATGCCGCGATCGAATCGAGTCATCAGCCGATTCTCTTCCTCGATCCCCTGAGCCACCTCCAAATCGTTTAAGCGATTGTTTTGCACCTCGACCAGAAACTCTTCGAACCGAGTCGCCACCCGATCGACGCTGGTGCCGACCCCTTTCTGGTCTCGCAGCATTCGAATGAGTTCTGAATCCTGAGCCACCCGAAACGTTTCGGTTAGATTCGCATCGTTCCACATCGCCAACCAAGTCTCTAGTTGGCCCGTCATTTCGAACTGTTTGTCCCGAGCGTTCAAAAACGCCTTGCGCTGTCCGATCTCACGACGCAGCAGATCGGCCCGCAACTCTTCGGCCGACACAATTCGCAACAGCAATTCGTTGGACTGGCCCACATTAGAATCCGAGTCATCGACAACCGGCCGGAAGTCCATCGCCTCGACTTGAAAGCGAAAGCTGGCCCCCGGTTGCAGCGGCAACGTGGCCAAATCCAAAACTTCAACACGATCAATCTTCTTATCGCGAGGGACCTCGTCGGTCGGTCTTGTCTGTTCAAAATCGATCAGCCGCGAAACCGGTGCGTCATCCTCTTTCATGTCCGCGGTGCGGTACTGACAGGCAAAACGCAACGTTTGTAGACCATAATCATCGACCACCTCAAACGCAGTCGGCAACACCGCGTTGGGAACCACCAGACCACTAATCCCCAAAAGTTTCGCTCGCACTTCTGGCGTGCGGTCTTCTTTGATCGTTAGCGTAAACTTCGACTTTCGGACGTTGCCCAGTCCCCCAACGTCGGTTAGCACAAACTGGTATTCGCCACCCATCAGTCTCGCGGCAGAATTCCTGCCACCATCACCCGCGTTGGGCAGAGTCAACGAAAATTGCCTGCGCGAGTCACTGGTCGCCACCAACGGCAGGTCCACGCCATCATGCTGGACGACGGCCGAGGCAAGATCCTTGTTCGTTTCGATCGCAATGTCTAAACGACTACCCGCCAGCACGGGGTGCGGCCCACTTCCAATCAACGGCAGTGGCTCGGCGGCCGCGTAGTCGGGCATTCGTGCCGTCAGCTTCATGTCGATAATCGACGGTGGTTCTGCCAGCTCCACATCAACCCACTCGGTCACGTCGTCGCCACCGCTGGCTCGAAATCGAAACGGCGCCGAAACATTGTGAAAGACGAAAACATGCTCGCGTCCGGCGAGCCGTCCGGTTGATTTCATTGGCTGGATCATTCGAGTGTTGCCGTTCTCAATTTCCAACGACACCAAAACATCTTGATCCTGGCTGGCTTCGGTAACCTCGACGACCTGTCGGTGATCCGCGCCACGTGGCACCAACAAGCGACCGTCTTTTGCCCCGGCAATCACCAGATACGTTTGCCGCGGCCACTGAGCGTCGCCCAGCAAGATGTTTCGATCGAACCAAGTGTGCAGAAATGTCGATTGAGTGACTCCGACCGCAATCGCCGCCAGCAAAACGCACGCGACAACCAGCCGCTGAAGATAAGATCGCCGTTTGACCGCGTTGACGACCGAGGAAAAATCGACCTCCGCAGCCGCCGCAAAACCGCGATCGATCGTTTCATTCACAAGCTCCGGTGATGCACCTGCCGGCAGTTGCCCATCGCCCGTACCAATCGCACCGAACTGAGTCGCCGCCAACAGGCTTTCACGTAGCTGCGGGTGCTTCGATTCAATCTCGTAAACAAGCGCACGATCGGACGGCAACAAAAACAACGGGCGGATGACTCGCCACACAAACCAGCCAAGGACGAACACGATCATGGCCAACAAAATGATGGCCCGTTGAGCCCAATCCATGCCGAACAAACGATCGGCAACCATGTCCAGCAGCAACATCCCTAAAACTGCTGTCAGCCACCGCGCGGCCCCGCGCACGGCCGTCCAGCCCAGCAGCTGACGTCGCAATTGCTGCAACCGCTGGGTGAATTCGAGTGGGATGGGTTTGGGCGAGTTCATGCTGGTTTTTTCAGTTTTCAGTTCTCAATTTTCGGTTTAGTTACAACAGCTTGTAGGCTTTTCTTAGGATCCATTCCGCCGATAGCAGGACAACCGGCAGCAGCAGAGTTAACCAACGCAAGGTGTCGCTGACGTCCCAGAGTGGTTTGGGCGGACTGTTGAGTTCGACGCGGCGAACCGGGGCAGGCAGCTGAGGCGGCAGTTCGGCAATGCGATCAAGTGACACATACTTTCCGCCCGAACGATCGGCGATTTCGGTTAGCAGTTTTTCATTCAACCACCACGCGCTGGATTCGGCGTTGGGCGGCACCACGCGAAAACCAATTGGATCGATCAGCTGTTGGTCGTCGCCCCCCGCCGCCGGAATATCGATCGTGGCTTGGTAACTGCCTGTTCGCTGGGCAACAAAAACGCCTTCATACCGTCCCTCTTGTTGCGGCAACAACTTCATCGTCACGTTTTGAACGCGACCGTCTTTCGATTTCAATACAGCCTCGACCGACGGTTCATCCAGCGGCTTAAAAGACGCGTCGAGCACACGGCCGATCAGGGTCACTCGATCACCGAGTTCGAACTCGTTCTTATCGACATCAATGAACCCGCGTCGCGAGCCCTGCAGCGATCGATTTTCGACCATGTACCTCGTTATCTGCATCCAGAAGCGATCAAAATACTGGGCCTGCACACCCACTCGTCGCCAACGCCAAGTGTCTTGGAAGCCCATGAACATCACCGTGCCTGATCCGTAACGCCCATCGACCAACAGCGGCTGGTTACCCTCCGCGTTCATCTGATCACCCCGCTCAAGCAGAACTCGAGCGGTTGGCTTGGCGGCGATCGTGGGGAAGTTCCAATACACGCCCGGCATTGCTTTCCAGATTTCTTCCGTTTCCGCCGCGTCGTTACGAAAGCTCATCACCGGGTGGTCCAAGTTATGAGTCACCGGCAACATGACGCCCGCTCGATCATTCGTCGCCGACGCAAGGGCCTGAATGGTGTTGATGAACTCAGTGTCACCCAATCGCACCGGCAACAGATCGCGCAGATCACGCAAACGATTCATCGTCAGAAACTCGCCCGTGAACTGCGGACCGCTAATGAACAACAACCCGCCCGCTTTGTAGCGGCAGTAGTCTTTCAGCAGGTCAATCCACGGCCGGTCGAACTCTTGTGGATTCGGGTCCATCAAAATCACTAGGTTGTATTGACCTAGTTCTTCAATCGAACGCGGCAGCCGCGAGATCGGTTCATCCCCTTCCTGCGGCCGCGATTCGTCCATCGACTGCAGCCAGCAGCTAAGCGAAATTGTGCTGTCGCGCTGTAACAGACGGCTGACCTGCTGGTAGTCCCAACTTGGCAAGCCACTAATCAGCAGGACCTTCACCTGGTCATCCACGACCTCTAGGGTTGAAGTCGTCCGAGCGTTGTCGGCAGTTTCGATTTCTCCATCGACCGATTCGACCTCGACGGTATAAACGTACAGCCCCGGTTGATTCAGAACGTGGTCGAAGCTCAGTCGAATGCGGCCGCCAGAATCGGGGACGTCGGCGTTTTGAGACTGAATAGTTTCCCGATTGATCGGCTGACCGGTGTCCTCATCCAATCGCTGTTGAACCAAGTTAACTTTGACTTGGCCGGGCAACTCCGTTTGCCGACGGTCGGTCGTTTGCAAAACAGCCTCGACCTCGAAGGGCTCATCCGGATACGCCCGCTCGCGAACGTAGACTTCGTTGACGGACAAGTTCTTAGGCGGACGTGGATCCCCAACGCCCACGATGTAGATCGGCACACCTAGTTCGGCGGCCTGCGTCGCGACCTCTCGAGGATCTTCGCTGCCGTTGTGCTGACCGTCAGTCATCAGGAAAATCGCTGACGGACTTTCACCGCCGTGCAGCGCACCCTGCAGGGCTTGGGCCAGATCGGTGCCCAAGCCATCGGCCACCAGCGCGGGCAAAGTCTGCAGGGCCGGTTCCGATGCGGCGATGTCGGACGCGCCGCCGGAGTCCTCGGTTTCGGTCGGTTCGTCTGGTTCGCTTCCCGTCGCGGGGATCAGGCCAGCGGGTTGGTTGTCAGTCGCGAAATCGATCACACGAATCGACCCCTTCTCCCGCAGTTGGTCCAAAATTTTTGGCTGCTGGTCAAACACACCGCTAACCAAATCGCTTCGTTTCGCCGTGCCTGCCTGCAATTGATCTGCCGCCACGCCGGTCGCGGCGGCCAAGCGCTTCGCCATCTCAGCATCCGAGTATTGATCGGTGCGTTCGATCGACATCGACCGATCGCGAAGCAGGGCGATCGAAGGTTTGATCTCGTTGACTTGCTGATAAAATACCGACGGCTTTAAGTACATCGCCAACAGCAATAGCAGCACGGCCAATCGCAGCACGGCCATGATTCGCTTGACCACCGGCGGACACGTGTTCAGCTCGTTGCGATAAAGCCAGAACACGCCGAAAATCAATGCCGCAATCACCGCGATCAAAACGAACACGCCCCATGATTCGGGCAAGTTCAACCAATCCAGTCGCGGCGTACCCGCTTGGTTCGGATCGTCGCCAACGATCATTTTCAGCCAAGATGTTTCAGCGATCAGGATCAAGAATTCGTGTTTCAGTTAAATAAATAATTTAGGGTTGTCCAAACCACAGTTGTTCCGGACCCAAGCCAACGTATCCCACCACGGCCGGCGTGCGGGTCTAATTCTGTTTTTGCAATGCGTATAGCCGGTTCCCGCCATGCACCCAGATTCGTTCGCCGTCGCTAAACAAGTTCCCGACCGGCGCGTCGGTGCCCAAGGTCACGCCCACGCGGTTGACGACATCCGCTCGGCCTCTCTTCCCGTCAAGCGTCAACTGATAAATGCCGCTGTTGACCGGGATGTATATCGAATCGGCCGTTAACATGCCGCGTCCCAGCGACACCTTGCCATCGAACAAATCGTCTGCGCCCCAGAGCATCCTTCCCTCGCCGTTTAGATCATACGCGATTACGGTCGTCTGACCGGCGGCGTATAGCACGTCATTGACGACACCCAACAGGTAATCGACCTTTTGCCCAATTGGATTCATGGGGCAGCTCCAGATGGCTTCCCCCGTGTTTCGGTCGAGAGCAAAAATCGCGTCCGCGTCGCTACCGAAACAGATCAGTTGATCCTGCCAAGGGATCACAATGTCGCTGGACCAGCCGTTGAACTTCAGCCGAGTTGGTTGGCCCGAGTGATGTCGCATAACGACGCCTGCCTCCCCAGCGCGAGGGTAGCGGCGAGCGAAACGAATCTTTCCTGTCATCGCATCCAAAACGAACACGACGCCGTAACCTGAATTGACGAACAAATCACTCCCATCGAGCGACAAATGAATGGGCGACCACATCACCGACCCGGTTTCCGGTTCGTCGCACAGGTACGACTTCCAAACCGTTTTGCCGTTATCGTTTGGATCAAGCGCGTAAACAGAGATCGCGCCGCCGTGATTGACCGGGACTAAAATCAAACCTTGGAAGCCGATCGGCGCGGCCATGAATCCGCCGCCCTGCAACCAATCGGGATCGTCTCCTTCGCCAACGCTGGCCGCTACCTCGTCCAAATCATTGGCTTGCGTGGGCGACCGCGGCAACGTCCACTGCAAACGTCCAGACGACGCCTCGTAAGCCGTCAGTTGATTGCTACGAGTCCGTCGGATCGAGGTATTGTATTGAATCCTAATTCGTCGGTTTCGGCTGGTCGCCGGCACCTGTTGGTCAAACGATTCTCCCTCGATCGCGTATAGCCGCCCATCAGAAATCGACATCTGCTGATAAATTCGATCACCAAAAAAATGGACTTCCGTGGGCTCATAAGGGTCGGGTGAATTCACTTTGCCACCCCGTTGACGGCTACGATGAATGCCATACTGCCGCGCCATGAGGTTCGACATCTGAGTCGCTTGGTCAACCTCGAACATATTCCGCCACACGCTGCGCCATGCCACAAAATCGAGCGGGGAAGTTTTTTCATTTCCACCCACGCTAACTTGATTAAACTTTTGCAAATCCCACGCGGTGATGTCGGCCGCCGACTTGAAATAAACCAAACCGTTCATAAACAACAGCTGCCCCGAAGGCCGCCACTGCTTCTCACGCCACGCCTCGATCAATGATTCTTCCTGACGGTTACGAGTATCGGCGGCCTGCAAGCCGTGTGAGCGTTCGCCGGTCAACGTCCGCCCTTCTGCACTGGCCGAAGTGTATGTTTTTGGGGTTTTCGGTTCGACGAAGTACTGCCAGCTGGCGACCTGGTCTGCGTCCAGCAAATCCGCAGGCAACGCTGGTTGAACTCCGTACCGCCGCGGTCCGCTCAAGTGCATTCGAATCGCTAAGTCACCCATTGAGCGAACCGTTTCAATGGACAGCTGATCGATCGAGCCCACTAATTGGTCGGGAGAAACTCCGCCGACTGCCGACACTTGCTCGCCGGCCCTGCGAGCCGCTTGGATCGCCGCGTCCGCTTTCTCACGGTTACCCAAAAACGCGTAACACAACGCGACACGCAAATGGATCTGGTCGGCTGGCAGGTCGGAATCGGGATAGCGATCCAGCAC
>CAZLFF010000116.1:0-11114 GCA_964558755.1 uncultured Pirellulaceae bacterium
GCACTAACAGTGAAATTGCCAGCACGCCCGATCCGACCAGCAGCAACACTTGCAAGTTCGCGGTTGAGAACCACGGCGTGATGGCTTGCCAGACGCTGGCGACAAATTGTTTTAGTTGTTCCATGGCTGTGTCTCACTGGCAGTCGAAATTGCTCAACTTAATGTCCGTTGAAAAAGACCGCTGAAACCTTGTGGGGCTAACTACGGCAGAGAGGCAACGCGGACCGGCAAATCGATCGAGATTCCTACTCGACGGCAGGCTGCAATGACTTGAGCGACCGCTTCGTAACGGCTGTCAGCATCACCCCGAACAACCACGCCCAATTTTTGGTACTGCTGTTTGGCCGAGGCGAGTTCCGATTCCAGATCGACCAGCGTCACCGGTTGATCATCCAGTAGGATCTGCCCATTCTGCACCACGTTGATCACCCGCTTCCGCGGCGCGGTGGTGAGCGCCTGGCCCGTTGCGACTTGGGGCAGCGTCAGTGCGATGTTGCGCTCGGATTCGTTCAGTTCACTGAATCGCGTCCCGATCATAAAGAAGATGATCAGCAAGAACACAATGTCGATCATCGGCGTCAGGTTGATCGACGTCTGATCGTCTTGATTTAGTTTCAAAGGCATTGCACACGTCCTTGTTGCAATTGTTTTCGTTGCGGGTTGGGTCGCGGTTGGTTGCTGGCTAGGCTGCCTTGCGAGTTGTTCGTCGTTTGCTGGCCACGGCTTCTGCGGAAACCAGATTCACGACCTTCATGCCCAGCGTGTCGATTTCCATCACGTGCTTGTCGACGCGGCTACTGAAAAACAGATAGGCGATCAACGCGGGAATCGCCACGGTCATGCCCGCCGCCGTAGTCAACAACGCTTGGCTGATGCCAGTTGCAATCAGAGCTTTCGGATCGGCCGTCCCCGGAACCACGGTTGCGATGGAGTCAAACGCTTGGATCATGCCCAGCACGGTCCCTAGCAGACCGAGCAGCGGACACACGGTTGCGATTCCGTTAATCAGCCGTAGGTAACGTCGTAGCTTGTTTGACGCACGCTCGCCCGCGTCAAGAATCGCTTGCTCAACTTCAACCGCCGGACGGCCCCAGCGTTCCATGCCGGCCTTGAACACGTTCGCCACAGGACTACCGCTTCGATCGCACTGGATGATGGCCGAACTCTGATCAAGATCGCCCTCGCGAAGCTGCTCAATAAATCGTTTGGTGAATGGCCCCGGAATGACACGCCCTTTGCGGAGACTGATGAATCGCTCGAAAACAAAAACGACCAAAATGAACGAGCAGATGCCAATCGGGATCATCAGCGGCCCGCCGCCTAGCAACACAGGGAGCAATCGACGGCTTCCATCGCCAATCGCTGCGGCACTGGTGAGGTTGCTTGCCGCAGCAACATCCGAGTCACTGACCGTTGCCGTCGCGGTTGGTTTGGAGGGAATCTCAAAACCATTGGCAGGCAGGTTGTCTTGGGCATGCGCAATCGCGGCGATGCTGAATGCGATCACACAAAAGGCGACCATCGCAGCGGCTTGGAGTGGTTGGCGGTTTGAGAAGGTTGAGGTTGCCATAGCATTTCTCTCGTTTTAACAAACTAGGTTTGTAGGGAGTTTTCGTTTCGATTGACGTTGTACTATCGTTTACTGGTTTGGTCGGATGATTCGCTTTGCACTTTGGTTGTTCGCGCGGCGATTGAACCTAGGTTGACCAAGCGGGCTTTCGCATCGCTGGCTAAGTCACTGTTGGGAAACAGGGAAAGCAACTGCCGATACAGCTTTTCCGCATGGGCCCAGTTCTGCAGATGTTCTTGGCACTTACCCGCTTGCAGCAAAGAAGCACTTCGCCAGCGTGGGTAGCCGAATAGGGAATCGACTCGGTAGTAGGCCGCGATGGCGTCGGTGTAGCGTTCTTGGTGAAAGCGAATCTCGCCGATTCGCCACTGAGCGATTGCAGCGGTCTCGGTTGAGCCCCCGCGTGGAGAATCAATGACGACTTTGTAGCCGGTGATCGCTTCTTGTAGCTTGCCAGCGTCTTCCAATTCGCGAGCGACCAAGAATTGGTATTCGTATGCCTTGGAAAATGAGGGCCAACTGGCCAGTGCATCGGCAGCGACCTTGCTGGCGGCACCCCAGTCCTCGGCTTTGCCGATCGATTGAGCCAACCGCAAGGCAATCCACGGCTGGATCGACGCCAACGCTGGGCGTGGTGATTCGTTCAGGTCAGTCAGTAGCTGTCGAGCAACGGTGAACTTGCCTTGGCGGTAATGAGTCTCAGCCAACCAATAGTTTGCTTTCGCCCGTAGGGTCGGGTCGTTCGTCAGGCCGGCTAAGTCGGAAAAAGTTTGCTCAGCAGCGATCCAGTTCTGCTGTTTCGCTTCGATTTGCCCTCGTAAGAACATGCTGCGCTCGCGGATTCGCTGCGGTGACTTTTTTGCGTCGGTCAGTTGCTCCAACAGCTTTGCCGCATGAGTGAATTCGCGCCGTGCAATCAGCCCGCGGCTAACTCGGAACGCCGCGTCAGGCCAATACTTGCTGTCCGGGTGCGCGTTGGCAATTTTCTCGAAGTGAGCATCGCGAGCCACATTGTCACCAAGATCGGTGCAAATCCATGCTAACTGGTATAGCGCTTCGGCGATCAAAGGTGCTTGGTCCTCGTGTTTATTCGCCGTTGCCAACCATTGTTCAAGCACCTGCCGCGCTTCGGTCAGCGACATTCGCGATTTGATCTTTTGCAGCGCGTAGCCACGACGCAGGAGAGCGGTCCGGCCGATTTTGGTGTTGGTGAAATGTTGGCTGACTGATCGGTAGCGATCTGCCGCTTCTGCGTAGTCATGTTGGTCTTCGAAGTGTTTGGCGATGGCGATCCCAGCATCGGCTGACAAAGGGTGCTTGGGAAAATTGCCAATCAAAGTTTCAAACGTTTGGTTCGCGGCGGTGAGATCACCCGCGTCGAGCTGATGCCACACGACAGCCGAAAGCCCAGTCGCACGAACGGCCGGTTCATTGCCCTCGCGTGCCATCACCGAGTACCAATACGCGATGTCTAGGTCCGGTGAGTTAATCGCCGATTCCCGTGCGATGGCGGCCAGCAACTGAGCCGTATCGCCGACCGTGGCGGAACGCTTTTGATCGGACGCCCATTGTTCGAACGATTCTCGTGCCTCGGCCCAGCGATCGGTGCGGGCGTACGCCAAAGTCAACTCCAATCGCGCCTGGCGTGCATTTGGGTCGTCATTCGAATCTATCGCAAGATTTTCGTAGCTTTCGATTGTCGCCGCGTACTTTTGCTGACTGAATAGGCTCGTTCCCATCGCAAAATGGACCAGCGGCAGCAGCGATTTTGCCTGGGGTTCAGTCGACTTGGCCAGTGCTTCAGTGTCGATCGATCGAAGTAGTGATTCCGCATTGCGATATTCACTAAGCCCCAGATGCCCCAGCGCTTGATAGTAGGCCCATGTCGATCGCTGAGTTAAGTTCTTCGCTTTCGTTCGTTTGATTCGATTTGGACGCGTCAGCAGTTTTGAGAAAACGTCAATCGTCCGCTGATAGTTTGATTCCGCGTAAGCCGCTTGGCCAATGGACGCTAACGCTTCGTCTCGCAGGTGATCGTTGTCGGGCGATTCGCTCAACTGGTTGGTCAAACGTATGACGCGGTCGGAGTCATTGGCCCGCTGAGCGATCTGGACTTGCAGACGCCGGGCTTTGTCGGTCAGGGATGCGTCACGATCATTGGAAATCAACTGGTTCAGCCAAGTATCCGCCCGTGCATCATCGCCGGCGTGAATTGCTGCGATCGCTCCATCGTACTGTGCCGCCGCAGCCAGATCAGGATCGATCTGGTCGAACGGGATGTTCGCAAAATGCTCCGTTGCGAGGTCGAAGCTGTCTCGCTCAATCGCGACACGACCCAGCCAGTAAGACGCTTCGCCACGAGTCTGTGTGGATTCATTCGTTAAGTCGATCGCCGTGAGGTGCTTGGCCGCTTGGTCGAACTCCTGACGGGCGAACTCGATGACTCCCGACTGCAAACGTGCCTCGCCGGCCAACACATTGTCTGGTTCGCGAACAATGAAATCAAAAAAGCGTAGGGCTCCCGCATGATCGCCTTGCAGCTGCAAACTGCGAGCCAAACCAAACCGGCATTGGTTGCCGATGTGTCCGTTGGGTTGCAAGTGCAACGCCATCTCGAACACGCGCTGAGCCAGCTGAGGTTCGTTGCGGTTGAGACGCATTTGCCCCAGGTAAGTCATCGCGAACGAGACAAGCGGATCGCGTGGATGGTCTTCGATGAAGTCTTCCAACAACCGAATTGCCTGCGAAGTATGTTCCATCCGCATCGCTGCTTCGCCCATCCGGAAAGTCGCCCGGGCGGAGAACTCATGGTTTGGCAGCCGCTGCAAGTAGTTTTGCCAAGCGAGATACGCGGCTCGAAACTCTTGCCGCTGCATTTGAGCTTCGCCCAAAAAGAAGTGAGCGACATCGGCTTCCGTGGTGCCGCCGTGCTGCTGGATGATCGCTTCAAAACCTGCGACCGCGTCCTCCCACTGACCGCGCTCGTACGAACCGGCTGCGAGCTGGAATGATTGTTCCACTTCGGGATCCAAACGCGTCGCGGCCACTGTCGAGCCAAACCATGGCGCAAGCAGGACGGCCAATGCAAGCCAACAGGCTCGAAACGCAAACGAGATGGTAAACGTATTCGCCAACACCGATTCCTTAATCCAATGACCGCGCATCGGTGAAGTAAACTCCACGCGTATGCGCACGATCGTTGTTCAAAGTCATCGACTGGCCGCAAGGTTTGGCTCAACGGGATAACCGGTGCTAGCACCGTCGGTCGTCCCGTCCTCGAATAGCCTGTTCGGGTTGCGCGGTGGCGGCAAGAGAGGAAGAGTAGGCTGTTCAGCGCCGTTGCTGCGAGCGACGGCGTGGTTCGCTACTTGACGTCTTTGAGTGCTGACTTGGCCGCAGCGTAGTTCGCGTCAAGGTCCAGTGCCTTTTGGAAGTGCTTTTTCGCGTGGGTCAAATCCCCCGCCGAGCGCAGGGCCAGCCCGAGGCTGTAATGCACTTCCTCGTGACAGCCCGTTTTGCAATCGAGGGCACGTTCGAGTGTCGAAACGGATTGTTGGGCGTGGCCAGATTGCAATTGCAATGCGGCCTTCATCAGGTAGCCAGACGCGTCGTCGGGACTAGCGGCGATCTGGGTGTCAAAGCACTCGGCGGCGCGGTCGAAATCACCTTTTTGTCGGTGCAGTTGCCCGAGTTCGGCAAGGATTCCATCGGGGCTCTGCCCGGATTCCTCGGCCAGTTTCTTCGCCCGCTCGTAGGCCGCGACTGCATCGTCATAGCGGCATAAACAGGTCAGTGCATGCCCAAGATCCAACCACCCACGCAAGCTGTCGGGGTTATCGGCCAAGAACGCTTCCGCCAATTTGACCGTCGTCGCATACAACCCCGCGTCGGCCGCGCTGATGATGGCTTGAACTTCTGGTTGGATACGTTTTTTGGACATGTCGGTAACGCGGTCGTGAATCGTGTGAACAACACCAAGTCGCAATGTCGGTCGGACGCACACCACGGACTCAAATCACTTCGAGTCCGCGAGCCGTTGCATCATAGCGTTGCCTTTCTGGCAACTACTTCTCAATCACCTTCGCCGATTTGATCGTCACGTCTTCGTCCGGGCGATCCGACGGGTTGGTTGATGCGCCGCCGATTTTGGCGACCACGGCCATGCTTTCGTCGTTGGCTGTCTGCCCGAACGCAGTGTATTGGTTATCCAAAAACGCTTGAGTGCCGAGGCAAATGAAGAACTGCGAGCCGGCGGAGTCCGGGTTCTGCGAGCGAGCCATCGACAGCGTCCCCGCAAGGTGCGGCTTGGCGTTGAACTCAGCCGGGATATTGTAGCCCGGGCCGCCCATGCCGGTTCCGTCCGGGCAGCCGCCCTGGATCATGAACCCTTCAATGACTCGATGGAAGATCAGGCCGTCGTAGAACCCGATCTTGGCAAGACCGATCATGTTCTTGCAGTGCCCCGGGGCAACGCTCGGATCGAGGTCCAGCAGAATCGTTCCCTCGCTCGTATCCAGCTCAATCTGGTAAGCCTTGTTGTCAAAATCAACGTCCGCAATCGCGGCATCCACGTCAGCTCGTTTGCTCATCGTACTCGTGCTTCTATATCGTTGGGTTGTGAAAATTTCGAAGGGTAGGATTCTTTCACAACCAACGCCGGAACGATAGGGCACCGATCATCGACTAGGTCGTAAAGGGATGGTCAGTTGGGATGGTCAGTTGGGATGGTCAGTTCAATCTTGCCGCGGCGTCAAAGAAACTCGCTTGCAAACCCGCTGGCTTGTTCCGAGTACTCGCAAAAAAAAAGACGCTTCGTGGGGAACGAAGCGTCTTTACGTGCAATGGTGGAGGGAGGGCCGTTCTCGTTCTTTTTCAGGAGGTCTAAAGGCCCCGAGCACGTCAGGCGGGATGACTAGGTCGACTCAAAAGGCCAGCCCAGTTTGTCGAAATGAGAATCTTAGTGACTGGCCAACGCACCCATGAACGGATTGCTGACCCAAGCCGACTTATTCTTTAGCATGTCGTCCGACTTTGATTCTTGTGACTTGATCGATTCTGAAACCGGAGCGATTGTTGAGTTAAAATGTTTGTTCTTGACTGTCGCAGGAGCAGGCATCGTCATCTCGACAGGCGTGATGCCAGCAGGAGCGGCGTACGGACTAATTCCAACTGGACGACGGACGATGCCGCTGTAGTAGACCGGTGGAAACTTCGCAAAGTACGGTAGGCTCTCGGATCGCTGCGAGCGAATGCCATAGTAACCGATGCCTTGGCCCAAACCAAAGCCATTGATGCCATTGAAGCCGGCTTGGCCAAGGCCAATCCCGAACTGATAGCCAGACGTGTTACACTGTGCTTGGGCTGAGGAGCTGTTAGTCAAAGCCAGTGTTGCGACGGCAACGGCGAGTGCAAGGATGCGTGTCATGATGAAGCCTTTTCTGAAGTCAAATCTCAAGTCAATCTGCGGGCACGCAGGACTGGTGGATTCCACAGTAAATGAGGCGGCAAACGAAGCAAGTCCCTGAGTCAATCAGTTTCCAAATTTGTCACGAACCAAACCGTCTATGACCCCTGCACAGCTCGCACAATCGTTAAAGGCGGAAGCGAATCGGCTGGGGTTTGAGTTAACGGGCTGCTGCCCGGTCGTCACTGCCCAAGGTTTCCATCCGCTGACGCAGTGGTTGGACGACGGCTACGCGGGTGAGATGGATTACTTCAAAAACCGCTTGCACGCCTACGAACATCCGCAGCACGTGATGGATGGCGCGGTCAGCGTGCTGATGTTAGGCATGAACTACCAAACGGTTGCTCCGGCGGAAGACGCGATTAGTTCGGCGAACGGTGCCGGTCGAATTGCTCGGTATGCGTGGGGCAGTGGCGACTATCACGACTTGATTCACGCAAGGTTGAAGGATCTGAAACGATTCGCTGGTGGGCTGACTAACGAAGATAATGAACCGGTGAGTGCTCGCGGCGTCGTCGATACCGCGCCGTTGCTCGAGCGCGAGTTCGCTCAGTTGGCGGGGCTTGGCTGGGCAGCCAAGAACACGATGCTGATCAGTCCGAAACAAGGCAGCTGGTTCTTGCTTGCGGCACTGCTATTGGATCAACCGCTGGAGCACGACACGCCGTTCGAAGGCTATCACTGCGGCACTTGCACCGCGTGTCTGGATGCCTGCCCGACCGACGCATTTGTCCAACCGGGAAAGATGGACGCAACGCGATGTATTAGTTACCTGACGATCGAACACCGATCACCCATCCCGATCGAGTTGCGGTCCAAGATGGACAATTGGATTCTTGGTTGCGATATTTGCCAAGAGGTATGCCCGTGGAATCGCAAAGCAGCCGTTTCCAGCGAGCCAACCTTTCAGCCACGAGAGGACTTTAATCCGCTGTCATTGCATGAGCTGTTTTGGCTCACCGACGACCAGTTTCGGGCCCGTTTCCGCAAGACCCCGCTCTGGCGCCCGCGGCGACGGGGGATCCTCCGCAACGCGGCCATCGCATTGGGTAACCGGCCGTCAACGGAAAACCTAGAACCACTGACTCGCGGTTTGGGCGACCCTGAGCCACTGGTGCGTGGGGCGAGTGCATGGGCGTTGGGCCAGCATCGGATGGTCTCTAACCGAGGGGTGCTCCATGATCGACTTCAGATTGAAGACGATCCAACCGTCCGAGATGAGATTACTCAAGCGATGCAAGAGTCCGTTTGATGGAGCACGGTGTCCGATCAGTCGCGTCGCAAGTTACTAGGCAGCGCGGGGCTGTTGGCGATCGCTTCGCGGTTGTACCAAAGGTACAGAACTCGCATCTTGGTCGGTGGATGAGTCCGTTCGTCGTGGTCCGGCATCAGCTGGTGAAACAGGGGCACGTTGGGGTTGGCTTCGATCAAAGCGATCAGTTTTTCTAGGCTCTCGCCGGAGAAGTGGATGTTGGCGGGGTCTTCCAGCACTGATTCCCAAGGTAGTCGAGGGGATTGACGAAGCTTCTGCCACGCTCGTGCTTGTTGTTCGATCAGTTCCTCGCCCTCATCATCCACGTCGTCCTGCCAAGCGTACTGCAGGAATCCGGCGATACTCGGGCCTTGCTGGGAGCGGCGTTTTAGTTGCTGGTCAACGCTGCGTTTAAGTTCCTCATCGGACACGTGACCGTAGGGGATCGCTTGCTGGAGCGATTCCATAATCTGGGCGGGGCTTAAGCTTTCGAACTGCTTCGACAGCACGGACTCGAAAAAGATACCGTTTTCGACTTCGCTCGATGCACCCAGCTTCATCAACGCGCTGATCGCAACGGCGACTCCGTTCGTGTGAGCGCCAAAGTCATCACATAGGTACTCGATCGCCTGCATATGGTCGGATCGGACGCGGGTGGAAAAGTAAAACGCCGCGCTCGCGCAACTGAGTAGCGCGAGGTAGCCGATGATTGAGTTGACGCCCAGCCATTGGGCGACACCGATCGCCAGCAGACCACCCAAGATGAAGGACACAAAGTTGTACCGTGTGCGCTGAAGGTAGTGAGCGTAGTAGTGTCCCAGTTCATGGCCCATGGTGTCTTGGACCTCGGCCGCCGTCAGCTTGTGCAAGAGCCCGCGGTGGAGGTAGATCCCATTGAAACGTTTCGAAAGCACACCCAGCCCGACGTGACTGGCCATCGCGTTCATTGTCCGATCCGCCGTGACGTATACCGGTAACTCTTCGCGAGGCAGTTGAAGTTTGTCGAGTGTGTCGTTGAATAAGTCTCGCAGTAAATGCTTATCGAAATCGCCAAACCAAGTCGTTTCTTTTAGGTCGCCAATCTCTTTTTTGTTCTGGGCCCACAGTCGTAGGACGCTTAAAGTGAACGGACCAACAACTACCGAAACCGCGCCCGCGTAGAGCAGCGGGTGATCGTCGACTTTGGTCCAGTCGATCAAGATGATCAGGACAACGATTGCGATCGACTGGGCGACGATCAATGGCGTGGTCCACCGATTGGCGTCTTCGATTTTGCTCAGCAACGCATCCCGGTTGGAGACGAGGTCGCGGATGGACGGCTGAGGTGTGGGCAAATTCATGGCGTCGGTTTTACGTGATTGCATTCAATCCAAGGCTGGGCAAATCGCGGTGGATGCGGCCATCTTCCGCCACGGTGCTGATCTAAAATACCGCGTCGAGGGCTCGACCTAAGAGTCCGCTGCCCGGTTTGCCGCGGGTTTGGTAGTACACAGCGCCCGGCCCTGTGTAGCGATTCACGAAGCCTTCTCCGCTGAGTACTGAGTCCTTCACACTCGCGGTGGCTTTGACCAATTGATAATCGATCGACTGCGAGAACGCGACCACAAAACGGTTATCGACGAAGAAGGTCTCCCCGTCGGCCAACTCTTTGACAACGATGGCCCCGTGCGTTTGGCAGAACAGCGTGCCCGTGCCGGATGCCGTGAGCAGAAAGAGCCCCTTCTTTGACATCCAGCCTTTGACCCCCGAGTACTTAACGCCCAGCTCGACATCGCCGAGGTTCGCTAGGTAAGAGCCCCGCGTCAGGTAAAACGGTTCCTCGTTGGTCAGCTCGATTGGGAGAATTTCCCCAATGACGTCGGGAGCCAAGCAAACTTGTTCGCCGTCCCGTTTGGCTCGATAAACGGCCGTGAAGAAATTCTCGCCACCCGCTAAGTTCTTGAAACCGCTCAGCCAACTTGATTTCTTCCCTCCGCCGCCCATCGCGGCACCGATTTGGATACCACTGGTCATTGACAGCATACTATTGGGCTGAGCGCGGACGGATTCTTGGTCGTTCAAGTCGACTTCAAGGACCGAGAACGTGGGGGAGTGATTGACGCGGTACTTCATTCGTGCCCATGTCCGAGGAAAGCCAAGCCAAGTTTAGCGAGTCGCGTGCTCCCGATTTAGGAGGACGAAATCGAGAGGAGTCACCGTTTGCACTAATCGAAATCCTCGACGCCCGGTGCGACTTTCTGCTTGAGTAGGTAACCCAAGAACGCAACCACGGCCAAGATTCCCAAGAAGATAAACAGAGCGACCATGCGGGAAACCCCTAAGATATCAGCGATTCCGGTGATGCAAATATCGTAGATGACGATTCGGATGAACCAGCTAACAATTCGACCGAGTCCACCGCGGCGAGCGATAAGCATTGAGTTTTCCATGTTGGATCCACTTTCTAGGTTTGTGTGAGTGTGATTGGGCGATTAAGCCATCACCTAGCCGGTAGCGATCCGGAGGTGTTTACTTGCCAGCTAACTTACAGAGCAGCACTGCGACCTCGAATTCACCACTGGTCAGATGATTTCGTCCATCTGACAACCGAAAAAGATCAGCGGCTTAGTTTTTATGGGCGTGCCCAATCCTACTGGCTTTTCGGACTTCCGAAAACAAGGATTGATCGATCGCGTCGAAAATTTCCGGGGAACTGGCGGCTGACGAAACAGAATCAGCACGCGTTGTTCGGCGCAGCCCGAAAACGATTGTAAGTACTCACGAAAAAGGCACCGCGCATGCAAAAACCCGCTATCGGATCTGGCTCGAACCAATAGCGGGTCATGCTA
>CAZLFF010000117.1:0-11016 GCA_964558755.1 uncultured Pirellulaceae bacterium
AGAAGTCCAAGGTCAAATACATGGTCGGCACGATGATCGAGATTCCTCGTGCTGCCTTGACCGCCGATCAAGTCGCCGAAACAGCCGAGTTCTTCAGCTTCGGTACCAACGACCTGACGCAGATGACCTTTGGTTATAGCCGTGACGACATCGGATCGTTCCTGCCGGACTACCTGGAAGAGAAGATTCTCGAAACTGACCCGTTCCAGCAGATCGATCAGTCAGGTGTTGGCCAGTTGGTCGAGATGGCCGTCCAGAAAGGCCGCAGCACACGTCCGAAGCTCAAGTGCGGCATCTGTGGCGAGCACGGTGGTGAGCCGAACAGCGTCAAGTTCTGCGTCCGCACGGGGCTCGACTACGTCAGCTGCAGCCCATACCGAGTTCCAATTGCGCGCCTAGCTGCTGCCCAAGCGGCATTGGAAGGTTAAGTTTGGCACTCGTTGCTTAGGCAATTACTACCAAGACGACTTTTGAACTCCAAAGGTCGTCTTTTTTTGCGCCTCAACTGAACAAGGGCCACAATTGCCGTGTGTGTCGAACTTGGATTCCGCGTGGGTGTGGCTTGGCATTCGATTTTGGCTAGACTAGCCAAGTGATTTTCGCTGCATTCATTTGGAACCGCCTCAATGGCAATTACCTTCTTTCTGATAAGCCTTTTTCTGGTCGCAGCGTTGGCAGGCGTCGCCTATTACGCATTCAATGTAAAAGCAGATCTGGCAGTTTGCAAAGAACGTTCTCAAGCCCAAGCACTTGCCTATGAAACTGAGATAAAACGAATCAAAGTCGCGTATGGAACGCTTCGTCAGCAAGCACAAGAAATTAAAGACAAATACAAACAACGAAAATCGTTGTGGCAGCAAACGGATGCCAAATTCCGCAAAGAGATCAAGCTGCTTTCTCCGTACAAAGGAATTGTTGACGCCGAAAAGGTTGCCGCCGAAAAGCTCGAGGCGTCAAATGAACAGGTGAGGGAATCTGAATCCACCGCGAATAGGATTCTGTCGGACGCTTCTAAGACCGCTAAGACCGAGCTCGCAACCGCTAAGCAGAATGCGGCGGAACTTCGCGAGTCAGCAGAGACCGCTTTGAGCGCCGCAATCTTGGAAGCCAGCGAGATTATCCGTGTCGCTGAAACCAATGCCGAAGAGATCGCAGGCTCAGCGTACGAAGCTAAGAAGAATGCGGCGTTCTACGAAAAGACGGAGCGTGCAATGAAGAACCGTTTGAAAGGATATGGGGACGAGTACATCATTCCTGAACACAGCCTGCTTGATGACTTGGCCGATGATTTTGAGTTTGCTGACGCAGGTCGCCAGCTCAAAGTCGCTCGTGACCGAACACGCTTGATGATTCGAAATGGCACTGCCGCTGATTGTGACTACGTAGAAACAATTCGAAAGCAAACGGCGATAAATTTTGTGCTTGACGCCTTTAATGGAAAAGTTGACACAATTCTTGGAAGAACAAAACACGACAATGCTGGGAAGCTCCAGCAGTCCATTCGTGATGCGTTCAATCTGGTGAATTACAACGGTCAGGCATTTCGATCCGCTCGCATTAACCAAGAGTATCTTGATGCAAGGCTGGAAGAGTTGCGGTGGGGTGAGATCGCCCAGCAGCTTAAACGACAGGAACGCGAGGAGCAGCGCGTTGCCAAACAGAAAATCAGAGAGGAGGCGAAAGTCGCACGTGAGCAAGCACGTGCATTGAAGGAAGCGGCCAAAGAAGAAGAACAGCTGCAAAAAGCATTGCTTCAAGTGCGCGAACAATTTGCCGATGCGAGTGAAGAACAGCGAGAAATGTATGAACAGCGCTTGAAGGACATGGAAGCTCGACTGCAGCAAGCAAACGAGAGAAAAGAGCGGGCGAGATCCATGGCCGAACAAACGAAAAAAGGCTATGTCTACATCATTTCCAACATAGGAAGTTTTGGCGAAAATGTATTTAAGATAGGGCTTACCAGGCGTGACGATCCGATGGATCGAGTCAGAGAGCTTGGTGATTCAAGTGTGCCGTTCGGCTTTGACGTCCACGCGATGATTTTGAGCGACGACGCGCCCGCATTGGAGCGAAAATTACACAAGCACTTTGTACTAAACCAAATCAACAAGGTTAACCATCGGAAAGAGTTCTTTAGAGTAACGCTGAAGGACATCCGCAACGAAATTGAAGCCCTAGCTCTAACTACCGGCGTTAAGTGGACCACGACCGCTGAAGCAATGGAATATCGAGAGTCGCTGGCGATCGAATCTGCAATCGAGACCGATCCCAAAGCAAAAGAACAGTGGATGAATCGACAGTTAAGACTGGATAGTTAAATCATTGCACCGCCGGCCAAAATATGCCGACGGATTGCCAACTGCCATGAATTGACAACAATAGGCGGTCTCCGATGTTCGGAGGCCGCTTTTTTCGTTAATCAAATTCGACCAGCATTTTGGTCTCAGACGAACTCGGGAATCGATTCGGTAAACGCGGAGGCGCGGAGATCGCGGAGTATCAACAATTGGACTCTGCGACCTTCGTGCCTCTGCGTTTCAATTTTTGTACAAACACGACAGAGTTGACTCGCAAATGGAACCAAGCGTTCAACCTGCGAGCAGCC
Source organism: uncultured Pirellulaceae bacterium (assembly GCA_964558755.1). Classification (GTDB taxonomy): domain Bacteria; phylum Planctomycetota; class Planctomycetia; order Pirellulales; family Pirellulaceae; genus Mariniblastus. Next base: position 2,606 of record CAZLFF010000117.1, read on the forward strand.
AACAACTAACAGCCAATATCAGCGTAGGAATATCAGAATGACATCCAACCCACTGATTGCTCTGGAAAACGAAGCCGAACAACTCAAAGTCGACGGTAAGTACGACGAAGCGATCGCGAAGCTCGAAGAGGCGCTTGCGATTGACGACAAATTCGTTCGCGCTTACTTGGCCCTGTCGGTTCTGTACTTCAAGAAAGAAGACTTCTTGAAGTCCGTCGAACTGGCAGAAAAAGCAGTCGAGTTAGAGCCAGAGGACACGTTTAACTACTCGGCGCTCAGCGTGACCTACCAGCGCGCGTTTGAAGGGACTCGTGACCAGATCTATATTCAAAAAGCCGAAGAAGCGATGGCGAAAAGTCGCGGTTTTTAATTTGCTTCGGTTGGCCGAACTTTGAAGAAAGTCTCGGGTTCGTGCTGCGCTTTTTCTTCGATGACAGCCGATGGTTGTGAGTTTATTCGGCACTTGAGTGTTGTTCTTTTTTTTACCTTATGCCGATTTGAGGAAGATTTCGGCGTCAGGAAAAGTATTCGTTTGAAATTTGATCGCTTTTTGGCCGCGCGATCTAAATGATTGGCAAAGCTTACAGGATGCCCGCCTCACCCTGTTAAGCATTGTCGAAAATGAACATTTCTGCTCCGGCTTATCTTCAAATCGAGTTTTTACTTGCTTGCTCGGCAATTGTATTTGTCATGCAGGCTGGATTCTGCTTGCTCGAAAGTGGTTTGGTACGCACGAAGAACAGCATCAACGTCGCGGCCAAGAATCTGATCGACGCCACGCTGACGATGTTGATGTTCATGCTGTTCGGATTTTCCGTCATGTTCGGAACGTCTTGGGCGGGCCGAATGGGGATGCCCGCTTCGTGGGACTATTTGAGCGACCCACAGTTGCTGACGTTTTTCATCTATCAGTTTCTGTTTTGTAGTACGGCGGCGACCATCGTCAGTGGAGCGGTTGCCGAACGAGTGAAACTCTGGATCTACGTCGCAATCGCGGTCTTGGTTTCAGGTTTCGTTTACCCGTTGTACGGCCACTGGGCCTGGGGTGGAACGCTGGAAGGGACCGCTCCGGGTTGGTTAGCAGCACTCGGGTTCGTTGATTGGGCCGGGGCTTCGGTCGTTCACGTCGTGGGTGGTTTCGCTGGGCTCGCGGCAGCACAATGCGTCGGGCGACGTCGTCATGTGCGCGAGGGCAGCGTCGTCAGCGGCAGCAGTTTGACGCTGGCCGTGCTTGGCTGCTTCTTGCTTTGGTTTGGATGGTGGGGCTTCAACGCGGGAAGTAGTTTGGCAATTGATGGCCAAACACCGGTCATCATTTTGGTCACCAATCTTGGAGCCGTGACGGGCGGGATCGTCGGCCTGATCTGGTCCCAGATCGAAAAGAAACACGTCGACATCGTGTATTTGATTTCGGGAATCTTGGCGGGTCTCGTGTCAGTGACAGGCGCGTGTCACGTCCTGACGCCCTTCGGAGCGATTGCGGCTGGTGCCGTCGGGTCCGCTTTGGCGATCGGAACTACGCACTTGCTGCGGGGCTGGCGCATCGACGATCCGGTTAGTGCGTTCCCGGTCCACGGTGTCGCTGGGATTTGGGGCACGCTTGTGTTTGCTCTCGCGGTGCCAGCTAGTGAGTTGGTCGATGTGACTCGATTTGAGCAATTTCTTATCCAAGTGACGGGTTCGGCTGTCGCGGCTGCTTTTAGCTACGGATCGGTGTACGCTTTCCTAAGCTTATCGAAAAAGTTCTTGGGTATCTCTTTGAGAGTGCGTGCGGGCGAAGAGGCGGTTGGTCTGAACGTGGTCGAGCACGGTGCCTCGAATGATGTAACCGATCTGCTGCTGAAGATGAACGCGCACGGCAAGTGCGGTAACTACCATCAGGAGATTGAAGCCAGTCCGCATTCGGAAACAGGCCGCATTGCTTCCGAGTACAACCGTGTTTTGGGACGCGTTCGCGAAGAGATTCAAGGTCACGAGCAAACCAATCAGTGGCTGCAAAGCGAGCGTTTGCGTTTGCAATCGGTGCTTGAGCACGCTGGTGTTGGGATTTATCAGTTGGACGAACACGGCAAGTTGACCTCGGCCAACCCCGCGCTGCTGGAGGTCTTCGGCTACCGTTCCTCGACGGAGCTAATGGACCACTCAGGCGCGACGTTGCTGCCTTGGCATGAGAATAACGAAGAACTTGCAAACGCCTGCCGTGACCATTTCGATCGCGGCGTTCGCATGGACGAGCGTGAGTTCAACTATTTGGACGCGAGCGGAAAATCAGTTTGGGTGTTGGAGACATTGACACCGGTACGCGACACGGCCGGGCGTTTGGTCGCTTGGTTGGGGACGGTCCACGACGTCACGGAGCGCAAGAACCGCTCAATCGCCGAAATCGAAATTGCAAACGCTCGCAGTCAGGCCAAGGGAGAGTTCTTGGCGAACATGAGTCACGAGATTCGTACTCCGTTAAACGGCGTGATCGGAATGTTGGACCTGCTGGGCGGGGCAGACATCGATCAGAAGGAGCGTCACTACGTGAACATCGCTCGCTCAAGTGCCGATTCGTTGTTATCCGTGATCAACGATATTCTGGATTTCTCCAAGATTGAATCGGGCCATCTGGAATTGGAATCGATTGATTTCAATTTGCACGAGATGATCGAGCTGACGGCCGAACAGTTTGCCTTCCGCGCTCACGAAAAAGGTTTGGAAATGAACTGCGAAATGTCTGGAGACCTGCCAGCGTTCGTTGTTGGTGATCCCGAGCGGATTCGCCAGGTTCTGATCAATCTTTTAGGCAACGCGATCAAGTTTACCGAATCGGGCGAGATCAATCTAAGGGTTTCTACCCGAGGAAAAGTTGTGCGGTTCTCGGTTGAGGATACCGGGATTGGGCTGCGCCCCGAAGCCGTCGAACGGTTGTTTGACTCGTTCACCCAAGCCGACGCGTCGACAACGCGAAAGTACGGTGGTACCGGACTTGGGCTGACGATCAGCAGTCATTTGGTTTCGTTGATGGATAGCAGCATCCAAGTTAAAAGCGAATTGGATGTCGGTTCCGAATTCTGGTTCGAACTCGAATTGCCCGTTGTGGCTCAATCGGAAACGCTTGATCAGAACGCCGTCACGTTGATGGGGCGTTTGGCAACCTCTCGTATGCTGGTTGTCGATGATAACTCTACCAACTGCGAAATTCTCAGCTCCCAACTATCCAACTGGGGAATCGAAGCCTCGGTTTGTCAGGAATCAAGTAACGTCGTCGAGCGCATGTTGGTTGCTCATCGATTGAACCGAAGCTTCGACCTTGTGATCTTGGATTACTTCATGCCGGAAATGAACGGCTGCGATGTCGCCATGGAGATCGGCAAACATCCAGAATTGGCTGGCATCCCGCTGATCTTACTCTCCAGCAGCCATGAAATGCTCAGCGCTGAACAGTTGGACGCGCACGGCATCAACGTCGCACTGACGAAGCCGGCCAGACAAAGCCGCTTGCTGGATTCGATCATGAACGTTCTGTACCGACGAGCCGAAGTAAGCCAGTCTTCGTCGTCCGATCGATCCACACCCGAGGTCCAGAATGCGGTTGCCGCGAATGTTGTAAAGGCCACCCCGGAACCCGCCAACACCGCCCTACAACCGGCACTTGCACCTAAGGTTGAATCGTATGAAGCCGATGTTTTGGTGGTCGAGGACAACGAGGTGAACCGTCTGGTTGTCGAGCAGATGCTTGAGTCCGTTGGTTACACCTGCCGAAGTGTCACCGACGGCGAAAAAGCATGTTCCGAAGTTTGCCAATCGCGATACCGCATGATTCTGATGGATGGTCACATGCCGGTGATGGACGGTCGCACGGCAACCCGCGAGATTCGTCGTCTTGAAAGTATCGGCGCCACCTTATGTCAGAACATTCCGGTTGTCGCCCTGACGGCCAACGTGGTTCAAGGAGCCCAGCAAGAGTTCCTTGATTCGGGCATGAATGACTACTTGGGCAAACCGGTTACGTTGGAAAAGCTTCAAGCGATGGTTGAGAAGCACATCGGCAAGCCACAACCAAGGGTCGCCGGGCCGCAGGCACCACTGACCCCCACTCGTACCGAGGCGATTGCGACAGTGGATTCGTTTAATGAACCCTCCGGGTCGATTCAAACAGCGGCCGCAGCAAGCGCTCCCGTCTCGCCAAAGGTTACTGCTCAGCCCGCAACGGCTGCTTTGACGAATGACGGTGCGGCTGACGGGCGGTTGGTGAATTGTGATCTGTTGGTCGAACAGTGTGGGGGCAATCAGCAGTTTACGCACCAGATTTTGGCGCTCATGCGAGACTCGTTGCCGCAGCAATTGAGCAGCCTTGACGACGCGACGTGCAGCTATGACTTCGTCAAAGTTGCTTCCATCGCGCATCAAATCAAGGGAGCGGCCGGTGATAGTTGCTTGACGGCTGTCTACCAGTCTGCGTCTGACCTTGAGCAGCACGCTCTTCAAGGCCGAACCGATTCTACAGTCGCGACACTCGGCGCCTTGCGAGCCCGAGTTGACGACACGATCGGGGTGATTAACCAGCTTTTGAGTGAGCAATAACAGACGCGTTACAACGGCAAAGCCAGCCATCAAGTTGACACCATCATGACACCCGATACCAACACCAATTCCGAAACTTCCAGCGACGCATTTTCGGTCGCGATACCAGCGGTGCTACCCCTGCGCACTCCCAGTGTTTCCGCCGCTTCCTCCGAAACTGCCAAACGTAACCGGGTCGTTTTGGTGGTCGATGACGAGCAGGTAACTCGACTGAAACTCGAGCATTTGCTATCGGGTTCCGGCTACACCGTCATGAAAGTCAGCAATGGCCTTGAAGCGGTCAACGCCGTTCGCAGCTCAACGCAAATCGATCTCGTGTTGATGGACATCAACATGCCCGACATGGATGGGTTGCGTGCCCTGCGCTTCATTCGTCAACTGCATCCTTTGACGAGACTTCCCGTCATCATGATGACCGCAAGCGATGACAAGAGTCAGATTCTCGAGTCATTTGATTATGGTGCGAACGACTATGTTCAAAAACCATTGGACAACCAAGTCGTGTTGGCCCGCATGCGAACCCAAGAAATGGTCGCCGACGCTCATCATGCGTTGCACGAAAGCGAGCAACGGTATGCGCTGGCGAGCTTGGGAACCAACGATGGAATTTGGGACTGGAACCTAAAAACTGGTGAACTGTACCTTTCGCCCCGCTGGCGCGCGATGGTGGGAATGGAAGACAAGCCTTGGAACCCGGTCGGCGACGAATGGATGGAGCTAATCCACCACGAGGATCGGCGTCGAGTTCAATTGGATTTAGAGTCGCACTTGATGGGGGAAACCACCCATTTCGAAACCGAACTCCGGATGCAAGATCGAGATCGCGAGTTTCGCTGGATGTTGTGTCGAGGCATGGTGATTCGCGATCACATGGACCTGCCCGACCGAATCGCAGGTTCACTGACCGACATTACCGAGGGAAAGGTGGCCGATGGGCTGACCGGGTTGCCGAACCGAGTCCTGTTCAGTGAGCGCGTCGATCGCTGTGTCGAGCAGTTGTATCGACGCCCGGGGTGGGCGTTTTCCATTATCTACATGGATATGGATGACTTTAAGTTGATCAACGACAACTTCGGCCACGAAGCGGGTGATCAATTTTTGATCAACGTCGCCAAACGACTTGAGTCGGTGCTCCGTCGATCGGACGCTATCATCGCTCGCCTAGGAGGAGACGAATTCGCGGTATTGATTGAGGATACTCCGAGCGAAACGAATGCCATTGCAATCGCCGAGCGAATCGACGAGCAAATGCGATCGCCGATCCAAGTTGGTGACCGAGAAGTTTTGACTCGGGCAAGCATGGGCATCGCTGTCGCGCCCGCCGCTCACTCGTGGCCAGAAGATCAGCCGCGGCTCACCGGCGAGATGCTGCTCAGTCGAGCAGACATCGCGATGTACCGGGCCAAGAAACAGTCTGAGATTCCATGGTGTGTGTTCGAGCCAGAAATGCTCGCCGAAAACACGACGCGTCTGGAGCTGGGGGGCGAATTAAAGTACGCGATCGAACGAAACGAATTGTCGGTTGAGTATCAACCGATCGTTGAGCTACAGGGTGGAGCGCCGCTCGGTTTCGAGGCGCTGCTGCGGTGGAAACACCCGGTTCACGGAAACGTTTCACCAGCTCGATTCATTCCGATCGCCGAAGGCAACGGATTGATTGTCGAAATTGGAAAATGGGTGCTACGTGAAGCGTGTCGTCAGGTCGCCAAATGGCAGTCTAGCAATCTCGGTGCCGTTTCGGTTAGCGTTAACGTTTCGGTCCGTCAGTTGGTAGCAGAAGGATTCCTCGAGGCGATGACTAATATCGTGGCCGAAGCTGGGCTGTCACCCTCACAGTTGAGACTAGAGGTCACCGAAAGTCTGCTGATGCAAAATCCAGAGGCCACGATTTCTCTGTTGCAACGAATCCGAGATGCAGGATTCAAAATCGGGATCGACGATTTCGGAACTGGGTACTCCTCTCTCTCCTACCTGCATCAAATGCCGATTGATGTTCTTAAAATTGATCGTTCGTTCGTCGTTCACATGCTGGAATCAAAGAAGCACCATGCGATCATTCGGACCATTATTGCCTTAGCCAACAGCTTAGACCTCGCCGTGATCGCCGAAGGCGTTGAGACTGCTGAGCAACTGAATGCGCTTGCGGAACTTGGCTGTCAGTACGCCCAAGGCTATTTGATCTCCCGCCCCGCGACCGCTGAACGGGCAACGGAGATCCTTCAGGGTGGCAAGCTCGGGCATCACGGATTGCGGTAAGCTGTTCAAGCTCATGTTTGAAGTAAGCGACGGGATCTCGCGATTGGAACACAGGCCAGCAGGATTGCCATTGGCAGCGAATTGGCGACAATGGAGGCTTGGTTTAAAACCAATGATGCTCCCACAGCGCGCGAATGACGGACACCGTCTCGATGCTTACGGCCTCGTTCGACGCGGATGCCACGTTGCCCGCAATTACTCGGAAGAGGTTTCATGGACGATTCCACCCAGTTGCAGCCGAACACGTATTTCGTCGAAGTCACCGGTGCTGGATTGCCGGAAGTAGACGGGCTCTTTGTCCCCTCGGAGGCTCCGCCCACCAGATCAGAATCTGGTACCGTTTCAAGTCCCGGCTATTGGAACGGCCGAATGGCGTGGGATAGGGCCGACGGAAAATCGGTGCGTAGCCCTGCCCTGTCTTACTCGAACACCTACAAGTCCTGGCGAATTTGTCGCCTCGACGGGCATCTGGCGTACGATGCAACGTGTGACGACCCGCTACCGCCGACCGATCGTGAGTGGCACGTCTACAAAAAGGGAGTCGCTCCTGCTCCTAAAGTGGTGCTGCACCATTTCGACCCGCGCCTGCCTTGCCCCGACCCGAATGTCGTTTTCGTCATTGGCGGACCTGGATCTGGCAAAGGCACGATGTGCGAACTTGCCGAATCCCAGCTTGGCTGGACGCATCTTTCGACCGGTGAACTGCTGCGGGCAGAAATTGAATCCAGTGGTCCTCACGGCCCAGAGATCGAGCAGATTTTGGCGGCCGGTCAGTTGGTTCCCAACCGGATCACAATGGGCTTGCTCAAGAATGCGATGGAAACGGTCACGCGCACGACTGGCAAAAACAATTTCCTGCTCGACGGTTTCCCTCGTTCTTTGGAGAACATGGAGGGTTGGTACGAAATGTTTGGTCGGGATTCCGAACTGCCAACGATGTTGTACTTCGAGTGTCCGTACGACGTGCTCGAAAAACGCATCATGGCTCGCTCGAAGTACACGGGGCGAAACGATGACAATCTTGAAAGTATCAAGCTTAGGTTTGAAACCTTCAAAGCCCAAACGCTGCCCACGGTCGAGCTATTCAAGAGCAAGAACAAGTGCATTGAAATCGACACCAGTCAATCTCGCCAAGCCGTTTACTCAGTCGTCGAAAGCAACCTTTCGGAGTACACCGACGAAACTTTAGCGGCCAAACCACTGACCGAACGAGCTGAGATGCTGCTTGGGCTGCGGCCGTTTCCGTAGTTTGAAAGAAAGCATTGGTCCGAGTTAAGAGTCAACCACGGAGGCACGAAGAGCACGAAGGTCGCTAGTAAATCTTCGTGAACTTCGTCTCTCCGTGGTTACTTGGTCGCAGGAGAACATCGCTTTTCGCGTGCACACGTCGTTGCGATACTCCATGCCGGATTGCTCTAACGTATCTGGCGGGAATTGGAATAACTCGGGGCCAAATGCCCGTACCGCTGAATCGGGGGTGGCTGAGCCGTGACGCGGTGGCGCGTGACGGAGATTGGTGCGGGTGGCGGCGACAGTGGGTTGGGCACGGATGCGGAAACTTGATTCAGGTTTGCTCGGTCGTAAAC
>CAZLFF010000118.1:0-10936 GCA_964558755.1 uncultured Pirellulaceae bacterium
AGTTTGGGCATCGGGAACCGATCGCTCGTACCGCAGCGGAATTAGATACCTGATCGTGCAAGTTCTGTCGGGCGTTCTGCTGCTTTCGGGAGCACTCTTGCAACTAAACGAGACAGGTTCGCTGGCGTTTCACAGCTTCATGGGCGATGTCTCGTCGGTGATTGATCTGAGCCCCGGCGGCTGGCTGGTGCTGGTCGCGTTCGGGATCAAGGCGGCGTTTCCGCTGCTGCACAACTGGCTGCAAGACGCCTACCCAGAAGCCACGCCAACAGGCACGGTGTTCCTGTCCGCGTTCACCACCAAGCTGGCGATTTACTCGCTCGCGCGTGGTTTCGCTGGCTGTGAGGAATTGATCTACGTCGGCTGTGCGATGACGTTGTTCCCGATCATCTTCGCCGTCATCGAGAACGACCTGCGCCGAGTGTTGGCGTATAGCTTGAACAACCAGTTGGGGTTCATGGTCGTGGGTGTCGGCATTGGGACTCAACTGGCCATCAACGGCGCGGCCGCCCATGCGTTTTGCCACATCGTTTACAAAGCACTTCTTTTTATGTCGATGGGAGCCGTATTGCATCGGGTCGGAACAACCAAAGCAACGGAACTTGGCGGGCTGCATAAATCGATGCCTTGGACAACCGCGTTCTGCCTTGTCGGTGCCGGTTCAATTTCCGGATTCCCGCTGCTGTCGGGTTTCGTCAGCAAGTCCATGATTATCTCGGCAGCGGGCGAGCAACATTTGTTCTGGGTTTATATTGTGCTGCTGATCGCATCGGCCGGCGTGATGGAACACTCGGGAATCAAGATTCCATTCTTTGCCTTCTTTGCTCACGATAGCGGCAAGCGCCCCAAAGAAGCACCCTTGAACATGCTGATCGCGATGGGCATGGCTGCTACAATGTGTGTCGGCCTGGGGATCTTTTACCCGCTGCTCTATAGCCTCCTACCGACCGAACCAATGGCCCATCATCACGGCCATGACGAACCCTACGCGCCGTACACGGTGCCTCATGTGATCACAATGTTGCAGCTGCTGTTGTTCGCCGTGTTGGCATTTGTTTTCCTAACCAAGACCCGGCTGTATCCGGCAGAAGTACGAGCCATGAACTTGGACACGGATTGGTTTTATCGAAAACCGTTGCCGTGGCTAATCAGTGGAATCGGGGCCGCGATCGCTCGTTTCGATTCGGCGGTTCGCCGCGAGTTCATCGACTCCTGTCGCCGGTTCATTGGTCGCCTGCGCGAGGAGTTCAATGAATCGGGCCTGGTCGGCCGAACCTGGGCAACCAACACGATGGCCTTCTGGTCGGCCGTGCTGTTGGCTGTGTTCTTGCTGATCTACTACGGATAACACACCGCGAAGGTATGCAGCAGGTTGGAGACTGAAAACCACGCGAATGCGTTGGCTCAATTCTCGTGGTGAATTTCATCGAACGCGGCAGAACTCAACTTCGCTCACGCAGACATCGAGTCAGTGTTCGATCCAGCTCGTTGGCGAACGCTTGAACGTCTTTCTGACTAAGTGGCTTCGGCCCTGAGGTTTCCATGCCCGCGCCTCGCAACTGATCCATCAAGTTACGGCTGGCGAGGCGACCGTGAACGCTGCTGTCATCAAAACGCTCGCCCCGCGGCCCAATCGCGATGCCGCCCTTCTTCACCACGGCCGACGCAAGCGGAATATCGGCGGTGACCACGACATCGCCATGATGCATCAATTCCACAATTTTCTTGTCGGCGACATCTGCCCCGTGGGGGACGAGCAGACACTCAATAAATTCGGACTTGGGAACCGCAATCGATTGGTTGGCGACCAAGGTCGTTGGAATCTGCAACCGCTTGGCGGTACGGAAGATGATCTGCTTGACGGCGGCAGGACAGGCGTCTCCATCCACCCATAGGGAAATCTTTCGGACTGGCAACTCCCGATTCAAACTTAATTTACCCTTCGCGAAAAATCTGAAATTCACACCAAGACGCCGCCAGATGCGAACAGAGCCCCTTATCCGACCCGCGCTCCGACCTTCCATCGTACGCAACTCGCACGCAAATGCGAATCGATTGACTCAGTTTGCAAGTTTCTTTATCGTCCGACCGGCCAGCCGTCCAATTTTCCTCGGCGTTTTCGAGATTTTGTTGGGATTACCGACCATGAACCGCTTCGCCCCAATCTTCATTGCCACCATCGCTCTGACAGGAAACTTTGGCACCCACGGTAATCCCTGCTCCGTTCAGGCCCAAACACTCCCGTCAGCCAGCAACCAAATCCAAGAAGTCGTTTTGCTCAAGACAGGCCGGTCGCTGCTGGGCCAAGTCACTCGTGCTGCAGAATCGGTGACCGTGACAACTTCTAGCGGCAGTCGTATCGTCGTTCCGGTAAAGAACGTGGATTCAATTTTTGAGTCGTTGGAACAACTGTATCAGCACCGCGCCGCAAGACTCGAACCCGCTGACGTCGCCGGTCATCAATCGCTTCTGCACTGGTGCCTCAAGCATCGCCTCGAACTGCCGGCGCGAGAGCAGCTAACCGAGCTGATGCAAACAACCATGAGCCTTCGCCGATTGAATTACCTACAACAGCAAATTGACCAAACGTTTCAGCAAGAATCTGATGTTAACGACACAGGCCATCGTCTCACATTCACCGCTTTGCCTAAACTGCCGGAGATCCACGCAACGCAGACCTCAGTCAGTAGCAGCGACCAGTCCAGCCGGCGTGAGCTCGCGCCGTCGAGCGATCAAGTGGGCCAGGTGACTTCAAGCCAAACCGCCGACCCGTTCGACCCGGCCATCTTTAATCGCCTGCCGTAGACGAATCTAGAGCCCCAAGCAGCAACGCAAAATCTGTGAAGCCTCGATCTCCATCGGCTGGCAAACGCACAAGCGTTCTAGATTGAATCGCATCTCGGAAGCCAATGAGTGGCAATTACGGGCGGCACACAAGAGGTTGCGTTTACATCCGCGATTTATGTTCGGTCAGCGCATAAAAAAACACCCTCGGCACCTTGGGTTCCAGGGGGGCTAGGAACACCTCAGTAATCCGAGAGCGATTGGACGAAGTCGACCTCGGCATCCGTGCGAGGTCGATTCTTGGTTTGACTGCTCACGAAAACCTTAAGCAACATCCGTGTCGCCGCCAATCTTCGCGTGTTTTCGGCTGGCCGCCGCGAGGACGAACAATCGAAAAAACTCCACCTCCAAACCATTGTTTTGGCTTTCAAACCGCAACCGTTTTCACACTTGCCGTTCGAGGTTTGCGAAGATTAAAAGAACCCTAACACTGGGTCAAGAGACATTTCTAAACGAAGAAGTATTTTCTGATTTGGATCAGGGCCTAGCCTTTCACAAACGATTTCACACGACAAAAACCGACTCGAAACGATCACTTCATTCACGGTCGGACGCGGCAAACTGATAAGAACACTTGCCGCTTGCGTGCTATCAACCAATCCGCTTGGTCTTCTCATTTGCCCTTCACAAGCACACGAACTTAGCGCTTAATTCCGCGACCAAGACTTCCGCAACCAAGACGTAACGCATCGGTCATCGACATGCCAGATCCTGTCAGTTTTCGCATCGAATTGGTAACCACCAAGCAACACCTGCGCGATTTTCTAGACCTACCGAAGCGTTTGTACCAGAACGACCCGTCTTACGTTCATCCGCTGCGTTCCATGTCCAAGCAATTGATCGACGATCAACACCATCCGTTTTACCAACACGCCACACGCGCTCTCTGGTTGTGCTACCAAGGCGATCAACCGGCAGGTCGCATCGCGGCGATCAAGGACGACCTGCACAACGAGTACTACAACGATTCGGTCGGCTTCTTTGGATTCCTTGAATTCATCAACGATTCAGCCGTGCTGGATCTGCTTCTCAACACGGCCGAGGCTTGGCTGCGCGAGCGAGAATGCACATCAATGCGAGGCCCGGTCAGCCCGTCGATGAAAGGTGAGTTCGGCGTACTAACGGTCGGGCACGAGTTCCCTCCCTACGTCATGATGGGACACAGCCTAAACTACTATGACGAAGCGATTTTGGCGGCGGGCTTCGACGTTGCCAAGCAGTTTTTTGCCTTTCGCATCCACCCCGGCCGAAAAGACGCCCAGCATAAGATTCACTGGGAGCGGCTCGAAAAAGCCGAAGCAAAAATCTTACGTCGCTACCCACAGCTACATTTTCGCGAGGTCGAAGCGGCAACCTACGAGCAAACCCTGCGCGAGATCAGCATCCTTGGCAACGATGTGCGGCGGCACGGGTTCGGATTCGTTCCCATGACCGATGCCGAGCTACAGTTCATGATCGACAACCTCAGGCGTGTGATCCGTTTCGACATGATCCACGTGGCTTATTGGGACGATCAGCTGGTCGGCTTCATTGTCAACATTCCCGACATCAACTGGGTGCTGGGCAAAGCCCGCGGCCGTTGGGATTGGCTACGCATGATCCAAATGCCTTACTGGATCAAACGCTGCCCCCGCTCGCGCGTGATCGCAATCGGCGTCCATGAAGAGTTCCGCAAGAAAGGCATCGCCATCATGCTAATCAAACGTCTGACCGACATTTGGTTCAACTACGACGAATGGGAGTTCAGCTGGGTGGCCGAAGACAATCAAAAATCAATCGGCGCCATCAACAGCGTCATCGACCTGGACAAGTACAAGACTTATCGATTGTACGAACGGGCGATCGCGTAACGATCAAAAAATCGAAGCGACATAAATCACATCGAACTGTACATTCTGGACCGAAACCGTTCACTTACATTAAAAGCGGCACTCTAGTTTTTACTCCTTCGATGGCTCCAGTGCCCCAATAGCAAAGCGGGAAAATAGATGGGTGCTAATACAATTCCGAAACCGAGAGTAATGTCCAAGAAAGTTGCGATCACTACGTTTTTGGTGCGATCGTAAAAAGCTACGACGTAGCCAGCGAAAAACAGCACCAAAGCCATGTAAGCAGTTGCGATCTTGAATCGGATTGTTTCCACCTCGAAAGCCGACATCGACGCGAAGAAACCGACAAACATTAGCGCCATGCCCAGTAACGGCCAAATGCAGGAATCGCGTGTGGTGATCAAAGGATCATTTATCCGAACGAACTTACTCATATTGGGGTATAGGATGATTGATACATACCCACAAACCAATGCGACTAAAGCCGGCGACCAGATAATGAGAAGAAGCAGCCAAAACCAATTTTGACTTGCTGGGTCCAAATTGGGAATCATCGCCGTGAGTACGACAATAACGAGCTTTGCGATACCCGCCAGAGCCAAAGAGAGCATCAGCCCCCGGTAAGCAAATCGAGGAACGGCCGGAAGATCGCGAATCTGATAATCGCCCAAATCGTTCATCCTGCACGTCGTTTCGAACTCAAAAACAGGCCGCGTAAGGGAATGGTTTACGAGGCACGAAAACGGACTAACCACTTCGCACCGGCCCGACCCAGTGCTACGCATGCAACGCTTTGTTATCCGAGGATTGAATGCGCCTGCATCCGAAAACCCAGGCTGCAAGCAGAACTGATGCAATCAAAATGTAGATCGGAAAAATACCTGCACGAAACCATAGACTCGGTGTTATCAACCGTCGTTGAGCCACCGCTGCCGGATTGTCGTCATTGCCGCGCATGACGAGTCTTCCGTTTTGAAACATCAGGATTCCGATTACACCGTGAGAATCGTGACGATACAGATCCACGTCCTCTGGACACTCTGCACCCATTGTGACCATGTTTTGACGGAAGGTTTGATCGAAATCAGAATCCGGCTGGATCAACCTCATGGTTGGAAACACGCTTGAGACGGCCTCGACCGTATCGCCTTCACTAAGCCGTGCGTTGTCGAGCTGCAGAGCGTACAAGGGGTGTTGCGACATAATGCGAGCGCGTTGCCAAGGCTCAAACAGGTCCTTCAACGGAAAGTAGGCTGAAACGAGCAGGGTGATAAACAGCAACGTTGCAATTGAGAAACGCATTGAGCATCTACCTCCGTAGCGTGTTAACAGCGACGATCACCAAGCCGCGAAGATCGACCTATACGTTAAAAATCCTCGCGGCCATTGAGTGCACGTGCATCACATTGTTATGTCGCGAAATTCAAAGTGGCTCCCAAACGATTTCCACATCTGGCCGCAGCCTTTCAAGTTCTATTTTACCAGCCTCCGTGATTTTGCAACGCCGGATGGTCAATTTCGAAAGCGATTTTAGCTGGGCCAAGTATTCAATTGATTGATCAGAAACCCGAGTACGAGTCAGGTCAAGGTTCTTCGAGCTGCCGCGCAGCTGAGTGCTCCGGTTCACGGCATTGTTCGTCGGATTCGCCGCGAAACAGACTCGCAGCCCGGTCATGGTAAGTCAGCTTCAAACTCGATTTTCTGGCCGGGAACCAGCCGATCACATTCGATGGTCACCGTCGGTGTTTCGCTGCGTGCAGACACGTGGAATCGTCTTGTTTCGCCGGGACACAACCCCTTGAGTGTGGTTTCAGACCGAATCCCATCGATCGTTGGAAACGCATCATAATAGATCGGTGCGACACCCGTATTCTCGATATCCAATTCGCTCGCAGTCGAGGAGGTCATGAACCGGGCCACTCTAAAGCGATAGCCGCAAGCCATGCCAGCACTGCGAATGACATGTGCCGGCTGGAACCTGGGTTGATCGTCACCGATCATAAAGGAGACGTGGAACTTTGCCGCCTGTTCCGCAAATGGTATTCCATAAGGACCAGTTGGAGATAACGCTTTCGTCTGGTCCTTCTTCACGAAAAAACTGAACTCGCCGCCTGTCGGTGAGTGCTGCCAACGGCTCAACCCAAGCACCTCCCAATTCGGTTCATTTTCCTGTTCATGTCGCCTATGGTTAAACGAATCATCGAACAACCCGAAGCGCAGACTGGCAACCGTAGCATTCATTGCGATGGGTGTATGCTCTCCCGCTGCGTCAACGGAAATCATCCAGGGGGTCTCTTGATAGGTCGCAGCAAGATGCGACAGAAAACTCGACTGAAACTCTTTGCTAGGGAATGTCACGCCTAACTTCATGGGGCCATCATAGATGTGGTACTCCGCCCACAAGCCAAAGCCAACCTGCACAAATGCAAGCCGAGGATCATGGTCATACTTCTCAGCGAACCGAGTATGGAATCCCAGAACGAAATTCTTCCACTCAGGATGCGACCAATCCGGGAACCCAGTTAGCTTTCCTTCGCTCTTCGCATTGGTCTCGTCATATTCCGCAAGTCCCTTTATGTAGTCGGGCACGCCGGTCGGCTGCCCGACATAGGTGTCGTGCCAGCGAAGAATTGCCTGGTGCCCCCGAGAAGCAACACCGTCAAGCAACTCCTCGACGACCCGCCAATCGTACACACCACGATCTCGCACGACCTCGCTGTACTTCAAGTAGGAATACTCCAACTGTACCGGAGCAGTCGATATGTCTTCGTTCGTGCTCCACAGAACGATCCCGGTCATCGGCGGGACGTTCTCGATTTTTGACTTCAGGGGCTGAGCCTGGAACTCATCCGCGATGAGTGCAGAAGAAATCACTGTGAACAATATCGCGAGACTCTGCACGAAGAAGGATGGCTGCATGATCATGTATCTATTTCGACGAACGTCAACGATCACCGGGCCGCAGCAAAAGACTTGCAAGCAGAAAAACCCGCGCGGCCTGCGGCTCCGTGTTCATGCCTTTGTTCTGTCCGTTCTTGCATCGTAATAGAATCCATCTGCGGTAGTTTGTTTGCGCCGAAATATATTCCACACGACATTTGGATGACGCACGAAATACCAATCGCCAAATTGATCAAATTTCCGGCATGACGTAATCAGTTTCGCATTCCGAATCGTACCGTATTTGAGACACGAGTTTTTACCGTGTGTCCGCAAGCGAGTTCCGAAATCGATATCCTCAACACGGGCCAGCGTTTCATCAAATCCGCCGATAGCTTCAAAATCACGCTTGAAACACCAGAACATTCCCGCGCTGACTCGATGCCACAGAACGAACGGCAGAACAACGAGCAAGCTGCACACGATACCAAGGGGCCATCGTTCGGGCATAACCCTCACGCCGCCACCGACATACTTCCCGGATTCGAGCCGACGGGAAACCTCACCGAGCATATTCGGCGTCATGATACTATCCGCATCAATGGTGACGATGATTGATCCCAAAGCCGCTTCAACTCCAGCGTTCCGAATGCGGCTAAGATTGCGGGCATCTTCATGGACGATTCGGCACCCAAGTTGTGTGGCAATTTGCTCGGTTCGGTCAGTGCAGCGATTGATGACAACGATATGTTCGTGTTCCACACCGGAATGCGTGGCAGATCGCGTCACCGACGCGACGCAGTGTTCAATCAACACTTCTTCGTTGTGTGCGGGTGTGACGACGCTGATAAGCATGTGCATTCAGGACAGAACATCAATTAGGGGGAACGTTTCCGCATTGTACCACCGAGCGAATTCTTAACCGAACAGGTCCAAGACGGCTTCTCCTCCGTTGCCCATGGTAAAAGGCCGGTCGTCGGGGGACGTGATCTCTTTTTCGGGGTCGATACCCAACGCGTAAGCGATCGTGCTGTTGAAATCTGCGCAGGTCACTGGGTCGTTCTCGACGGTGCGCCCGAGTTCGTCGGTCTCGCCCCAAACCGCTCCGCCGGTAATACCACCGCCTGCCATCGCGCAGGAATACGCGCTGGGGTGGTGGTCGCGACCTGAGCTGTCGTTGATGTTCGGCTTGCGCCCAAACTCGGTGCCCAAAACGACCAAAGTCTCGTCCAGCATGCCTTGGCTTTTCAGGTCCATCAGCAACGCCGACATACCTTGGTCCAACTCGCGTGCTCGATTGGGCAAGCGACCGAACAAGTCGCGGTGGTCGTCCCAGCCGCCCAGTGAAACCTCCACATACTTCACGCCGCCTTGAGCCAATCGTCGTGCCAGCAAACACCCCTGTCCAAAACGATGATTGCCGTAGGCGGCCCGAACCTCTTTCGGTTCAAGCTTGACATCGAACGCCGACAGGTCTTCACTGCGCATCATGCTGATCGCCTCGTCGTATAGGTCGGTGTAGCCATTGACCTTGGTGTTATTGGCGATCTTGCGAAACTTTTTGTCGAACGCGTTCGTCAGCTCCATCCGATGTGTAAACTGAGCCTCTGACAGATACTTGGGTGGCTTGATATTCTGCAAACCACGATTCGGATCGCCGACGGGCACCGGGGCGTACTGCGAACCCAGGTACCCCGCACCGGGATAAGAAGAGCCGCAGCTAATCGTGACCGAGCCCGGAAGAATCGGACTATCACGACCGGCCAGCCGCTGAATCCACGGGCCGAGCGAAGGATGGCTAGTCGACGCCAGCTGTCGGTAACCGGTACGAGCCGTGTACCGCGCGGCCTCGTGGACACCCGTCTCCGTGTTCATCGATCGGATAACCGCCAGCTTGTCCATCTGCTGAGCCAACCGCGGAAGGTGTTCACCAAATTTGATGCCGGCGACGTTCGTATCGATCACCTGCGTTTCACCCTGGGACTCGGTCCCCGGTTTCGGACCAAGCGTTTCGAATTGGCTCATCGCACCACTCATGAACAGGTAGATCACCCGCTTGGCCGTGCCCTTTGGTTTGGCGATCGTACGCGGCGACGCAACCGCTGGCGTGGCCGCAGCCGCTCTGCCGTTCATACTGAACAACTTCACACCCAGCAAACCGGACGCAACACTGGTCATGAAACTACGTCGTCGTTGCAACTGTGGATCGTCAGTCGGTCGAAATTGAAACATGGCTTTACCTCGTTTTCACGTAACAAACTGCTTTATGCAACCGAATAAATCGAACCGCTAGTGAATAAACATAAACTCGCGGGTGTTCAGCAGCGACCAGATGACGTTACCGACCCCGGCCGCACCTTCGGATTCCAGTTCTCTCGCGGCAATCCGGTTGTCTAATCGAGTTGGATGGCGACTGAGGATACTGAGGAACAAAACGTCAATCTTGTCGTCCACCGTCCCAGCGTTCATAAACTCGTCGTAAATCACGGTGCCTTCGTACAAGAGTTTATGACTGATAGGCCCGTTGAACATCGTCAGTATTTGCGGAACGTGCCCGTCACGCGAGCCACCCGAGATCAACGTGCGATCGCTCTGGCCAAACTGACGCAAAAAGTGCCCCGGATCTTCTGGCTGCTTCATTTCCGACGCCCGAACCAGCAAATAGCCTTCGTGCGAGTGCACCTTTTTTAACTCACGCTCTTCGCTTCTAGGGCCGTCGACGCTTTGGCTCGCATCATATTTCGCCCGCAACTCATCCAGACTCAGCCGTTTACCGGGGCTAATCGAAATCAACTTCAACGACACATCCCCCCGCGGCCGCACGTACAAATCCGGATCAGCCAGTGTCAGTGTGAGCATCGAATCCCACAGCTGAGCCGCCGTCATGCGTCGCATCACGGGGCCAGCAAAATAAAACGGCTTATTGAAGTCAACGTCATCCATCACCGCCTCGCGGGAATACGCCTGGGTGTTGTACAAAATCCGCAGGAACTCGCGTTGGCTGTAGTTCACACGTTTCATCTCAGCCACCAGAAACTCAATCAGCTCGGGATGACTAAACTCGGTAACGTCGGTGAAGTTATCGATGGGCTCGACCAAGCCAATTCCAAAAACTCGCTTCCACAAGCGATTGACGATCGCCATGGTGAAGCGAGGATTATCGGGTGATGTGACCCAGCCAGCGAACGACCGCCGCATCGGCACGTTCGGCTGAAGTTCCGGCATTTCACCAAATGTCACTTTCGGTCGCACCCGGTCACCGGGCTGCCCGTTATCGTATTTGTAGTCGTGAGGCAGTCTGAGCTTTCGCCCCTTTTTTTCGCCAACCCAAATCTCACTCGTTCGAATCATCTGATCGATCCGGGCGCGAAGGTTGTTGTTCT
>CAZLFF010000119.1:0-10888 GCA_964558755.1 uncultured Pirellulaceae bacterium
GTCGAGCATCCTGCGCCGAATCTTGGGATCGACGCCCGCAGGATTGGAAAGGAACAGAACCGGATCACCGACCGCCTGAAAGCTGGTTCCCTGATGACGGGACGGCAGAAACCCACTGCCCCATAACCGGGAATACAATCCCTGCACATTGACCTTGCCGCTCCACTTCGCCGAAGGCAGAACAACGAAATCGGGCAAGTCCTTGTTCATCGAACCGAGCCCGTAGCTCAGCCACGATCCCATGCTCGGTTTGCCAGGAATCTCGGAGCCTGTGCAGAAGAACGTTTTGCCAGGATCGTGATTGATTGCCTCGGTATGAAGCGAATGAACCATGCACAGATCGTCGGCCATCTCGGACAGGTGCGGCAGCAACTCGCTGATCCACATACCGCTTTTACCATGCTGAGAAAAGCGAAATTTGGACGGGGCAATCAGTTGAGCCTTACCTCGCGTCATCGCCGTGACTCGTTGTCCCATGCTGACCGACGAGGGCAGCTCCGTTTTGAACAACTCCTTTAGCTCAGGCTTGTAGTCGAACAGATCGATCTGGCTGGGCGCACCGGCCATGAACAAAAAAATCACCCGCTTTGCTTTTGCCGGAAAATGTGACACCGGTCCGTCACTTTTTTCTGTTGCGATGGGTGCGGCGGAGGCAAATTGCTGATTTAGCAGTAGGTTGGTTAGCGCAGCAACGCCCAACCCCATGCCGGAGTTCATCAGAAAACGGCGTCGACTTTCCAGATCCGTCGTGAGAGGCAGTGAATGCATGGTTCAGTTTTTGGTTTTCGTGATGTCTAGGTTGTAGAGAACGCTACAGAGAACCGTCCAGCTGGCGACGGTGGTTTTTCGCTGTTCCGAGGGATTCTCATCCGCCCACTCAATCTGTTGACACACGTGCTCTGCCTTATTTGGATCGCCGTTGTACTGCTCGATCAGGTCGTCGAGCAGTTTTTGCAGCACAGCTTTTTCTTGTTCGTCTGGCAACTGCGAGGTAACCGTTTCCCACACGAAATCCAGACGTTCGGAGTCCGGTTGCTGCAGGACGATATTGGCCAGATGCGCCGCCGCCTTAAAATACTCGGGCTCGTTCAGCAGCAGCAACGCTTGAGTCGGAGTATTGGTTCGTTCGCGCCGCGCGATGCAGGAGTCCCGCAGGGGAGCATTGAGAATCGTCATCTGAGGTGGCGGCATGGAACGTTTCCAGAACGTGTAAACGCTTCGTCGTCGCGCTGCTTCTCCCGTATCAGGTTCGTAAGTTTCACCAATCATGGACACTGACTTCCACAAGCCATCCGGTTGAGGTGGTTTGACGCTGGGACCGTACATCTGTTCAGAAAGCAGGCCACTGGTCGCCAGAATTTGGTCACGAATCATCTCCGCATCCAGCCGATATCTTGGCCCTCGCGATAACATTTTGTTATCAGAATCTTCGTTAAATCGCTCAGGACGAGACTCGGACGCTTGGCGATAGGTTCTGGACATGACGATTTGTTTGACCAACGCCTTGACGTCCCATCCTGAGTCGACAAACGTGAACGCCAAATAGTCCAACAACGCGGGGTGAGAGGGAACTTCGCCCTGATTGCCGAAATCCTCCGACGTCTTCACAAGCCCACACCCGAAAAACTGCTGCCAGATTCGATTGACGGCCACCCTTGCGGTCAGCGGGTGCTCAGGGGCGACGAACCAGTTCGCAAGATCCATTCGCGTTGGCACGTCGCCCGCAGTTTGCATCGATGGTAGAAACTGGGGCGTGTTGCGAGTCACTTCCTCGCCCGGTGAATCGTATAAACCTCGCTCAAGCACGAATGTTGGACGCACCTCTTTTCGTTCCCGCATGACCATGGCTCTTGCGATCTGACCGTCGACGTGATCGAACGCTTGCTGTCGCTGCTCGAGTTCCGCGTTCAATGACTCAAGCAGGGCCATGTTGGATGCGAGCAGGTCTACTTCAGCGGAACCGTCGCCAGTCGGTTCGTCCACAACTTCAGCCGTTTCATCCACGGCGTTAATCGGTTCGCCCACAGGTTCAGCCGATGCATCCTTGCGGTCACTCGATTCATCTTTTGGATCCTCCTCAAACTCTGAAGGCTGCGCGTCAGCGATTTCCTGCTCAACGCGGGCGACTTCTTTCTTGATGCGGGCGAGTTCGCGCTTTAAAGATCGGAACTGTCGTTTCTGTCCGGCGGAGCCAAGCAAAATGAAAGGAGGTTGAAACCCTCGCTCGGGCCCCTGCTTCGAAACCGTTTCTGGCTTCGCATCAAGGTTGTTAAAGAACGCGGTTAGCGAATAAAAGTCTTTCTGTGAGATCGGATCGAACTTGTGATCGTGACACTGAGCACACTGAACGGTCAGACCAAGGAACGCGGTTCCAACGGCGGTTGTCCGATCTACGACGTTCTTGATGAAGCTCTCTTCGGGCAACGCCGTTCCCCGGTCGATAATTAGGTGCAACCGATGAAATCCGGAAGCGATCAACTGGTCCGTTGTCGGGTCAGGATAGAGATCACCGGCAAGCTGGTGCCGAACGAAATCGTCGTAAGGAAGGTTGCGATTGAAGGCACGGATCACCCAGTCTCGATACGCAACATGGTCCCGATGAAAATCCTTGTGCATCCCGTTGGAGTCAGCGAAACGCACGAGATCCAACCAGTATCGACCAATGTGTTCTCCGTATTGCGGACGATCAAGCAGTCGATCAACTAACCGTTCCCATGCCGCATCTGGATCTTGATTAAAGGATTCGACAAAACGATTTGTTTCTTCGCGGGTCGGGGGAAGGCCAATCAAGTCAAACGTGACTCGTCGGATCAGCGTACGGGGATCGGCTTGGGCGCTTGGCGAGTTTCCGATCGACTCTAGCGCCCTCAACACGTAGCCATCGATAGGCTGTTGGCTCCATGAGCCATTTTCAACCTCTGGCTTGATCGGCGGAGCAATCGCTTGAAACGCCCAAAACGATTCGTATTCGGCACCCGATTCGATCCATCGCTTGACCAGTTCGAGCTCCTTCTCATCGAACGGTTCAAGATGCGAATCTGGCGGAGGCATTATCAGATCTTCATCGTCCGACGTAATGCGATCCCACATCTCGCTGTCTTCGATCGATCCAGGCTCAATTGCGAACCCGATGGCTCCCTCGTCACCGTCCGGTTCATCCAGTCGCAGCCCTGCCTCTCGCGAATTTTCATCCGGTCCATGACACGCAAAACAACGCTTTGACAGCAGCGGCCTGATGTCACGATTGAATGAAACTTCCTCTGCGGCTTCAACCGTCGCGCATGCCGTGAGGGCAGCGATCACGAGCCAACACAGCTTCAAACGATTGTAAAAGGTCATATTCAGCATGGATCAAACAAACTTGCAACTTGGCCGCCTTGGGCGACACCCATCGGCAACACTAATTTAAAAAGAACTACAACTGAAAAGAGAACTACAACTCGATCGTAAAAGTATGTTTCCCCGGTGATACCGTTTCGCTTTCACGGCCGTTGGGGAACTCGATCGTAGCCGTCGTGTTGGGCGGAACGGTCACTTCCATGTTCAATGTTGTGCCTTTCAGTTTCCAACTGCTCGCTGCGGTTCCGTACAACGTTTCAAGTTTCGCGCTGGCCGATGTGAGCAGTCCACCAACAATTGGGCGAACGAAAAAGTGCTTATAACCCGGGTTCGCCGGATCGATCGCCAGCCCAGCTACACGCTCATACATCCACTCACCGATCGCACCGTAAGCGTAGTGGTTGAATGAGTTCATCTTCTGCGGATGAAAGCCCTTTTCATGAGTGTAGCTATCCCACCGCTCCCACATCGTTGTCGCGCCTTGGTTGATTGAGAAAAACCACGACGGGTAGGTTTCTTTGAACAATAAAGAATACGCAACTTCCGGGTGCCCTGCCCTGTCGAGAATTTTCGCGATGTATGGCGTGCCCAAAAATCCGGTTCGCAGGTGGCCATCCGCTTCGTCAATTAAACGCAGCAAATTCGCCTCCAGTTTGGTACGTAATTCATCGGGCACAATCTCAAATTCAAGCGGCAGGATGTACGCCGTTTGCGTCTCGGGCGCGTTTTGGATTCTGCCTTTGTCATCCAAGTAGTGCTTTGTAAACGCTTCGTTTACCGACGTAGATTCCGAGCGATACTTTTTCGCGTCTTCTGACTTGCCTAATACTTCCGCTGCATTGGCAAGAATTCTGACGCTGTTGGCGTAGAATGCTGAACCAAGCAAGTGCGGGGGCGTGTCGCCTTTGGTTTCCTTTGTGTTGGGTTGGAGCCAATCGCCGAATCCACCGATCTTCGGAATGACTCCATCTTTTGACTTGCTTCGATACCAACTGACCAGGGATTGCATCATCTCGTAATTCTCTTCCAGCACTTCCTGGTCGCCGGTACGAAGGTAAACCTGCCATGGAACAATCGTGGCGGCATCCATCCAGCCGGGACTGCCAGCGGCCTTGGGGCCAAGGATGTTTGGAATCACGTGAGGAATTCGACCATCATCTAGCTGGTCGTCACGCATAGTTCGCAACCAGCTTTTGAAGAACGCGTGGCTGTCGTAGTTAAACATCGCCGTGGAGCAAAATGCTTGGGCGTCGCCCGTCCAGCCGAGTCGTTCGTCGCGCTGCGGACAGTCGGTCGGCACTTCAAGAAAGTTTCCGCGCTGTCCCCAAGTGATATTCTTTTGCAGGCGGTTAAGCTTCGCGTGCGAGGAGTCAAACGAGCCAATGTTGGCAATGTCGGAATGCAAAACGAGCCCCTTGAGCCAGTCCTTTGTTGGGTTCGCGCCTTTTGGGATTCCAGAAAGTTCAACGTAACGGAACCCGTGAAACGTGAACGTAGGTCGCCACTGGAAGTTCTCGGTTTCGGCCGCTGTATAGTAGTTGGTCGACTTGGCCGAGCGATAATTTTCCGTGTAAATGTTTCCGTCAGGGCTGAGCATTTCAGCAAAACGCATCTTGATCGTTTCACCCTCGACACCGGGCATGTCCAATCGGATCCAACCGACCATGTTCTGGCCGAGGTCAAAAACATGCTGGCCGGGAGTTGGTTCCGTGATGGCGACGGGAGCGACTTCTTCGGTGACTCGAACTGGCGCAAAATGTTTTGGCTGTAGCTGAGCGTTGCCTAGGTCTTTGTTTGCGGAAACGTTCTTCCAATCGGAGTCGTCGAATCCCGTCGCATTCCAGCCCGGAATCTCCATCCGAGCGTCGTAGGTTTCGCCGTCATAGATACTGGACGATCGAATGGGCCCGTCGCCAGTCGATTTCCATTGGTCATCCGACGTGACCACTTGAGTCGACCCATCAGCAAGCTCAATTTCCAACTGAACGAGTAGTTCGGGTTGTATTCCTTTTCGGCTTTCATCACGTTTCCAACCCAGCCGGCCCGCATACCAGCCAGTACCCAGCGAAACGCCGACAACGTTGTCGCCTGTTTTGATTTGTTCGGTAACGTCATAGGTTTGCGTTTCGATGCGAGACGAATATCTCGTCCACCCGGGTGCGAAGGCCCCGTCGCCAACGACTTGACCATTGATCGATAGTTCGAAAACGCCGCGGGCGGTGACGTAAACGCGAGCCTGTTTGATATCCGAGGCGACCGAGAACTTGCGTCGAAGCAGCGTTACGGGTTCTTTTTCAGAGTCGATGTCTTCCGTGGGACGAATCCAACTGGCCTTCCAGTCGTCGTTTGTTAACAACCCGATCTCAAAGAAAGCCGGTTCGCTCCAGCCGGACGCCGCCCCCGTTTCGTCCTTCGTGTCAACGCGCCAACTCACCTGTTGGCGGGACGCAAGCGGTTCACCGCCATACGGCACAAACACGGACTGGTCCGATTCGACCCAACCGCTGTCCCACAGAGTGTCCTTGCCCTTCACCTCGATTCGATACGCCATCTGTTTCTCAGCGCCGTCGGAAAGTTTCCACGAAAACACGGGCGTCGCATCGTGAAAGCCAATCGGATTCCGAAAGCTTTCACCGACGGTCAGCGAATGCGCGGGCTCGCCCCCGATGACGGGCTGAGCAACAAATACCGACAACAAGAACGCGGCGAACTTAATACGTTTGCATGACATGAGAATTCCTATGATTTATTGGTGGGCCGATATCGGCAATTATTTTACGACGAAACGATAAACGCCTGAACCGACATCCAATTGTCGCCAAGTGAGCTGATTCTCATTGACAGTGATGGCTTGGTTGGCTGAAAGTTTTTCAGTGAGTTCTTGATCTGCTGAACACGGGACGAAGACCGTTGCCGTCGCGTTTGGTGGAATTTCGATCTCCCAGACGAACGAGTCCGCGTCATTCTTCCAGTCACTACGGATCAGACCGTAAGGCGATTCAAACTGCGCTTTGGTCCAATCCAGTTGGCCGGTCAAATGCGGTTTTAGCACAAAGTGTTGATAACCCGGTTTGGATTCATCTGGTCGGATGCCGCCAAGTGATTCGTGCATGAATGCTGCGAATGCGCCATTCATCGGATGATTAAACGAATTGCTTAAGCGAACGTTTTTCCACTCGAATCGACGCTCGGGCCAAGTCGATAAACCGCAGCTTAAAACGTAGCCGGGGCTGGGAAAAGTCATGTCGGTTAGCATTTGGTACGCCAGTTCGTCTTGCCCATGGTCCGCAAGCACACTGTACAAGTGCCGCTGTCCATGGATGCCGCACGAGTGATGCCCGTCGTGTCGATGAATGATGTCGTGAACCAACGCTTCCACGCGACTGGCAACATCTGCAGATTCGACCATGCCCAGGTTCAGTGCCATCACCGTGGCAGTCTGGCTGCCGTAGTGTTTGAGATCCGAGTTCTCAATTTCTTTTAAGTAAACGTCATTGAAAGCAGCTTTGATTTCTTTCGCTTCTTTTCGGCACTGTCGGCTAAACTTTCGATCACCCAAAACGTCAGCCATTTCGCTGGCGATCTTCAACGCCTGGTAGTAAAACGCGGTCCCGGAAACGAAAGGATGGCACTCCATGAACTCAGGCGCCTTCCGCCGATCCCAGCGAGGCGGGCACCAATCACCCAGCCCGTTATCAATCACGCCGTTTTCGTTCTTGTATGTGCGATAAAAAGAAATGAAATCTTTGACGTGCTCGTAGTGCGGTTCGAATGACTGAACATCTCCCGTGTGAAGGTACATCCGCCAAGGCAGGATCAGGCAGGCCACTCCCCAGTCGATACTGCCCAGCCTCGCCGAACGCTTGCCAGGCGCAACAAAGGTTGGAACGCCTTTTATGCCTTTTGGAACCTTTGATTTTCGTTCACCGATCTTGAAAGTGCCACTGCCATCGTTGTATCTCTTGATCAGGCTATCTTGGATGTCGCGATTGTATTTCGCGTAAAACCGGAAAATGTCATAGTTGTACAGACACAGATCGGCGGTCGCATGAGCGTCACCCAGCCAACCACACTTCTCTCGGTGCGGACAATCTTCGGGCAGTGAGTGAACATTGCCCTCCATGCTCAACAAACTGGCTTCGTATTGCTGATTCAACAGTTCGTGCGAGCAGGAGAAATCGCCCGTTTTCTCAATTGCACTGCGCACAAACACGGCTTGGACGCTGTCGGCATCCGGCTTCTCTTTCAGGCCACTGATTTCAGCGTACTGAAAACCGGTGTACGTAAAACGCGGCGCCCACGTTTCTTTTCCGCCACCTTTGCAAACGTAGTACAACTCGTGCGGTCTGCCCGGAGCACCACCATAGGTCACCTGGTCGGCTCGCGGAGGGTCTTTCGTAACAACCTCGGCTGGAAAAATCCGAATGACATCGCCCGCTTTCTGATTGACGGTGATCTCAACCCACCCTGCGATGTTCTTGCCGAAATCAAACAGCCACGTGTCGGGCTCAACCTGTTTGACCTCGACCGGTTTCAGTCGTTCGATCTCCTTGATGGGAGGAAGCAACTGAGCACGAAGCCGTTCATCGGGGCAAGGCGAGGGCACTTCAATCGCGGATTGCCACGACGCATCATCAAGGCCGGGTTCAGACCAGTTGGGAATCTCCAGCCGAGCGTCGTAGCTTTCGCCCCAATAAACGTTGTCGAAAACGATCGGGCTGGGCGTCGCCTTCCAGCTTGTGTCCGTCACGAACTCATCCTTGGTTCCATCGGTGTATTCCACAAACAGCTTGGCTCGAACGCTGGGCCGGCCGTAACCGAACTTCATCCTGAAACCGATATTCTGTCCATAGAAACCATTGCCCAACCAAACACCCAACGCGTTTGTGCCTTGCTGCAGAGCCTTGGTCACGTCATGCACAACGTACAGCGTGTGCTTTTCGTAATTGGTCTGGCCGGGGTCCAATACATGATCACTGATTTTTTTGCCATTGATGTATAGCTCGGAGTACCCAATTCCACTGACGTACGCACGAGCTTTACGAACCGATTTGGCAATCGTGATCTCATTTCGCAGCAGTGGCGAGGCATGGGGCTGCACGTCTTTCTCAAGCTGCAGGTGTTTCCGGCTAGAGAGTTCGTGATCACGTTTCTTTTCCTTCAAGCCGATCCATTGCGCCCCCGACCAGTCGGTCGGATCAAGAAGGCCCATCTCCCATCGCGCCACGTCCGACCAGTCGCTTTTACCGCCCTGATTATCGGTGACCCTGACCTTCCAGTAGCAGTCTCGCCGACTGGACAGCGGTTTACCCTGATAGGGAACCAGCACCGACTGGCCCGATTCAACTTGGCCGCTATCCCATAAATCGCCCTGATTGTCGGCAAGTAGTTCCGGACTGCTGGCCACCAGCACATGCCACGACTGCTGCTCCACGTTTTTCGTTTCAGGATCCGCGACACGCAGCTTCCAGCTGAATCTTGGACGCTCAATATCCAGTTGAATCGGTTCGCGAAGGTGTTCAACTTTCAGGTCATACAAGCTGAGCGTTTCGCGATCGTCGGCGCGAACCGTTGAGCCCACCGACGCACAAAGCGCCAGAAGCACGATTAGTAAGCTCGCGTTCGTTTTCACAAGCATTCTTTTCTCCTAAGGCTCGCAGATCGCGATTTCGTCAATTAGCGGAGCATGGCTATCAATCGCCGTCAAGCGAATGGTGTTAGCTCCTCGCTGCAGAGTGATTGGAACCGATATGGTTCTCCATTGTTTTCCAGAATTCGCGGTTGGCGGCAAGGAAAGCACTTTCTTCAGCGATTCATTGTTAACACTTAACTGTAACCGCAACGAACGTGCTCCATTAAAGTTGCCGCTATAACGAATACTGAGCTCAACGTTTGCCTCGCCTCCATCGTTTTCCCGATACCACTGAACGTGGGCTCCCTTCTCCTTGCCGAAATCCAGAAAGCCCGAACCGTTATAGTTTTTGCCGGCCGTTGAAACTGTTGCTTTGACGAACTCGGCATCCTCCGCTTGGTCACCACCAAATTCTGTGTCCAAACCGCCGCCTTCCCACAACAAACCTATGTCGCTGGCAAAACGTTCGGCCATCGACAATACCTGCTCACCATCAAGCGTCACCAATGCTTTCACCGTCGTGCCGGGCTTTGCTTCAAACCCGCCGTCGTACCGCTTCGAGTCGGCCGTGGGTGTTGAGCCATCAGTGGTGTAAAAAATTTCTAGTGTGGAACCTGCCGGGTTTCCTTTTAATGCGATTCGTTGGACATCGATGTGAACCTGGTCGGAAAGCACAAGCTTCTTGTCACCAAGGATGGCTCCAGCCACCAACTCGATGTCACCAGTCTCGTCTTTTTGTGATTCTATATAGGCTCGGGCCAGCCCAAAAAAGGCGTTGCGATCTGAGGTCCCGTAAAACGGCTCGACGTCATTTGGCTGGCCATTGTCCAACGCCTTGATCCGCGCCGGGCCATCGAGATGGAAGAACACGCGATTATGCCCATAAGGGGAGAACTCGCTCTTGGCATCCATGAACGTCGTCCGTACCTGAACGATGTCCTTTCCCGATTCAGCCAACGGGCGTCCATCGATGGACAGCGAAATCTGCGCCGGATCGCCAGCGGTGCGGATCGTTTTTTCAGCCGCTTTTTGCCCATCGTTGTATCCGACCGCCGTCAATGTTCCGGGCGTCCAACCGACCATCCACTGGCATTGCATCTGCTGCCACTTACGGCCGGGCTTTTGCTTACCAAGCGATTGGCCGTTGAGAAACAGTTCCACTTCATCGCAGTTGGAGTAAACCCAGACGGGGATTTCAGTTCCACGCTCCATCATCGGATGAGTCCAATGCGGCAGGATGTGCACCATCGGTTCCGTTGTCCACTGACTTTGATAGAGGTAATAAAGATCCTTTTCAAAGTTGGCCAAATCACAAGTTCCGCCAGAGAACAACTTGAACGGCCAAGCACCACTGGCCAAACCGGCCTCGCCCAAATAGTCGTGGCCGGTCCAGCGATACATGCCGGCATTGTTCGGATAGTCACGAATCTGAGCGATCGCCCGGCGCGCTGGCGAACGAACGGTCGCGTTGTCATAGCTTGATTTGTAAAACTGTTTTCGATTGGCTCGGTTTGCGTTGTCGGTCCAGTCGACGGAAAAGATTTCCTTCTCGGTCAGGTTCGGGATGTCGGTCGCCACGCTGATCTTCCCATCACGATACCACGTCTGAGTCCGATAGTAGCCGCGTGTCTGCCACGTGTGCGTATTCTCGGTGCCGATGAACACGCGGTCTTCTGGCATGTTGTTTTCAAACCAGCCTTTGCCTTCGCTGCCGCCATTCATTCCCAGAATGTCCATGAATTGCTCTTCTGAACTTCCGGAAGTAACCGGCCGTGTTGGATCAAGCTCATGGCAGCGAGCCACCAAATCCTTGCCGATCTCTCCATGCGTCTCATTGCCAACGCTCCACAGGAACACGCAAGGGTGGTTGCGATCGCGCTCGATCCAGTCGGTCACATCGCGCTGCCACCATTGGTC
>CAZLFF010000120.1:0-981 GCA_964558755.1 uncultured Pirellulaceae bacterium
CCGCCGTTTAAGCGTCCCGACGCTCGTCGATCAGGCGTTTGACCCGTTCTGGGTCTGAGATACCCGAGACGCTGATCTCCATTCCGCTCTGCCCCGCACTGGAGATCCCGATTCGCCCGACCCCGAAAACCCGTTGGAAGAACGTTTGTTCCAGCAAGACATTTCGCACGTCTGAATGCCAAACTTCTGAGATAGACTTCGATAAGATCCCGCGTCGCAGCCGAGTTCGTTTGTTGGTCACCGTTAGCGTCGTGCCTTTGCAACGCAGCCACCATGCGAACATCATGAACAAGCCAACGACGACCAAGCAAAGGATCGCAGTAAGAATAAAGCCGATGGGCTCGTTGCCAAACATGGCCGGGTTGGCCTCGTAGAGCGTTTGTTCGCCTGAGGTCTTGTCGGAGGTTTCGATTTGCTCAGGCATGGTCCCCAGATTCCGTTCTTCAGCTCTCGTCAATCAAAATTCAGCACCGCGAGCAGTTGACGCCCGGTGAAGCAATACTCCACGAAGATTATGACGCGTGAAAACAGGCTCAATCAAGCCCGCGTGAGTAACAAACTTTCCTGAACTGAGTCGCCAAGATTTTCTCGGCAGTAATGCAAGCGTGTTCGTAAAAATAGCCGCCTGAAATTTGTCCGGTCGCCCCATCCGCGTTTCCTCACCACGGCGTAGTCGTCATACTAACGTCGGAAGCCCAGCAAGCAGCCTTGCCGAGTGGAACCACCGCGTTTTCTGTTTGGACAAACGAGCCTCTGTTCGCCTCGGCTGATCGACTGCATCACACCATCACGAAGCCACCGTCATGAAAACAACTCCTGGCAATCAAGAACCGTTTGAGGCACGGCCGCAGGCGTCGCTGCGCGATAAAGTTCACGAGATCATTTTCGGTGCGGATACGCCAGCCGGTTTGTGGTTTGACCTAGCCCTGTTGGTCGCGATCATGATCAGCGTGATTTGCGTTTGCTTGAACACCGTTGATT
>CAZLFF010000120.1:991-3644 GCA_964558755.1 uncultured Pirellulaceae bacterium
ATTCCATTGCGGTGCATTGGGGCGATACGTTCATTGCCATCGAGTGGGCGCTAACCATTTTGTTTACCATCGAGTACGTCACGCGACTGTGGTGCGTGCGTCGGCCGATTAAGTATGCAACTAGCTTTTTTGGGGTCGTCGATTTGTTGGCGGTGCTGCCGTCTTATCTGCCGCTGTTTTTCTCGGGCTATCAAACCTTCGCGGTCGTGCGGGCCCTCCGCCTGTTGCGTGTGTTTCGAATTTTGAAGCTAGGCTGGTTCGTTCACGAGTCCGATGATTTGGCGCAGGCGGTTTATCAGGCGCGAGCAAAGATCGTGGTGTTTGTCAGTGTGATTTTGATCGCAATCACGATCGCCGGGTCGTTGATGTACGAAATTGAAAACCCCGAATCGCATCGCGCGGCGGTGAAGCGGCTGGAGCAATACAACGCCGTTGCGATCAAACAAGGTTACTCGCTAGACCCGGCGAATGAGACGTTTGGCCAGTTGGCGGAGGAACTAAACATGACCCCCGAAACCCTGCAGAGGGAACTAGACGGGTTGGCGATCGCACTTGAGTTGCCTGTAGAGGAACTGGGAACGCATGAATTGGTTGCCAGCGAGTTCAGCAGTATCCCGCAGTCGATGTACTGGGCCACCGTAACGATGACGACCGTCGGTTACGGCGACATCGTGCCTCACACCCCGGTTGGCAAGATTGTGTCGGCGGTCTTGATCCTGCTGGGTTACAGTCTGATTATTGTGCCTACGGGTTTTGTTTCTGCCGAGATCATGAGCATCAAGACATCGGTGTCAAATATTGCGTGCCGTTATTGCATGACAACCGGCCATGATCCGAAAGCCCGTTTTTGTAAGGATTGCGGCGAGGCGATGCCGGAACGATGATCTGGCGGAAGCTGTCTCGGATTGCTCGGATGGTTTCGGGATCAAGTTTGCGCTACGTTTTTCTTTAGGTTTGGCTTGTCGTTGTCCCATAGTTTTCGTTTTGCATTGCCGGAGGATCGTTTTGGATGTGCCTAAGTTGTTCCGTGTTGGTTTGCTCGTCCAAGTTGTCTGCGCGATCATTACGTTGTGGCTTGTCGCGGGCGCACATGCGATCGTGCGGGCGGACGATGGTTTTCGACCGATCTTTGATGGCCAGAGCCTCGACGGTTGGAGTTCTGGTTCGGAACACTGGGCGGTAATCGATGGTGCGATCGTTGGAGAAATTTCTGAGTCTTCACCGTTGGACAAGAACCTTTTCTTGGTTTGGGAGCACGGTGAGCTAGATGACTTTGAGCTACGGCTAAAATTTCGTATCGCAGGCGGCAAGCAAGCGAATAGCGGCATTCAAGTTCGCAGTCAGCCGGACGAGAGTGGTCATTTCGTTGGTTACCAAGCCGATATTGCTCACAACCCCAAGTACATGGGTTGCCTGTACGACGAACACACATCGCGCGGGGTGCTGGCCGCACGAGGCCAGGAGGTGACGTATACCGAAGACGTTCAGCGCACCACGCGGGGCCTCGGCGATCCTCGCCAGTTAATGCAGTGTGTCGATCTGGAAGGCTGGAATGATTATCACATCAAGGCGATCGGGAACGAGATCTCGGTTTCAATCAACGGCCACGTGATGTCTCGCGTGATCGATCATGACCCGCAGCATTTTGATCGCAGTGGAAAGCTCGCGTTGCAACTGCACAGCGGGCCGCCGATGAAGATCGCTTTCAAAGACATTCGCCTAAAGCGATTGCCCCTGCACGGCGGTCAAAAGAAGATCGTTTTCCTTGCGGGCAAAGCCAGCCACGGTTGGGGCGCTCATGAGCATCGGGCTGGGTGTTTGTTGTTGGCTGATGGTTTGAACGCGGCCGCCGCGTCGAAGCAAAACTTGCCGGTGTTGGCGACGGTCTACGAAAACGGCTGGCCGCAGGATCCGACTGCGCTGGATAATGCTGATACGGTTGTGGTGTACACGGACGGTGGCGAGCGGCACTATCTGCACTCACACGGGGAAGCCTTCGAGAACGTCATGCGGCGTGGCGTCGGGCTGGTTTGCATTCATTATGGTGTTGAAATTCCGAAAGGCCTTTCGGGGCAACGCTTCCTCAATTGGATTGGTGGCTACTTTGAGACCGACTGGTCGGTGAACCCAACCTGGACGGCCAAGTTTGAATCGATTCCGGATCATCCTGTCACGGCGGGCGTGAATCCGTTTGAGATTCACGACGAGTGGTACTACCACATGCGGTTCTCGCCACAGATGACGCGAGTCACGCCAGTGCTATCTGCGTTGCCGCCGGCCGAGACGTTATCTCGTAAGGATGGACCGCATCACAACAATCCATATGTGCGAAAATCGGTGTTGGAGCAGAAACAGCCGCAGCACCTGGCTTGGGCATTTGTCCGAGGCGACGGTCGCGGTCGCGGTTTCGGTTTTACTGGCGGGCACTTTCACCGCAACTGGCAGAACGACGATTTCCGGCGGTTGATGCTCAACGCAATCGCGTGGACCGCTCACGTAACGATCCCGCAGGGCGGAATCCAATCGACGACGCCAACAGACGGTCAGCTGGATGCCAATCAGGATTTTCCGAAACCTCTATAGTCGCAATAGGACCGAAAGAAAGCCTTACGTCGGTTCGGCTTTCGACCTAGTTGCGTTAAGTGAATCCGGT
>CAZLFF010000120.1:3744-10773 GCA_964558755.1 uncultured Pirellulaceae bacterium
AAGAAAGCCTTACGTCGGTTCGGCTTTCGACCTAGTTGCGTTAAGTGAATCCGGTTGTGTGGGCTGCAATGACGTCGCTGCTTCAAATCGAATAGTTTTAGCGATTCGCTGATTGTTGATTGAGCTCGCATGGCTATATTGGGTGCTTCACAGCCGCTCACAGCTTCCAAGTCGCAGGATTTCGGTGGCGTTTCGGCTGACTCGAATCTCACGCAACTTCGCGACCCAGCTGCACTCTTATTCTCCGGAGACAAACAAATGAAACGCTTTATTCAAAGCCTTGCTTTGGCCCTACTGTTAACCCCGTTCGTAGGTAGTTTCGCTGCCGCTCAATCGGTCGCCGGACCCGCGGACTCGGTTGTCTACGTTCAGGTTGAGCCAAATCGCGAGCTGACCGGTTCGATTGTTGAGCTTGCGGAGCTTTCGGTAACGACTAGCTTTGGCGAGGTCAAAGTGCCGCTGAGCAAAGTGGATGGTGTTAAAATGAATATCGGGAACGATAACTCGGCCGTTTTGGCCTTCAAGAATGGTGACATGCTGACCGGCAAGGTCACGTTGGACAAGGTTCAGCTGAAGACAGATTGGGGTACCGCCCATATCAACACGAGCAAGATCAAAATGATCTCCACGGACAAGAATGCTCGTTTCTTCACTGACCAGACTTCGGGCAGCTCAGGTTGGCGCTTCACGAAAGCCCAGCCCGTGCCTGCTCGTGGACGCTAGTCTGACGAAGCGGTAGCGACGCGTGTTGCGTACAGGCCAACCGTTCCAGTGGGGACGGTTGGCCCTTTTTCGCGCAAACACGATTCACTATTTTTTGCCAGCGAGCTTCCAATGATTCTCCCTATCACGGTTGCTTAGAAATCAGGGTGTCCTCATGAGTCCAATGTCGCGTTCCGGATTCGCTTGGCTGCGGTTTGTGCTGGCCGCGTGGTTGATCGTTGCTGCTCCTTCGTTTGTTTCGACCGCAAATGGACAGGGCGCGGACGAGGCGGCAAGCAATATGGATTTGCAGTCCGAATCAGGCGGTGATTTCGAACCCGCAGACGGCGCCGGACTGGGCTCATCGGACAAGGACCCGGAGGTCAAGGAAGAGATCGAAGATCAACGTTTCGTCGTCGTGCTGACTATTGGCGACGAGGAAGCCCGAGCCTTACGACGTGATGGCAATCTGCGTGCTTCATTGCCCGCTCATTTTCGTGATCGGGTCGATTCGGTGCTGCTCAGGCACCCGACCACTTTTTTGAAACGTAAATTGGTCATCAAGGACGACGTGGACAAAATCGGTCGCACGCTGTTGGTCAACGTGGATGAATCGATTGTCGACCGGCTGGGATACCAGCCCATCATGATTAAGGTCTATCAGTCTGGTTACGATACGATTGTGCTAAAGTATCCGCCTTCGGGAAGCCGGCGTCGGCTCGCGAGCATTGGTCGCGCCTCGCGTCCGCGGCCGAGCGACAGTCCGCAGGTGTTCGTGCGACTTTCGCCAGAAAACGGCACGACCGGTTGGGTGCGAAACATGAAATCCATTAAGGTGACCACTGAGTTTGGGTCGATCGATATGCCTTTGGCAAAAGTTCGCGGCATCCGCTTTAACAGCGATTCGCCCGAGGACGTTGCGATCGTGTCGGTGACCGGCGACTACTTTACGGGCAAGATTGAGCAAAAAGAGATTGTTTTGGCAACTCGGTGGGGCGACGAGCGCATTCCGGTTACCAAGCTGGAATCGATCACCTATGACCGGGATATCAAGTTTCTCGAAGGCGACCCGAAGGCTGGAAACCGTTGGGTTTTGACCAAGCCGGCCGCTGCGGCTCAGCCCAATCGCGGCTTGCCAAATGCTCGCCCAATCGCCCAGCCTGCACAACCGTTTCGGATGATGCCCTTGAACCAACCTTTTCCGGTGAATCCCGCCCAACGTGGATTGCCAAACCGTGGATTCTGAGAAAACTATTGCATAGACCAGCCGGCCTTTGAGCAAAATCACCGCGTCTACTTGTCTGGCGAGAGAATCGAAGCCGCAGATTTACAAAGCCATAAACCTCAAAATAATAAAGACACAACATATCTTCGGAGTCCTTTCATGTTTCAATTTCGGTCAATCGCACTTGCCGCTCTGGCGGCGGTTCTTTGCCTGTCCGGTGACGCGTTCGCTCAAGATCAAACTCGTTTTGTTTTGAAGCTGAACAACGAACTGGTTGCCAGCCTACGAAGCTATGGCAGCTTGCGTTCGCAAGTTCCCGAAAAGTACCGCAACAAGATTAGCTTCATTGAGCTGCAGTACGACGAGACAAACGAAGAGGAGCCGATCGAACTGGGGCTGCCGTTGAACGTCAGTGGCGAAAATGCGTCGCTGGGCTTGGACGAAGACTTGATCGGTCAGGTCAAAGGTCAGCCGGTTCGCGTGCCGGTCAGCGAAAGCAGCAATAACTTCTCGCAGATCGTCTTGAAGTATGAGCGTCCAGCGATGCCATCGGCGATGCTTGGCGGATCAGAAGACGCTCCGTTCTTTATTCGCATGGACAACAGCCGGGTGATGGCGGGCGAGATCGCTGGCTTCAATGAGTTTTCGCTCAAGTGCAAGTTCGGCGATGTCACGATTCCGATGCAGCAAGTCGCCGGAATCCGATTCCACATCGACAACAAGGATTCGGCCGTTGTGGTGATGAGCAACGGCGACGTGTTAACCGGTTCGCCAACGGTCCCAGCGATTGAGTTGAAGACCGATTGGGGGCAGGCTGATATTGAGCCCAGATTCATCCAATCGCTAACCACCAGCCCAAACTCACGTTTCCTGCAAGAGTCGGGAGACTTTGGCACTCGCTACATGCTGCGAATGGGAACAGGTGTCGCACCGAGCGAAGCACCCGGCCCTTAAAGGCCGCAGCCAGCATTTTAACCAGCACTTGGCCCATCGCGATTTGCGATGGGCTTTTTGCATGCCGGTTCCGGCTAGTGTAAGCCGCGTGGCAGACCGCTGGGAAACTTTTCGCTTAGAATCTGCTGGATGTACTCTCGCCGGTTTGCCGGGCGCGGGTGAGTGCTTAAAAATTCCGGTGTGCCACCCGCACTGGATGTTTCTTCAAGGACTTCCATGACCTCTAGCAGACGCTCGGGAGAGTAGCCGGCTAGGATCATCAGTTCGACACCCCAGCGATCGGATTCTAGCTCATCCTGTCGGCCGAACTTCATGCTGGCGATCTTGCCCACATAAGCCGCGGCATTGGCCGTTTGGTAGCCGCCACCCGCGACACCGGCAGCACCGACGACGCCCTGAATCAGTCCGCCTTTCGCCATTCGCTGCGAGCCATGACGTTCGAGCACGTGGCCAATCTCGTGGCCCAATACTCCAGCGAGTCGACCGTCGAGGCCGTCTGCACCGCGCTTTTGCAAGTGATAGAAAAGCGCTTCGGTAATGAACACTTGCCCGCCTGGTAGGGCGAAGGCGTTGACGGTTCGTTGATCGTCCAACAAATGAAAGTCAAACGGGTACGGGTTGGTAATGCCTTTACTGCGCAGGCGCTGGTTCAGGATACTGACCAACCGTCCACCGACGTCTCGCACCCGGCGGCTGGCTTCGAAATTTCGAGACACCTGCCCCATGGATGGCGCGGCCTGAAGGCCCATCATGATTTCTTCGTTGACGTTCTCGGCCACACGTTGTTTCTCACCTGTGATCGGGTTGATCTGACCCATGGACAGATAGCTGACGACGGAAAACAAAATGATGGCGCCCGCGATCAGCAGACGTAGTTTTAGTCCTGAAAAACTGCTGTTTCGGCGGCGACCGGAAGAGTAACTCATATCAAACCTGTTTCCAAACTCGGACGGCGGAGTGGTTGCAATGATCCGCAGAGAAACCGCGACATCGCGTCGCATTTTACGTTCCGAGCGACCGGTTCGCCAACGGGCCTGTGGCTGGTCGCTCGACTACACTAAAATCCCGCCCGAAGGCAATCGCTGCTTTTTGACCGAGAAAACCAACATCTAGGAGCCAGCACGATGGCGAAAATTGACTGGAGTTACCACCGACCTGGCTGAAAGACGTGTGTCAAAACGCAGGAGTTTCTTGCGTCCGCCGGACTGGAATCGAAATCCGAAACCAACGCCAAGAAGGAAACCTGGGGCCGTGAGAATGCGCTGGGCCTCCTGAAATCCGCGACGTCG
The DNA here is from genome assembly GCA_964558755.1 of uncultured Pirellulaceae bacterium. Lineage (GTDB taxonomy): Bacteria > Planctomycetota > Planctomycetia > Pirellulales > Pirellulaceae > Mariniblastus. The sequence continues at coordinate 7,915 of CAZLFF010000120.1, forward strand.
TTGCATTCCGCGAAAGGGAAAAAGGTCGTCGACGTGAATCTGAAAACCGACGACTTGAGCGAAGAAGAACTCCTCAAGCTGATGCTGGGGCCAACCGGCAATCTCCGTGCGCCGACGTTGCGAGTTGGAAAGCGGCTGATTGTGGGCTTCAACGAAGAAATGTACTCGGCGCTGTTAACTTAATCGCGCTGGTGCCTTCGACATGCTCGTGTTTTACCCTGTTGATCGGGTTTGCCGCAGCAGCGAATAAAACATTCGCAAACCGATCGCGAGCGGCAGGACACTGGTCAAAACAACGAACATTGCGGGAATCCACCACGCCACCGGTTCGCCCACAGAATCAGTTGGCGCGGGAGCCAACCAAGTTCGCAGGTTGATCACGATGTTCAAGACGCCCCACATGGTGAGCAAACTGGCCGATGTCAGCCGCGCGATGTACTCAGTGATCGCCGCCAGTTTCTTTTTCGCCGCGCGATGGTCGGCAGGATGCGGCGACACAACGAGTTGTTCGCTGGTCGGATGGTCCGTGGTGTTCTCCGTCGCTTCGTTCATTTAGGCGGTTCTAGCTGCTTGGCGATCTTACGGCAATGCCCGCCGCAAATTCCGGCCGTGCCGATCACGATCCCTGCTGTCAGCAACCAGCCGGGAACGACTAGAAACCCACCGCTGAAAATCATCGCTGTCGTAAAGAGTGACGCAGCCGCGGCGGTGGTCGATTGCGAGAGCAGGGGCCGAAAGAAAGATGGACGCTTGGCGTTTTGATCTTTTCGTTTCTTTCTTCTAACGCGCTTTTGGGAGGGCGTTTGTGGAGCGGCGAACCCATCTGCGGCGATCACCTGCCACCATGAACCGTTGCGCCAAAGGCCCGCCAACAGTGCGGGGAAGATCGCAATCTGAAGCGGGATTGTGAGTACATGCAGCCACAGAAACGGTAACCCGGAAAGAAGCCACGCGACGGCAAACTGGATCGAGGTCCGAAAGCTGCCCGGTCGTTTCGGATCCGTCGCGTCCTCGCTGGCGATCGGTCGAACCCTCAGCGCAAAACTGCGGCCTGCGACGAAGTACAACAACATGCTCCCGATTCCAAACGCGGCAGTCCGTGAGACCAGCCAAGCCGAAATTGGCTGTTCGGTGGTGATCGCTGTGAACCATCGATTAAAAATATCCAATGGCCCGGCGGTCAGCTGACCGGAGTCGCTGAAACTCAAAAGCCCGCCCGCGATTAGCGATACGATCAGCAGAGATGGAAATTTACTCCAACCGAGCGACTCAGCGAACAAGTTCGTTTTTCGTGCTCGTCTCCTTCGACGGCGGCTGGTTAGCGAGCCGAATCTCGGTTGATCCTCGCTCGATCGATCGTCGGCGACCGATTGCTTCCGACGCTTACGTTCTTTCAAGCGTCTCTTGCGGGCTCGCTTTCGCATTTCTGATCGGTTTGCCGTGCCGCTGTTAAGCTCTGGATCGTCAGCTCGATCATTAGACTTTGCTTTCCCGGCCGGAGCGAGTGCCGTTGCGTCGGCCGCTTCGTTCGCGGTCGGTGGATCGTCCGAATCGGGGAGGTCAGGGTAGACGGCGGGGCGTTCAAAGGTCGATTCGAGTTCCAGCGGAGCCGCCGGATCGAAGCTGCTGCCTTGTGATTCACCTTTTGATGTGTCGGTTGAGTGATGGTGTTGGCTGGGCTTGGCGTTGGCGGTTGACACTTCGATCGCTGAGTGACAATCCGGGCAGGTGATGGTCGTTCCCATTTGCGATTCGTTAATCATCAATCGCGAATCACATAACTTGCACGAGACGGTCAGTAAGCGATTGGCCCCCAGATCGATTATCGGCCGGCCCGTTTCGCGCGCAGCGGCCTTTTGTTTTCTGACGTCAGCCGCTCGGCACGCAGCGCAGATCGTCGGCGTGGGTTGGTCAGTCGATCGTTCGACCAAAAACGCGATGCCGCATTGCTCACACGATTGCTGAATACGATTTGTGGCGGTCAACGTTGCCTCTCGGGATCGGTTTTCGGCGTCATTGCGGATTGTGGGTCGTTTGACCAAACTTGTAGTGCCGGTCGATCTTCATTCTAACGAACTTTCGACCGGACAAGGGCCTCTAAACGAGAGCGGCGTTTGTTTGTTTGAGCGAACCGTTCGAATGAACTCAAAGCAAACCATTCGAGAGACACGATGAAACTTTTGAAAGTCGCCGCTGGCGTGCTCAACCAGACACCTTTGGCGTGGACCGACAACCGCGACAATATACTGGCCGCCATCGCGGAAGCCAAAGAGCAAGACGTGAGTGTGCTGTGTTTGCCCGAGCTTTGCATTACCGGTTACGGCTGCGAGGACGCGTTTCATTCGCCCGGCGTTCACCAGCTGGCCAAGCAGATGCTGGACGAAATCGTGCCCCATACCGATGGCATCGTTGTTTCGGTAGGGCTGCCGCTGATGTACGCCGGCGGGATCTTCAATGTGGCTGCGCTGTTGGTTGACGGTACGATTGCTGGCTATGTTGCCAAGCAGAACCTTGCCGGTGACGGGATCCATTACGAACCTCGCTGGTTCAAGGCTTGGCCCGAAGGAGTCCAAGGCGAGGTAGACCGTGACGAATCCGACGAATCTGATTTGACCTATCCACTCGGGGATTTGATTTTTGATGTTGGCGGTGTTCGGATCGGTTTCGAGATCTGCGAGGACGCGTGGGTCGGTACTCGGCCCGGCGCGTCATTGGCCGAGCGAGGGGCCGATATTATTCTTAACCCGAGTGCCAGTCATTTTGCGTTTGACAAACACAACGTCCGCCAGCGGTTTGTACTTGAAGGCAGCCGCTCGTTTCAGGTGACCTACGTTTACGCGAATTTGATCGGTAACGAGG
>CAZLFF010000121.1:0-865 GCA_964558755.1 uncultured Pirellulaceae bacterium
GCATGTCTTCAACATTGGCTTGGCGAGCGTCGGCCAGTATCTGTGATGACCGCTCGACACGATTCGAATCGCCAGCACTCTCGCCGGCGGCTTTAGAGATCAGCGCCCCCGGCAGCAGCCATTGAGCGCAGAATCGACTGGGCCAATGCACGTTGTTACTCATCGCAAACGGAAAAGCGTCACTCACTCGCGTTGAGAATATCATCACCGAGGTTTCGGAATCAAACGCTGGCAGCTGCGAGCACAATTCAACTTTCGCGTCGTTATGATATCGAGCGGGTGGTGGGCCGCATGCGATCGCGGCCAACACGCCAACTGCGGCAAGACATTGCACGACTTGATTCCGTCGCGCCAGTACAAAACTGAGGGCACAGAACAACGCGCCGAGCGTAAAGAATGGAAAAGTTTGATAACAAAAACCAGTAAATTGGATGTAGTAACAAACCGCTCCTCCAAACGCCGCGCAAAGAAAGCACCACGTCCCCTTTAAGCCGCCGCATCGACTTAGCGTGTAGCCAATGCCGCCTATCGTGACCAGAAGCGTGATCGGCATTCGGCCAAGCACAATGACCGGGTCGAGACGATAGGCGCTGTAAACTTCAATCGCCGTGGGTACAACAACCTGCAAATAGTCAGCGTGAAAATACTGAATGAAAAGAGCATAGCTAACGCCACCGGCAAACATAATCCAATTCTCAAGTCGCAGTATCGGACGGAGCGATCGATGGGCGATGGCTTCAGCGACGGAAACGAAGAGAGGAATCACAAAGAAGTGCGGCTTAAGAATTAGGCCAATCGTCGCGAAAACGGCGACCGCGGCTCGAAAGGGCCCGCCAATGCGCGTGCCCTGCTGTCGGGCGAAAAC
>CAZLFF010000121.1:875-4082 GCA_964558755.1 uncultured Pirellulaceae bacterium
AAACAAAGCAGCATGAGGTGCTCTCGCTGGCCAAAACCTGACATGGGGAACCACATCGAGCAAACCCACGCCGCCTGCAACACCCAGAATCGCTCGTTTTCGCTCAACGATTCCGTAGATTCTAGAACACGAAAAATCAGCAGTGTCGATACTGCCGCGAGTGCTCCAACGAACACAATGAAGCACAGGTCTAAACGCAACCCGGTAAACTGAGCCAACCAAACGGCCGGTAGGCTCCAGTAAAACGCGATCGGAGGATTCACCTCAATGACATCTTGGTACAGCGTTGCCCCGGACAGCCATTCTTGGGTCGCCGTTAGGTACCAGACGCTGTCGTGATTCAGGTCGCCCATCGCAACGAAAACAACACATCCCAGCAGCTGAGCCCACATGAACACAAGCGAGACCAACGGTGACCACGGCTCGCGATTAGCAACAGCTGGGTTTTTTGATGTCGCATCGGGCATGATCTAAGACGCAGCTCTCAGTGCGAAGGAAACGAATTGGGAGAACGAAACGAATTGGCTGGCTCAATTGTGCACCACGCTTAATTCAACAAGGGTTATCCATTCGCGGCGCGACCAATTTTCGCCTGATGGATTCCTCATTGTCGTTCTCTTGCGCACAATCGGTTAGGCGCGAAAGATGCCTCCGGTGGACAGCGTAACAACCGTCACAACCGCGTCCATTGTCCACGAACGTTAATCAAGGGTGCGCCGTCCCATTCGCCATTGTCGTTTCGGTGATCCTGCCTTGGTTCAACAAGCAAGGAAACGCGAATCTCACAGGGCCACCAAGCTACCCGACCCAACTTACCGACATGTTCGTCGCGTCAGCCCAAAACAAAAACGTTGCCGGTGAGGCAATGCCACTCAGAAGGGATTCCCTGTGCTACATTTTTACGCCAAATTCCGGACCAGCATCTTGTCTTGCAACTGAGCGGTTTGTGGCGGAGCAAAGCGGCCAAACGCGCGATCTGAGCGAGCACAAAGATGACGGAAAAGCGATCGAATTCGAAAAGCGACGCAGCGAACATCAACTTGTCGGTTGCCATTCCGCTGTTCAACGAGGAAACGGTGCTGCCTGAGTTACATCGCCGATTGACAAACGTACTCGACAATATTCCAGGCGGACCGCACGAGATCATTTTTGTGGACGATGGAAGTTCGGACGCCACCCGAGACATCTTGTCCGCTCTCGCTGTTGCAGACACACGCGTCCGCGCCGTGCTGCTATCAAGAAACTTTGGTCACCAAGCGGCTCTGACCGCTGCGATCGACCACGTCACGGGCGACGCCGTCGTCCTGATGGACGGTGACCTACAAGACACGCCCGAAACGATTCCGCAGTTCGTTGACGAATTCCAGCGAGGATCTGACGTCGTCTACGCAATTCGACAAAAGCGTAAAGAGTCGCTCTGGATGCGAACGGCGTACGCAGCGTTTTACGCAACGATCGGCAAGCTTTCGGATGTGAATCTACCCAGCCAAGCGGGCGACTTTTCCCTCCTGTCCAAACGTGTTGTCGAACACCTAAAACGCATGCCGGAACGGCATCGATACTTGCGCGGATTAAGAGCGTGGGTCGGCTACCGACAGACTGGAATCGCCGTCGAACGTGATGCTCGTCACTCAGGGGTTAGCAAGTACAGCCTCCCCAAGCTGTTTCAACTAGCCTTTGATGGAATCTTTTCCTTTTCCAGCAAACCGATCCGCGCCGCGATCTACGGCGGAGCGCTCGCGATGATCGGCTCGATTGGCTTCGTCGCGTATGCAGTTGTCTCGCATCTAGTGTTTGCCAGCTCGCCGCCGGGCTACACCACATTGGTCGCCGCGATGACATTCTTGACCGGCATCCAACTGTTCTTCCTGGGCACCATTGGCGAATACGTGGGCAGGATTTATGAGCAGGTTAAACGCCGCCCGTTGTATGTCGTCGATTCCGTGATGAACACCGACAACGTCCAGCTGACCGAATCGGAGCTGTGGAGCCAGAACTCGCAACAAACGCCGGCCGCCCGAGCGAACGCGACAACGTTTCCGAACGAGTTCGTCGCGCTTCCGAACGAGTTCGTCGCTCAACCGACTCACACGATTTCCGACTAGGTATTCTGATGGATCAAACTTACGCCGAAGATTACCGAGATCTTTACCAGCGCCACTGGTGGTGGCGCAGCCGGGAGCAAGAAATCCTGCGCCAGTTGGAGGGAGAGCTTGATCACAGCAGCCAGAATCAAATTCTTGATGTTGGCTGTGGAGACGGGTTGTTCTTTGAACAGCTTCAGCGTTTCGGTCAGGTGACAGGTATCGAGGGCGATCCCCACACGCTGACCGAGGACGGACCATGGCGCGAACAGATCCACTGCCGCTTATTCGATGAAGGGTTCGCTCCCGATCAACGCTACGACGTGATCCTGATGCTTGACATTCTGGAACACATGCCCGATCCAGCGGCCGCCCTAACGCACGCGCGAAGCCTGCTCAAACCGGATGGTCGCCTAATCGCGACAGTCCCAGCCTTTATGGCGCTTTGGACGAGCCACGATGATTTGAATCACCACGTGATTCGATACGACCGTCGCGGATTCAGTAAGTTGATCTCAACCAGCGGCTTTGACACACTACGATCAAAATTCCTTTTTCATTGGACCTGCCCGGTCAAGTTGCTGATCCGCTTAAAAGAAAAGTTGCTCGGCGCAACTCCCGCGCCGCCGAAGGTTCCGAGCATGATCGTCAATCGCATTTGCGAGCTATTGAGCAGAATGGAACAAGCAACGATCTCCAAAATTGGCATGCCCTTCGGTAGCTCGTTGATGGTGATCGCGAAACCGCTGACGACCCGAGCCACACCGTAGTTCGTGTGCAATCGAAATTCGCAGGCAATCGAAATCATATCGAGAATGTGGACGTGATCCTTGCGTTGAAATGACGTAAGCTTCACTTTGACGAGGTTCCTAACGCGCGCATCACGTGGAACGTGATGGGTACGTAGTCATCACGCTCCGCGTCATCAACGCGCGGACAACTCGCATGACACTTCTCGCATGACACTTCACCAGCCCCAGACACCTACCACGAACAAACCTTCGTCTGCGATAGCCTAAGCCCCTTGCCCCCTGGGGCTTCCTTGGGAGGTCCATTGAGCCTTCAAACGGCTCGAGTGTACGTCGTCCGATCCGATACGGATTACGCCTTCTTCAGCACCGTG
>CAZLFF010000121.1:4092-10639 GCA_964558755.1 uncultured Pirellulaceae bacterium
TCTGAATGCTGCCTTCCGGAATCATGGCACCCTGCCACCCGACACGGAAAGCCCAGTCAAGTTTCTATACGAGTTCTAAGCTTTCGAACCGCTCAAATAAGCGTCCCGCGATCAGACGCAGGCTACGCCTTCTTTAGCACCGTCACGCCCAACGGTGGCAGTGAGAGTTTGATCGACCATTCGCGACCTTGAGCTTCGATTTGCTCGGCGTCGATCCCGCCACCGTTGCCGACATTGGTGCCGTCGTAGTACTCACTATCGCTGTTGAAGATTTCACGATAGCTGCCGGGCTCTGGAACGCCCAACCGGTACTCGCCATGCGTCGTCGGGGTGAAATTACATGCGACCACGACATAGTCCGCGGGATTCTTCGCGCGGCGAACATACCCTATCACGCTCAGATCACGGCTCATGCTATCGATCCATTCGAAACCAGCGCCGTCGAAATCGACCTCGTGCAATGCCGGTTGCTCGCGGTACAGCCTGTTCAAGTCGGACACCATCTTCCGCAAGCCGGCGTGCGAGCCCCATTGCAGCAGATCCCACTGCAGCTGACTGTCGCAATTCCATTCGTTCCACTGCCCCCACTCACAGCCCATGAACATGAGCTTCTTTCCGGGGTGCGTCCACATGTAGCTGTACAACAGTCGCAAGTTGGCAAATTTTTGCCACAGGTCGCCCGGCATCTGATCCAACAGCGAGCCCTTGCCGTGTACGACCTCGTCGTGTGAGAACGGCAGCATGAAATTCTCAGTGAACGCGTAGATCAAGCTAAATGTCAGCTCGTCATGGTGATACTTGCGGTGAATTGGGTCGTGCCGCATGTATCGCAGCGTGTCGTTCATCCAACCCATGTTCCACTTGATGCTGAAGCCCAAACCTCCCGTGTACGTCGGGCGTGAGACACCCCCCCACGCCGTCGATTCCTCGGCCAACGTCAACACGCCCGGAAATTGCTCGTGAACTTTCTCGTTCATTCGCTTCATGAAGTTAATCGCGCCCAGATTCTCGCGGCCACCAAACTCGTTCGGCACCCACTCGCCTTCCTCGCGGCTATAGTCCAAGTACAACATCGACGCGACCGCATCCACGCGCAGACCGTCAATGTGATACTTCTCCATCCAGAACAGAGCGTTGCTGATCAGAAAGTTTTGAACTTCGGTTCGATCGTAGTTAAAAACAAGCGTGCCCCAGTCTGGATGTTCGCCCTGCCGCGGGTCCGCGTGCTCATACAAGGCCGTTCCGTCAAACTTTGCTAATCCATGAACATCTTTGGGGAAGTGGGCCGGCACCCAGTCGATAATCACACCGATCTCATTTTGGTGGCAGAAATCCACGAAGTACATGAAATCCTCGGGGGTGCCGTAACGACTCGTCGGCGAGAAATATCCGACTGTCTGATAGCCCCAACTGCCCGTGTAAGGATGTTCCGAAATCGGCATCAATTCGATGTGCGTGAATCCCATCTCCAAGCAATAGCCGACGACCTGATGGGCCAAGTCCCGGTAGTTCATCCAGCCGTTGTCTTTGCCTTCCTCGTGCTTCCAACTGCCCGGATGCAGTTCGTAAACCGACACAGGTTGCTCCAGCGGGTTGACCTTCGAACGCTTGGCGATCCAATCACTGTCCTGCCACTGGTAGGCCGACAAGTCTCGGACGATCGATGCGGTGCGAGGCGGCAATTCTGCGCCGAAGCCGAACGGATCGGATTTCTCGACCTCCTGACCGTGGCAATCGACGAGGCGAAACTTGTAGAGTTCGCCAACCTCTAAACTGGGAATGAAAATCTCCCAAACCCCGCTCGGGACGCGCTTCAGAAGCGGGTGCTGTCGACCGTCCCAACCGTTAAAGTCACCTACGACACTGATCGCCTGAGCATTCGGTGCCCAAACAGCGAAGTTGATCCCCTTAACCCCGTCGACCGTCCGCTGATGAGCACCTAGCTTTTCATAGATGTCGAAGTGGTTGCCCTCGTTGAACAAGTGCAAGTCCATGTCCGACAGCAGCGGCTCGAACGAGTACGGGTCGTGGTCGGTCATCGTGGTTTGTTCCTGAGTGTAGCGAATCTTGTAGTGTCGTTGACCGGATTTTAAAAAGCTGCGGCAGCAGACGGTTTCAAAAACGCCGTCCGGATGGATCCGACGCATCGGCTGAAACTGACGTTCGTCCGCCGCGATGACCCACGCACGATCCGCGTTGGGCTTGAACGTGCGAATAACAACCTTGTCCGAGTGTTCCTCGGCTTTCAGATGCTTGGGGCCCAGTACTGCGTGGGGGTGGTCGCATCGACCATGGACAACTTGCCGAATCGCATCGCTTTCGCGGTTCATTCTATCCAATGCGGCGGTGGAGAGTGTTCGCCGGCGGGCAATCTGAGTGGTTTTCATACTAAAAAGCGGGAAAGGAATATCCTGATCCGATCCGAGTTTGAAATCGAATCGCTAATTGACGGCCTGACCGTACGCCCGACCGGCGCGAGGCGGTTTCACAAGGGCCTCTCGGGCGGCGATAAAGTCGGTTTCAGGGCCGGCCAGGTTACCGCGAGGGCCCGGCAACGGTGCGACGACGGCGGGTGGCGGGGACGCGATCGCAGCCGTAACCGCGCGAGAAAAATCTGCGGCTGCCGCCTGGGCACTGGCTAAATCTTCGTCGGACGCAAACGCCGCAGGCCCGAAAGACCGACGCGCCGTGCCAACAACATCACCGTGAGGGCGGATAATGTTCGACCGTTGGTGACCACGATCGACGCGATTTGCTGCAGCTGATGTGGCTGCCGTTGGATCAACCACCACAACGTCTACCGAAGCATGACGCGTGAAATCGTGACGCTCGGCCAAGGAGATTCGCTGACTGAATCGATTCCGGCTGCTCGCCCGATCGCGTACCGATGTGGAGTCGTCCTGATCACTCGCTTCATCTCGCTGCAACGCACCGAAATCCCATATTCGGCAATCGAGCTGGTGAATGCCCATCGCGTGATCGACTCGCCGCCACAGATCGCTGTGTTTGACTTCTACCATCTTTCCAAAACGCTCCCACCGCCAATCGCTATCGCGCCATTGAGTGATTCCATGTCGGATGCCGCGGCCCACGTAACGACTGGTCGTTAGCAACGTTACGCGTGAGGGTTGCTCCAAGGATTCCAATCCGCGGACCACAACCAAGAGCTCCAGCCGCTCCCCCACGACAAACGGTTCGCGGTCGGCTACCTCGACGCGAGACTCGTATCCCATCTGTTCCAACACAAAACGCCAGCGTCCGCTGCGTCGCGACGGTGTACGTCCGTCCTCGCGCGGTTCCGCGACTGTTTTGGCTTCTGTCATTAGCAGATAGTGGGGAGCGGTATTTTTCATGACGACCACCTGGGAGCGTTCAGGGTGATGGAAGGATTGCGTGTGACCTTCCGTTGTCGTCGCGTGCCATCCCATGGCAATGAACCGAAACGAATGGGCTCACGCAGTCTGCCCGAGGCCAGCAAATGCTTGATCAAACATTCGAAGCCGCTCTTTGTGCAAACGCGTAAGCGAAACGTTTCAGTGACGTAGAGGCAGGTATCGTCGGCCTGCCAGCGGTCCCCAAAGTTTATCTGAGAGAAATGACCCGTTTCTTTTGGCCACTTTGCCAGATCGCACGCACAGTCAGAACAACCAGAACAACCGCGTGTCAGAGATGCGATTCAGTCAAAGCGGTCGTGACTTCCGCGCCGCACCGCCGAACCAACAAGCCCCTGTCACACCACAGCCCAGAAACAGAAACGCATCCACCAAACACTTGTTTGATGGATGCGTTGTTGGTTGGGTTGGCCGATCGAGGTGCGATTGGAGCGAGACGCTCCAACTGCGAAATTCCCACACTACCTCACGACGGGAACACTCGACTCACGCCAGATCGATTCGTTTCCTGACAAATCGATCGGCGTTGCGTGCTCGCTCGACACGTACACCAATTCATGGCGTAGCCGATGCTCGGTTTGCTGATCGGTCACCACCGCCGACAGTTCGTATTGAAGCTCCGCGTCGTAATCGTCCGCATCGATCGTCAAATCGTGCTCCGGCGGCAAGTACTCGACTGGAATCGCTGGCTGTGGTTCGCGAAGCGGCGTCGTTTCGAACTGAATGAACTGCGACGCGACCTCTTCCCGCGGTTCAGCCACGGGCTGCGGCACTCTACCACGTCCGTCAAACGCCGTCGGCATCGCACCATGATCGACCACGTCACGATGATCGGGCAACACGCGAACGTCTGCTCCGAGCTCATGGAACATGTCTCGCATGTGATGGTGGCAAGTGAACATCAGAATCTGATAACCGTTCCGTGAGAACTCGCACAGCAGTTCTGCAGCTGCATAGGCTCGCGTGCCATCGAAGTTCACCAACACGTCGTCCAACACCAATGGGATCGTCGCACCACGACGGGCGTACGCGCCGATCAGGGCCAACCGCAGCGACAGATAAACCGCTTCGCGGGTACCCCGGCTGAGCTTATCAACTGGAATCGTTTCTTCGTTCGAGTTATCAACCAACAGTTCTTCACCAACCAAACGTGTCCAGATACGCGTGTAATGGCCTTCGGTGAGCCGACTGAGATAGTTTGACGCCTCTTTCAGTGTTTCAGGCTGTCGCTTGGACTCGTAGCCCTCGCGAATCATCTCCAGCATCTGCGTGCTGGTCGCCAAAGTCTGCCACTCACGTTTTAGCTGCTTCACTTCGGCCTCGACGGCGTTGAGCTCCAACTGAGCGGTATCCAAACGCGAATCCTCACCCAGCGTTTTTACCTCTTGCAGGAACTCACCCCGTTGCTGATGAAGTCGCGTTTGCGTTTCCTTCAGCTCTTCCGCTTGAGTTTGAACAATCGTCCACTGCTTCTCCAACCCGCTCTGTCCGTAAGTATCCAGAACCTCCCTCAACTGAGCTTCATCAAAATGCTTACCCAGCGCGATCGAAATCTGATCGTCCAGCGTCTCGCGTTTCTTTTTCAGCGCCCGCAAATCACGGTGCTGCGCGGCAAAGGCTCGGAACGCGTCGTCGCTCTCGGCCCCTACCTTGGCCAGCAAACGCTGTTTCTGACCCCGCACACTTTCTAGGTCCCGCTTCGCCCGTGTAAGTCGGGTCCGCAATGATTTGTATCGGCCGATGTACTCTTTACGAGCCTTAACCATGCCACGCTGCTCGTTTAACGCCATCGTGATCTGGTTCAAACGATCGGGCAAACTGTTCGAGGTAAACGATAGCCCCGAGTCGTGAAGAATCGCATCAATCCGCTTCTGCAACGCCGACAGTTCTTTGTCGCGCTCGATTCGCTCGGATTTGAACTGTTCCAAGCGAGCGTGGTAACCAGTGATTCGCTCGCTGCGTTGAGTAATTTCTTTCAGCTGGTGTGGCTGAAGCGCTTCGGGCAAGCCCGCGGTCCGCAAGCTCGCTTGCCAAACTTCGGCAGCCTTTGCGACCTCGCGCTGCTGGTTGGCCACGCGGCGGCGCAGTTCCTCGATCTGAGAACGACCCGACTGCACGCGATTCTCCAGCGGCACCAAGTCCTCCATCCGAGTCAGTCGTCCCTCGGCATCTTTTAGGTCCAGCTCCCACTGGCCTTCCAAGCCCGCGGGCAACTGCCGTTCGATTTCATCCCGCTCGTGCTTGGCTCGTTTAAGCTGTTGACGCAGGATGTCCAACTGGTGGCGGAAGTCGTTCAGTTCTTCCTTAGCCAAACTTTCCCAGTGATACTTCAAGAACATCGAGACAAAAAACGCGATGACGCCGCAGAGCATGAACATGATGCCCATTTGATGCGACGTTGCGCTCAGCCATGTGCCGCCCAACAGCGTGTCAATCACACCGAAAGCAAGGAACGCAATACCGGCAATAAATACTGCACCGTTAATCCACAGTTTCCCGACGGGCAACACCTGAGCGTTTACCACGTTGTCGATGTCCAGTTCCAGCGAACGCCTAGACTGGTTCAGTTTTTCGATCTTGTCCTCTAGTTCGATCCGGCGACGCAGTCGATTGACGTAGCGGCCGGTATCCTCGATCGAATCCCCGCTGCCAAAGTCAGACATCGACGACGACAGCCGCTCGCTGTGCTGACCCAAATCGAACTCGGCCTTTTCCAAGTCCTGCTCAACCTTCTGCAAACGGTCTTTCTGTTCTTGCAAACGCTTGGCGGAGGTCTCCAACGACCCCAACCCACGTCTTCCCAAGTCCTGCACGTCGCGATTCTTGATCTTCAACTGATGACCCAAGCCATCGACCTCACCGACCAGGCTATTTTCGATTCCGTTGATCTCGTCGGTCAAACGGTTCGACTGACGCTGCAGTGACTCAACCCACGGCGCGTGCTCGCTGATCGCTTCGATGCGAGCCTTCTGCGACCACAAACCTCGATTGATCGGCAGGGCGGTCGCTTCGTTTTTGATCTGACGTCGCTGCGACTTAATTTGCTCAACACGCTCTTTTTGCTGAGCAATTTTATTATTGAACTCGTCCAGCTTCTCGATCGACACGTCGCGAGCGTCCGGCAGCTTGCCGAATGCGTCCAGCCGATCCTGGAC
>CAZLFF010000122.1:0-10541 GCA_964558755.1 uncultured Pirellulaceae bacterium
GTACCAAAGCTCATTGGAGCTGGACCCGAAAACGTTTGACCGGTTGCGATTGGTCCCTCTGGCCGAAGAAATCACGCTCCACGCTCGGCAAGAGCTTATCCGTCGCTTAGACAGCTACGAGTTCGAGCACCCCGAATTGCTGACGCGCGTCGTGGAGATCATTCAAGAACGCTTCATGCCGATCATCAAACGCCACGCGTTGTCTGGAAAATCGGTCGTCAATACAGAAGACGAACTGTTCTCCGACCCGCGCGCGATCGCGATGCTAATCGATATTTTCTCCGAGCGTGGGTTTCACGCGGTTGTCGACAAGCGGATTCGCGTCGAAGTTGAATCCATCGATCCGAAAACCGGCAAAGCAACCAACCGCCAAATTTCGACCTATCGCGTGCAGGTTAATTTCAAGGGCTCAGAAATCCGGCGCGGTTAAACGACGCAACCTCAAGCCAAGCCAGCCAGGTCAGACAGAATTTTTTAGGAAAGCCAAGGAATGGATTTGTTCACGATTGCTTCGATTATCATCGCACTCTCCGCGTTGTTTGGGTTTCTCAACGTTCGCTTCCTGAAACTGCCGAACACGATCGGCCTGATGGTGATCGCCATCGTTTTTACGCTCGCGCTGTTCGCCAGCACGCTATTCACCGATCGGTTTCTGATCGCGGCCAAGACCTTTATCGGCTATGTGGACTTCGAGGGTGTGTTGCTGGACGTGATGCTGGGCTTCCTGCTGTTCGCCGGCGCGATGCACACCAATTTCGACCAGCTTAAAGTCCAACGCTGGCCCGTGCTATTGTTTGCGACCTTGGGCGTGCTCGTATCAACGGTCTTGGTCGGGACGACGACGTATTTTGTTTTCAACGCGATGGAACTCGACGTAAAGTTCATCCAATGCCTCCTGTTCGGCGCGTTGATTTCTCCGACCGATCCAATCGCCGTGCTCGGCATTCTAAAAAAGGCTCGGGTGCCTAAGAAACTAGAGACCAAGATCGTTGGCGAGTCGCTCTTTAACGATGGTGTCGGAGTCGTGGTGTTTTTGACGATCTACAGCATCGCGACCGGCGGTTCGGCCCACGGGCATGATGACGCTCATGCAATACAGTTTGGTCCAAAATCACCCGAGGCGGTCGTCAGTGATTCCTCGATCCACGCGGTCTCATATCGAAGCATCGACGCCGAGAAAGAACCATCCCCCGACCACGCGGACGAACCCGAGGCGACTCATTCGGAAACTAAATCCGGTTCGATTTTGGGGACCATTGGCAACGTGATCACACTATTTGGGACAGAAGTTCTGGGCGGTTTGTTGCTTGGGTTCGTGCTTGGCGTTGTCACGTGGGCGCTGCTTCGCTCGATCGACGACTATGAGATCGAGGTCATGATTACGCTGGCCTGTGTAATGGGCGGTTACTCGCTGGCGTCCGCCTGGCATTTATCGGCTCCGCTGGCCATGGTGGTTGCTGGCTTGATGGTTGGTAACGACACGGTCCGCGGTACCAGCATGTCGGCCCAAACGGAGACCTACGTGGATAAGTTCTGGGAACTGATGGATATCCTCCTTAACGCGATTCTGTTCGTGCTGATTGGATTTGAATTGCTAATTCTTGAGGTCACTACCAGCTATGTCTACGCGTCGATTGCTGCGATCGCGATCGTATTGACCGCTCGCTACCTTTCACTCATCGCACCTGTCAAGTTTTTCAGCGAGAGGCTGGCGTTCGTGCCACATACCGCCACGATCATGGCCTGGGGAGGTCTGCGCGGCGGGATTTCGATCGCGTTGGCGTTGCAGTTAACTCCCGAATTGAACCGCGATTTGTTCTTGACCACCACCTACGGCGTCGTGATCTTTTCCATCATCGTTCAGGGCCTGACGGTTGGCGCGTTAGCAAAACGATTGATTGGTCATGATGCGGGTGTTGATGCGGAACTTTCGGCAGGACATTAGCGGGTTAATACCTGTGACGTCCCTTCCGCTTTAGTACGGTCGCCTGCTTTGCCGTTTGGGTCCCCTACTTCTGGGTGCTGGCACCGGGGCTTCATGGTTAGCGTTGCTGGCCAGTATCGGTCAACGCTAGGCTCTTTACTTTTCTATCTCTTCTGACAACGCAATGACTTCTAAGCCAACCACTCCTGCGACCTCCGCCGAACACCAGCGCCTGGCGGCTGATGAAGCTCGTACTGCCAATTGGAAACGCTGGGGGCCCTACTTGGCCGAGCGACAATGGGGCACCGTGCGAGAGGATTACTCTCACGACAGTGATAGTTGGCGGTACTTCTCTCATGACCACGCTCGCAGCCGCGTTTTTCGGTGGGGAGAGGACGGGCTGCTGGGGATCACCGATCGGCAAGGCCGATTTTGTTTCGCGTTGTCGATGTGGAATGGCAACGATCCGTTCTTAAAAGAACGCTTGTTCGGCCTGACGGGTCCCGAGGGCAACCATGGCGAAGACGTCAAAGAAGAATACTTTTACCTCGACAGTACGCCGACGCACTCCTACATGAAGGCCCTCTATAAGTATCCGCAGGCCGCGTTTCCGTACGAACAGTTGGTCGAGCAAAATGCAAACCGGTCAAAGCAAGAGCCCGAGTTCGAGTTGGTTGATACGGGCGTGTTCGAAGAGAATCGCTACTTCGATGTTCAAGTTGAATATGCGAAGAACGGCCCGGACGACCTGCTGATCCGGATCACGATCTCCAACCGCGGCCCAGAAGCGGCCGCGATTCATTGCTTGCCGACGTTTTGGTTTCGCAACACCTGGTCACACGGGCGCTCGGGCGAGGGCTACTGGCCACGGCCGACGATGAGCAAAACAGCAGCCGGCCACATCGCCGCCGAACACGCGTCGTTGGGAAAGATGCACTGCTTCGTTGCCCCTGACGCGACCGGCGAACACCCGCCGTTGATGTTCACGGAGAACGAGACCAATCATTCAGTCGTCTTCGGAACTAAAAACGAACACGCGTTTGTCAAAGACGCGTTTCATCGCTTCGTTGTGGACGACGAGATCGAAGCCGTCCAGCCCGGGCAAACCGGCACGAAAGCCGCCGCGCACTACCACGACGTGATCCCGGCCGGTGAATCCGTTGTCTATCACGCTCGATTTTGCAGCGACGCCGATTTGGGTGATAATGCGAGAGAGCCACTGGGCGGCGTGGACGCCGACGCGATTTTCAATACACGAATCGAAGAGGCAGACGACTTCTACGCAAGCGTTCTCAAACCCGTTTCCGGCCAGCCCAACAAAGCGATCGCGCGGCAGGCTTACGCTGGTCTGTTGTGGACCAAGCAGTTTTACTTTTACAGCGTCAAGGATTGGTTAAGAGGCGATCCCAACCGTCCCGCCCCCGCGCCGCAACGCCTGCACGGGCGGAACGCCGAGTGGGCTCATCTTTATAATCGTGACGTGATTAGTATGCCCGACAAGTGGGAGTACCCGTGGTACGCCGCGTGGGATTTGGCCTTCCACATGATCCCATTTGCCAAGATCGATGCTCATTTCGCCAAGGAGCAGTTGCTGCTGCTGTTGCGCGAGTGGTACATGCACCCCAGCGGGCAGATTCCTGCATACGAGTTCTCGTTTTCGGACGCAAACCCACCCGTTCACGCTTGGGCCGCGCTGCGCGTGTACGAGATTAGTCGGGACGTCGATGGAAAAGGCGATCGCGAGTTCCTAGCCAAAATTTTTCACAAGTTGCTGATCAATTTTACTTGGTGGATCAACCGAAAGGATAGCGACGGCAACCACATTTTCAGCGGCGGCTTTCTAGGGTTGGACAATATCGGCGTGTTCGATCGTAGCGTTCAGCTCCCGCCGGGAGAACGCCTGGACCAAGCCGACGCCACCGCGTGGATGGCGTTCTACTGCACGACGATGTTGTCGATCGCGCTGGAACTGGCGCGAGAAGATCCCAGCTACGAAGATGTTGCGTCCAAGTTTTTCGAGCACTTCGTTACGATCGCCGATGCGATGAACACGCTCGGTGGCAACGGTTTGTGGGATGAGTCAGACGGGTTCTTTTATGACCACCTCCACAGCGGCGACCATTGCATCCCACTAAAGATTCGCTCGATGGTTGGCTTGTTACCGATCGCAGCGGTAGGCTTGATGGATAGCGAGCTGATCGACCAACTGCCGGGCTTCAAGAAGCGAATGTTGTGGTTCCTAAACAACCGAAAAAAACTCGCCAGCCAAATTACTTACATGGAAAAACGGGGCGCGATTCCGCAGCTGATGCTGGCCATTCCATCCAAGAACCGGCTGAAGCGAATTTTGAACTACATGCTGGATGAATCAGAATTTTTGTCCGACCACGGTGTGCGATCCATGTCGCGAGTTCTCAAGCAACACCCGTTCAAGATCAACCTGAACAACAAAGATCATGCCGTCGCGTACGTGTCCGGCGAGTCGGACAGCGGTCTGTTCGGGGGCAATTCCAACTGGCGCGGTCCCGTTTGGTTTCCCGTAAACTATTTGCTGATCGAGGCATTGGAAACATATCACCAGTTCTATGGCGACACGTTCACCGTCGAGTATCCAACGGGTTCGGGCAACGAATTAACGTTAGACGATATTGCAAAAAAGCTGGCCGGTCGAATCGCAAGCCTTTTGCAACACGGTGGTGAAAGTGGTCGCCCCGCGAACGTCGGCGACCCTCGATTCGCGAACGATCCAAACTACCGCGACCTCGTTTTGTTCTACGAGTACTTCGATGGCGACACCGGCCGAGGCCTCGGCGCGAGCCACCAAACGGGCTGGACAGCGTTGGTGGTCAATTGTCTGGAAAGAGTGTCAACTGCTGAGTAAGAGCGGTCAAAGCACGGGACTCGATAGAAGATTGAGTCCCCGATCATAGCCCGACTCGTCAACGAGACAGTTCTCGCACTGACGAGTCGAGTTGCATTTGATCTAATATCGCTTTAGAAGCCGATCCAAATCCGCGAGCTTCCACCGCCGATCGACAAGCCTCTTGCCGTGTGATACGGTGCGACACCGTAGCGGTCGTAACCGTGTCGGCTACGGTTACTTGAGCAACCACTGCCGCTGCCACGGTGGTAACGTGAGGCATCGTTCAAGCTAAAACCGTAACCATAAGGGCTCGGTCGGTACGCTTGATAGACAGGTGCCGCGAAAGCGTTCGTGCGTCGGATCTTGGCGATGTCATCATGTAGGCAATCGATTTCTCGCTCGATCTGATTCAACAAATTCTTGACGTGGCGCGTGTTTCCGCGAATGTGCCCGATGCCGTACGCGGCTTGGCGTTCGATCTGGTCGAACAGTCCCTCCACGTGATGGAACACCTGGTCCAACTGGTAGACATCGCGTTGTAGCTGTCGCAGGTTGCCTTCGAAATGGGTGACCTCGTGGATATGAGTCGCAAGTTTACACATCTCTCGCGCGTCGCTTAGCAAATGACGGTACTGTGGCGTGTTTCGGTAGTGTTCCGTTTCTTTAACGAGCCGTTCTGATTTCTTTAGAATCCGCAAGGCAACGCGGTCCAAATGATTGTAGACATCCGCTGACGCGGTCGATGTGAAGCCACCAGCGAAGGTGATCGAAAGAGCGGCGGTGATGGTGGCGGCGAAGTGGCGAAGATTGATGAACATACGTGTCTTCCAAAAGAGGGTCGAGATTCGCCGCAGAGTCCTTGCGGCGTTAGACGACGATGTTGCAGCCGTTGTGCCAAAGTCAAAAGAGTCCAGAAAATCGGCAAACCCTGGCGTTTTCGGCCGAGATTGATCCCAGAAGTGAATTCACTTTGACCCACTCGCAATCAAATCGATTACACCCAGCACCGACGCCGCGAGCTTCAGTTTTACCTGGACTGCCAGTTGCCGCGCAACATGTACAGGTAGTCGACCGCTTCCAAATCGTACTCCGCGATCGCTTCGTCAACCGTTTCGGCTTCGAGTACGTCGAAGTCGGTCGCCGAGATTGTGCGGTCTCGCAAGTAGGCGGTTGCTTGGTCGCCCAGCGATTCCAACAGGTCCAACGCTTCAAACTCTTCGAAAGCAATCTGATCAAGTCCGCCATTGCCCGCGAAATCGACGACCTCGGCGTTGACCAACCGTAGCAAGTTCCGCGTTGATTCGAACTCGATCGTTGATCGGTCAACCCGAAGTGAATCATCACCTTCGCTGCCGATGATGGATGCTTGATCGTTCCCCGCGCCAGTGTCGACGTAGATCGTCTGCACCCCACGAGCAACATTCTTATAGCCGTCGCCCCGCATCACACTTCGTTCACCTTTTGAGACAAACACGTCGTCGCCCGCGGAACCAATGAAGCGAACTTCATCGCCGCTTTCGCCCGTTTCAGCGCGGTTGATCACGCGAATGTTGCTTACGTCGGTGACCGTGACCGTCGAATCGACGCTGGTCACGGTCGCGTGTTCAGGCGACAGCTCGAAAATGTCATGCTGCCCTGTTCCTCGCAAGATCGCTCGGTCCAAGCCGCCGTTTCCGACGAACTGAACCGATTCAAAATTTAGCCCCTTGGCCACAAAATCCTTGGCTCGCATCACGCTCCGCGCGTCTCGGGCGACGAATCTTTCACGCTCCGACGTGCCCTCCATCGTCAGGCTGTCGTTGCCGCCGGTGGAAGTCGTAACGACCTTCGTGAATCCGGTACCTGTGGCCCCGAAGCCCGCCATCTCGATCGAACCGCTTCGCTGGGCGGCGTCAATGTGAACCGCATCGTCGCCTACCGAGTCCTGCAAGGTCAACTTGCTCGTGCCGCCCGAGTTGTGGACATCGATCGTCGCAAAGTCCGTCGCGTCGAGTTCGTACAGGTCGTTCGAAACGAGAACTTGGCCTTCAGAAACCACCACAGAGTCGTCGGTCGTTCCCAAATTGATTTGCAATTTGTCGTTACCTGCTCCGGCTTTGATCTCAATCCGGTCAATGTCGGACTGTTCGAACTGCTGGCTGGCGCCGTTGACGGTGACCGTCGTGAAGCGTTCGCCGCTCGCATCGACCGTGATCAAATCATCGCCTGCTGTGCCCTCGACCGACAAAACACCATCAACCAACCAGCCACTGACGGGTGCGGGAGCAGGTTCAGGAGCGGGCTGTGGAACGGGTTCTGGTGTGGGTTCGGGGGTTGGCGCTGGCGTGGGTTCTGGTGTTGGGGATGGCGTTAACTCCTCAACCGGAGCCTCTGGAGTGGTGGCGGTGGGCGGCGTTGATTCTGGTTTCTGATTCTCACCTGCCGATGTTTCTTCGTTGCCCTCTTCGACGGTTGGCTTTTGAGCCAGCACGGATTCGATCGCGGCTTGCAGATCAATCTGCGAGTAATAGTTCTGTGTTACCGAGTCATAGATTTGAGTGGCCGTCTCACGGAACTGCTGATAGATCAAATCCTGATCGATTTCAGTCACGCCAATTGACTCGTACGCCTGCCGAAGCACGGCCGCTGCGCCGGCGACGTAGGGAGCCGCCATGCTGGTCCCTGATGATCCAATGAACGAGTCGTCGCGTGTGCCGCCAAAGATAAAATTGGGAATCGTACTTTTGATGGACTCGCCTGGCGCCGCAAGGATTCTTTCCGTGCGTTGACTGAAATCGCTAAGCTGCCCGTTTGCATCATGGCTACCAACGGGAACCACGTGCTCGCTAGACGCGGGATAGCTAAGACCCGGCGTGTTGAAATCCTCGAACGAGTTGCCCGCCGCAACGGAGATAAACAAACCATCTGCTTTTAGCAGGGCAAGCTCATCCTCTAGGGTGCCCCAGTCCGGCGTGTTCTCCGAATTCCATGTTGTCCCCAGCGATAGATTCACCGTGGTGATCGGGCTTGCGAAATCGTTTCGGTGCTCGTGGACCCAACGCAGCGCTTGCTCGACCCATTTCAGATCGCTGGCACCTGCGTCGTCGAAGACTCTTAGTCCGACTAAATCGACGCCCGGGCTAACGCCGCTGTTGGTCTCATCACTGCTGCCGATAATTCCCGCCACATGCGTCCCATGAAACCCGGCCGGCCCATCGTCATATGGGTCGGCGTCATTTTCGGCAAAATCCCAGCCTCCAACCACGCGCGAGCCCGTGCCAAAGGCACCACCAAGCGCGTTGTGATCCCAAGCGATTCCCGTATCGATCACGGCAACCGTTTGGCCCGTTCCATCAAATCCAAACGCGGCGGCAGTTTCGGCCGCGGCGGTCGCGGGGTTGTTGGAAAGCTGAGCCAACTGAGTGATCGTGTCGACCGAGGGCGAGAACGAGACTTCCTCGGTGGGCTGATCCGCAGCCAGCGTCTGCATGTCGGCAACATCGAACTCAGCTGCCGGAAACTCACTGGCAACTTCCGCAACCTGGACTTGTTCGACGCGAGGCAATGACAGATCCAACGGTGGCAGCAGCGATCCGACCGGATCGGCTGTCATCATCAGTCGTTGTTCAAAAGCTTCAAATTGAGCCAGCCGTTGCTGCGATGCTCGTCGCTGATCTGACATGTCAAGTTGTCTCTCATTTGCGCGTTGATGGAACAGCAACCAGCAACGCGCGCAGCGAGAGCCAGTTGAACCATCAGTGGTTGGGAAGCGCCGAGTCCCTTGGGCGCAGAGAGCAGTTGGGCCGTGACCGGGGAGATCATGGCAAATACCATTCGATAGGTGCTGCCAAAGCAGCATGTGGCGGCACCTTGGGTGCTGGCGGCAAGCCGCCGCGGCGGTCACATTGGGGTGGGGTAACCGAAGCTCCTGCTCCGGCTCGATTGGCCGCGAACTATACGTTTGAGCCAGCCAATGGTTCCATTTTTCTGCTCAACGGAGGAATCCCCACGCTTGTTGCGTTCCGGCAACGTTCGACTTTAACGATTGAGCGGCCCCAATGGCTCAGCTAGAGCCTTCCGGAAGCAGGAACTGTGCGACGTCCCGACCGAGGGTCCAACGCCCATCGAGTATTCGTCCGATGACGTTTATACCGACCAATTGGGTTATGTGGCCAACTAGCGAGGGACGAATCCGTGAATCCAATCTCTGCCGTACGTTTTCTGCAATGGAGCAAGCTGGCCAAGCCCGCCTGCGACCGAGCGATCTATCAGCGGATGAAAAAGAGCAAGGCCAGAGCCATTGTTGAAATCGGTTTGGGCGATGGGACGCGAGCCGAACGGATCGTTCAGGTCGCACACAAATTCGGAGCCGGTTCGAACGTTAAGTACACCGGAATCGACCTGTTCGACGGACGCCCCGACGATCAGTCTGAACTCACGCTGATCGAAATGCATCGTCGCCTAGGAGCACTGGGCGTAAAGCCACAGTTGGTACCGGGCGATTTGGTATCGAGCATGCGTCGCATCGCCAACAGCCACACGCGGACGGACATGATTATCGTTTCGGCTGGTTATGATCCGGCTGCCCTAGACGCCAGCTGGTTCCTGATCCCCAGAATGTTGTACGCAGGTTCGTCTTTCTTAATCCAAGACGAATTCGAGGGACCGTTTCGAGTGCTCTCGCGGTTGGAAATTGAACAGAGAGTCCCGGCTCAGGCCAAAGCAGCGTAGAGAGATCACAATCACGAGTCAGTGTTTTTCGCAAAGAGGCGCTACCGTGCCTCGATCGCCGCCACTTTCTCAATCCGCCGCGCGTGACGACCGCCCTCGAATTCCGTTGCCAGCCAAGTCGTAATCGTCTCGCGGACATTCGCTTCATCAAATCCGTTGCCTGCGAGGCACAACACGTTCGCATCATTGTGCTGCCGGCTAAGCTTAACCGCGTCACGATTACAACAGATGACCGCCCGTGCGCCCGAGACCTTGTTGGCGGCGATCATCATGCCGATGCCCGTGCCGCAGATCAAAATTCCCATGTCGCTGCCGCCCGTCGCAACCGCGTCGGCAACCTCCACCGCCACGTCCGGATAATCGCAGGACTCGGTTGACTTGGTGCCGTGGTCTACGACCTCGTGACCCAACGATTCGACGACAGTGGCAATAATCTTGCGATGGTCAACGCCGCGATGGTCGCTGCCGAGAGAGATTTTCATGGGACTTCAATTGGAAAGATCGACTTCGTCCACCCAGTGTACCAAGTTCTCCCGAATTTGCTCAGCACAGGCTCGGTAGGTTTCTACCGTACCTCCAATCGGGTCGGTAATGTCCCGGTTGTCCCGCCGCATGGTGAAGGTTCGGTTCTCTAAGTGTGGCCAGCGGTTGACGATCGCGCTGCGGTGCCCGTTGGTTAACGTCAAAATCAAATCCGCGTACTGGATCATCTGCTGGGTCACAGGCTGACTACTGTGGGCTCGCAGGTCGATCCCGGACTGTTCCATGACCTCGATCGCAGGTCCGGCAGCCGCTCCGCCCGGCATCGCGGAAATCCCCGCCGACATCACCGCCACCCCGTGACGTTCGATCTCGTCCGGCGGACAGTCCAAACGCTCGGCGATCAATTGTCGGAAGATACCTTCGCCCATTGGGCTGCGGCACGTGTTGCCCGTGCAAACAATCAAAGCAATAAAACTCGTCAGCCGACGGATTGTCTTTTCATCCACAACGCCTTCGCGAAGAACGATGATCTCGCCATCTTTGACCTGCACGACCGACGAA